>JAIFMU010000244.1 GCA_020048285.1 bacterium | reverse complement strand
TTGATAGCGATTAGATCGCGGTAGCGATTTGGCCAATGAGGTGTAATTGACACAAAGTCATCGCCTTTTGTTCCTGTTTTAGAATTGTAGACAGTTCCTTTAAAAATCATCGATTTGGAATTGTATTCTCCCGAGTAGTGATTCCACGTGACACCGTATATCGTATCAGTTCCATCGAGCATTTCGGTGAACTTAAATGCGCCAGGCATATTGTTCGGTCCGCGATTGGCCCATTCACCTGAAAGTTGACCATTGGCAAATGTTTCGACACTACGAGAATTGCTCGGGCGTTTTCCCATGTACTTTTCCAGCATCTCTTGATTTCGTGCTGCATCTTCTGCGCTCCACGGTGCAAATTTGGCGGGATTCATCTCTTCCTCTTCTTCGCCTTCGCGTTCAGATACCGCGGTTGGACGGAACCATTTTTCTGATTCGGGAAGGTGTTCAATTGCGACGGGAATTACGATTGCGATCAATACGCCGGCAATTAGTACAATCTCTTTCTTTTTCATAGCATTCTCCTATAAATTTGAATACTACTAATGTAACAATCACGAATAAAAACGAATTGATTTTTTAGCTACTCTTAAAAAAATCGTTCTCAGTTGAGAACACTTTATTGTAGTTAAGTAGATATTATTATTTGTTTTGATTTGTTTTGTTTTTTGATATCTCGAAAATGGAGAGATCAGTGTATTGGGTTTGTTATGATTGAAAATCAGGTGAAATATGATGAATACTTCGGTGTGATGGGATTCTTCTTCAATTCCTTTTGCCGTTGAAGTGTTGCTGTTGCTTTGACGAAAAATCTAGGTAGCAAAAAGGTTCGACCATGGCCGAACCTTTTCCATTGTATGCAGACTTTTTTACTTACTCTGATTGACCAGATCCTGAAGTGTACCTACACGTTTTTCAAATACGACTTTACATCGGGTGAATCGTTTCGCTTCCCATCCAACCCAAATCATATTGTCAAAATTATCGCCGGAGGTGAAATAGGTCGCATCCACCGAGTTGGTCCAACGCCAGGTCATTTTGTCCGGTGAACTGCCGGAAATTGCCACAGTGACATTGTTGAACCGATGAAGGAGAAATGTTTTGATTTTTTGGACATTTACTCCGAACAGTTCCATTACATTCGTCATCGTTTTCATGCCCGGCGGGGTTAGTTTGACCTGGATATCAAAATCGCTGACGATTCCATCGCGAATGCTCCAATCGCCATTGGTCGTTTCAAAGTCGGTATAGCGGAAAATTTCATCGACCTTTCCGAAGAAATTGGTGTAGTTCCGGTTGCCGTACACGAGATACAAAAAGAGCGGGCCCGCGGTGCTATGCATGTCGCCATCTTCGGAAAGTTTCACAAAGAGCGGAATCCGTTTACTCTTGTAACCTAGTCCCAACGAGTCGATCATATTGACCGTGGAGTCTGTAGAAAGATCATATACGCCAGTCACTTCCCAGACGCCTTCCATGAGTGTTTGGGTTGGTGTGGGGTCGTTGAGACTTTCCAAAAGTGCGCATCCCTGAAAGAGAAGAAGTGCTGCCAGCACTGCGATAATTGCTGTTCTTTTTTTCATACCCGTTCCTTTGATCTCATTTCACCATTGATGCTGCTGATGATAGTACGGGCTTTGAGTACATTTCGTAGAAAACTTCTCAGAATTAGTTGCGCGATCCGCAGTGTATTTTTAGAGATCAATAAAAGGAAAAAGTATGACTCCCTGGACCGAAATTTCTCTCAATGACTATGAATCGCACATGAATTCACCCGAAATCGGACAGGCGACCTATCTGGCTGAAACCATGGGAGAACTGGCGCGTATCATTCAGCCGCAGCGAGTTGCCGTAATTGGGTGTGCCGGAGGAAATGGGTTTGATCAGTTGCGCTATGCCGGTGTGGAACAACTCATCGGCATCGATATCAACAACGATTTCTGCGATGTCGCGTTTGACCGCTTCGGTGAACAGTTCGAACATCTTGAAATCATGACCGCCGATTTTTGTGATGAAACTTGCCAGTTTGAACCGGTGCAGTTTCTCTTTGCGGGGCTCTTCTTAGAATATGTCGATCTTGCCACGGCCATTGCCAAGTGCGCGGAATCGATCATAGCAGGTGGCTACTTTGGCGCAGTTATTCAGCTTCCCAGTGAAACGATTGCGGAAATTTCACCTTCGCCGTACAGCGAATCACTGCAACCGCTCGAATCAATTCTCACCCTTGTCGATCCCGATCTGTTTGAACAGATTGCCGAGGAAAATGGTTTTACCTGTCTCGATTCGCGAATCGATACGTTGCCGTCGGGAAAATCGTTTAAACTCTTTCTTTGTCAGAAAAAAGAGGTTTAATATTGCTAATATTCTTTCAATTATTCCTTTATGCATTTTTCTGTGGTTGAGACGTTCGATTGTTCATATTAGTTTTGTTGTTAATACTTGAGATCTAAATGGCTTGCAGCTTTTCAAAATGTGACGTGGTAATGTATATTCAGAAGCAAATTATTATCTAAATATTAAGGGGATACCGTGAAACCTGCATCTGCAAAAGTTATTGTTCCATTTCTACTTTCACTTTCTGGACTTTATGCTCAAGAAGCCATTCAAACAGGTTTTGACGGAAGTCGCGGAAATTTGTGGTTTGGAGGAACTGCGGGATTTTCTTCATCTCGATTTGTTGACGAAGGTGAGGTTTTGGATGATTTTTCAGTAAATACATTCCAAGTTTCTCCAATAATTCGTTTTTTCCCTACCAAAAATTTTGTTCTAGGCCCCAAAGTTTCTTACAGTCGCACAACGGTTCGTTTTGATGGAGAAAACGAAAGTATTAGCACTATTGGAACGGGAATGGAAATTGGTTTTTTGTATGGTCAGTCAAAAGTTAAACCATACTTTTTATCTTCACCTCAATTCACTTCCGTAATCTTGGACGATGAGGGGACACCTGGTTTGTCTCTTCCCATTACAGGTGGTGTAATTATACCTGTGTTCGAGAATCTTGGACTGCAATTAGAGTGTGGTTATAAGTTTGATCGTATGGATGGCGAAGGTGTGAACTCCTTTATCTTAGGTTTCGGGTTTTGTGGGACGGGAAAGAAAACTGCCGTATCGACGATGACTTCAATGTCATCCTCCATTATGGATAGCTGGTTTTGGTAACTTTTAAGGTGATTATTAAATCTTAGGGGGTGTGATTGAAGAGAGTCTCTTTCACACCGATCTGAGAAAATTTGCGATCAGTTCCACACACTCCACACAGATTCCATCAGAGGCAACACTGTTACTGCGACGATCATTGCGACACACTTCGATTGTTTTTTTCGGATGAATGAAAGACTGTTTGTCATTTCCAAGCTGAATCGCAAAGATTCGGATTCCCTGTTCGGCGAGTTTGACGTGAAGGATTTTTCAGTCATGGGAGAATCAAACATTCAAATTCTTGCTTTTTTGTTTTGGTAAGATAATTCAATTTCGTGTGATGAGAGTCTTCGTTTAGAGAAATAGATCCGCCTGTTTCTGCTTGTGTTCTGGAAGAATTGAAAGGATTCCTGTTGATCCCATGTGAAGATCTTTTTTTGCTTTCAAAGTTACTCATTGGTATTCGGTTCCTCCATTGAACCGTAGTGCTTATACCGAAGTGTAATTCCTTCCGGCCGTGAAACCGCTTTCATTTCGTGGAAGATCGTATCCGGTGAAATGTCCTGACCATTCGGCCAACTGATTACGCCAAATTCAAGATAGGCTCGACTAAAGTACACTTCGTTTTTCAGTTCCGAAAAGAACTCCGATTTCAGATATGGTTTTATGTCGAAAAGTCCCGTTTCACCTGATTGAAATTCGACATAGAGATTATTGTCAGCACGAATCGCAAATGATTCTATTTCACGGTACATTGGTTCCTCATTTTAATTGACTCTATTGAGAATTGTCATTTTTCCAACAGTAGATTTTCACATGGTTGATCAATTCTGAATCCATGTTTTTTTGTATTGATGACAATTCATTACCACCCCATGTCTCCGACATCAAATGTTCATGGTCAAAAGAGCCATCTTTTGTATGAAGAATCAGCTTTTCGATTGTTTTGGTTAAAAGCTTCAAACCATCTAGAGAACCATGAATCTCAAGTCGGTCATCACTTAATATCTCAAATGTCAGCATCTTTACCATTTCGTTTTGTCGTTTAATCGCTTCGTCGTTTCAGCATTCGCGTTGAATCGTTTCGTCGTTGTATCGTTGTGTCGTCACCTAAATCTTTTCCTTCAACTCCGCCAACAGATTCAGCGCTTGTTACTCGGTTTGATTTCTCATGTAGATACGCATTGAATGCGTCTTGAGATATTGCAAGAGACGCGAACATCGCGTCTCTACAAATCGTCTAAATCTTCTCCTTCAACTCCGCCAACAAATTCAATGCCTGAAGCGGGGTGAGTTTGTAGATATCGATCTTGGACAACTCTTCAACCACCGGATGAAGTTCGGGAGTCACATCGAACAGATTCATCTGAATTTCCGGTTCCTTCTTTTTGATCTTTCGTTCTGAAGGCGTCGATATGTGTTCAGCCAGTTTTGGTTTGTGTTCAGTGGTGAACTCCATCGATTCAAGATTGATCAGGATTTCACGGGCACGATTAATCACCAACTGAGGAACTCCCGCAAGTCCCGCCACCTGAATCCCGTAACTGTGCGAACTTCCGCCTTCGACGATCTTGCGCTGGAAAATGATCTTGTCTTCCCACTCTTTGACGAGAATATGAAGATTCGCACATCGCGGAAGAAGCGTTTCCAGTTCGATCAGTTCGTGATAGTGCGTTGCAAAGAGCGTTCGCGCCGCACGTCCCGGCTGATTGTGAAGATACTCCGCCACCGCCCAGGCGATCGACACGCCATCGAATGTCGAAGTTCCGCGACCCACTTCGTCGAGAAGAACCAGCGATCGATCCGTGGCATTGTTCAGAATATTCGCCACTTCGATCATTTCAACGAGGAACGTCGATTGCCCGCGAGCGAGTCGATCGGACGCACCGATTCGCGTGAAGAATCGATCCACGATTCCGATCTCCGCGCGGTCGGCGGGAACAAACGATCCCATCTGAGCCATGAGCGCAATGAGAGCGTTCTGGCGAAGATAGGTCGATTTACCGGCCATGTTAGGGCCAGTGATTATCAGAAGCTGGCGTTCGTTCGTGATAAAGGTCGTGTCGTTGGGAACAAAGGGATCGCCGCTATTGTTCATCTGTTCAACCACGGGATGACGCCCTGCTTCAATGAACATATCGATAGTGTCGTTGAGAACGGGACGGCAGTAGTTCTGTTCTGCAGCCAGTCGTCCGAGCGCACCGAGAACATCGATAATCGCAATTGTTTCCGCGGCGCGCTGAACATCTTCACACCGGCGTGCCATCTTTTCGCGAAGCGCACAGAACAGTTCATACTCGAGATCGCCCAGTTTCTCTTCGGCGCCGAGCACCGTCGCTTCCATCTCTTTCAGTTCCGGTGTGATGTAGCGTTCTGCATTGACCAGCGTCTGTTTGCGAATGAAATAATCTGGAATTTTTTCAGCGTGAATTTTTGAACATTCGAGGTAATAGCCGAACACTTTGTTGTAGCCAACCTTGAGCGATTCGATTCCCGAAGCGGCTCGTTCTTTCTGCTGAAGCTGCGCGATCCACTCCTTGCCGTTCACCGCAGCGTCGCGGATCTGGTCAAGCTCTTCGTTGACCCCATCGCGAATCAGTCCGCCATCGCGAACCGAAGTGGGCGGTTCATCGGTGAGCGTGTTTTGCAGTTCTGTAACGATATCTTCAAACCCGCCGAGCGACAAAATGAGATTTTTCACGAGGAAACTTGGCGTTTCTTTGAGAAGATCAACTATCGCTGGGAACTGTTTCAGCGAATCTCTCAATGATGCGAGATCTCTTCCGTTGGCCCGCTGAACCATGACTCGACCGATCACCCGTTCCAGATCGGCAACCGATTTCAGCACCGATTCCAGATCAGATCGAACGAACAACTCTTTGCTAAACCACTCCACCGCATCGAGCCGCTGATTAATCGCACCGGAATCGGTAAGTGGACGAACGATCCACCGTTTCATCATACGCGAACCCATGGTTGTGGAGGTTCGATCCATCACCGAAATGAGTGTTCCGCCCGTTTCGTCCGAGTGAATCGGGCGCAAAAGTTCGAGATTGCGGATCGTTGCCGGATCAAGCTGAGCGGAACTTTCGCCGCTGTCAATCTTGATTGCCGAAATGTGTTTGAGATCGTTACGTTTCTGATGTTTCAGGTACGACAGAAGTGCGCCCGCCGCGGAAACAGCGCGATCTTTTCCTTCGAGACCAAGACCTTCGAGAGCGTTCACCGAGAAGTGATCGCACAGAACCTGTTCGCACCGTTGAAACTCGAACTGCCACGAATCGAGAACAGTAAAGCATTTCACCGAGAAAAGTTCCTTGAGATTTTTGATCACCGGCCGCGCTTCGTCGGCAGCGGTGAGAATCAGTTCCGAAGGATCGATTCGCGCGATCACGTCGGTCAGTGTCTCTTCGGCGGAAACTGTGGCAGAAAATTCTCCCGTGGAAAGGTCGCTGTAGGCGATTCCCCACTCGCCATTTTGCTGGAACAGCCCCATAATGAAATTGTTAGCATTTTCGGAAATCATGCTGTCATCCATGCCGGTTCCCGCGGAGATCACTTCGATCACATCGCGTTTGACAATTCCCACCGCATCCTTGGGATCTTCGATCTGTTCGCAGATCGCGATTCGATAGCCCGC
>JAIFMU010000209.1 GCA_020048285.1 bacterium | reverse complement strand
CAACGGCCCTAATATACGATCGTGATGACAGGGAATGCAAGAAGTTTGTTCATTTTTCTTTATCTTTTTGTTTTCAATGTGTTATCAACACTGTGGATCTTATCACTCATCAACTGTATCTACGCGCACGCGCACTATTCTTAATTCAACGCGGGTGAACTCAATGCTTGTTTTAACCAAAAAGGCTGCTCGTTTCCGGCAGCCTTTTAGTTATCGTACAGTAGTTGTATCCTTTATTACCGTATCCGTTACCATGATCTGTTTTTGATCCACCTGGACAACATCATCCGGTGCAGCTTTGGGTGTTGGTCGCCTTGTCTCTTTTGTATCGACCAGTTCAATCCGCTTGATAACCTCTTTGAGTATCATCACCGGAAGAGTACTCGTGAAGATATAGTTCTCGGCTGCGCGACCTGGAACAGCAACACTTATCGTTCCATACCAGTTTTCGCCAAGAATAAACATGAACGTTGCCGTGCGATTCATTTTAATCTCCTTGATCAACCCGCGTCCTGCTCCAAAGACTTTATATCGATGATCACCTGTTCCGGTTTTTCCTCCCACGCGAATTGGCGTGCCGGTACTGTCGAGGAACTGACCTTTCAATCGAACAGCAGTTCCATTCTCTACTACATCATAGAGAAGCGATTGAATCGACGTGGCGATCTCTTTCGAAAAGACTCGAACTCCCGGCTCCTCTTTACGTTCTAGCACTGTTTCATAAGGTGTACCCGTACCAAAACTCAGTTTGTTTATTCTCACTGTTGGATATTTCATTCCCTCAGCAGAAATGATTCCCGCAAGAACAGCCAAGGCCGCAGGTCGGTCGGCGGATACTCCAAGTGACGTCGCGTAAGATGGCACCAATTCATCAAAGGGATACCCTTGTTTTACCCACAATTCATGAATATGCGTGAACGCTTCTTGTTCAAGCATAACACGGATTCGACGATTTTGCGCGGATGCCCGCGTTTTCTTCGTAAGCCATTTGTAAACGTCAGGCAAAACCACATCAGAAGCAGCGTACACTTCGGAGAGAGAAGCTCCGGGATTTTTGATCAGATAATTGGCCAGCCACAGTTTGAGCGGATGCATCGAAGCGAGGTATCCGAGATCCTGCAGATTAAACTTTCGCTCGATAATTTGATCGATATCTGCAAAAATTTCACTTCGACGGCCTTCGAGATGGAACTTACCCAGCAGCCGTTCGATTTCCACACTGTCTTTTTCGCCGGTGACCGTATGATAAATTGTGGCAAATCGATAGGGCGACAGACGAATATCAGAGAATACTTCATCGAGTAGTTGTTGACGATCCAATCCCTTGAACTGACCATAGAACCGCTTGAGGAATGTATTGCCTTCGTGGCGAATAAACCGCTTGAGGTAAATATCACGCGATGGCGAGTTTGCATCTTTTATCGTGCCCACATTGGGAATTCGAGCAATGTAGTACTCCACCATTTCGCGCATGAGTCGCACAAACGGAAGATTCACAGAGTGGCGGAATGCCTTGCGAATCGGCATGATTTCGCCATCATAGTCGCGGTTGAAATTGTGGAACGTGTGAAGTCCGCCGGCTGTAAAGAACGACGCCCCGGGATTTGCCGAGAATGAACGATCCAACGCCGCTTCGATCATCACCGACAGCGTTGTGTCGCGTCCTTGGCGAATGTAATTGTTCGCCCACGTCGTAATGGCATCATCAGGATCAGGTTTAAAAGATTTTCGCGCTTCAGGAGAAAGGCGAAGAATCGAATCGCGGCACTGTTCGACAATCATGAGATAACTAATCATTGTACGCAGTTTTGCCGTCGAACCAAGATCGAGTTTCGTACCTTCGTTGATATTGAGCGGTGCACTCCAGCTGTCGGCCTGCACGCGGGTGAGATTGCGGTGACCCGCCCGTTCGTAGAGTGTAAACGAATAGATCAATTTTGAAGGATCATCGCCGGGACGAAGCATCCGATCGCCCCGAAGCCCCAGACTGTCAACCACTTCGGGATTGTTCAACGTTTTCAGAAACTCAGTCACTACAACCTGCGCAACCGAATCGAGTTCTGTCTCCACCGTGAGATCGAGTCGATCCAGATCGTAGGCCGACGAGATATTGAGCAACGACAAAAGTGGCGTGCGAATGAGATTGATCGATTTGCGTTTGTTCAGTTCGATTTCCCGTTCACTGCCAGATAGTTTTTTCCTCGTGAGCTGAACATCCGCTTCGGTGGCGGCGCGGAACAGTCGTTCGCCGATTACGCCTTCTTCCTGCAGAATCATGAGATAGGTATTAGACAGATCGCGCAGATCCGCCGAAGTGGCATTCAAATACTGAGCAGGACGGCGATGAGCGATCAAGAGCGACAAAATCTGTCGATAGGCAATTCCCGCTTCGGCGATCTCTTGTCCAGTCATTTCCGACTCCTTTTTCCGGAGAAGGAAATTCGCACGATCAAAATCTGCACCGTACCACGCAAAAAGCCCCGCACCGATCCCGTTCACTTCGCCGTAACCGCGGACAGCTCCTAAAGGCGAAGAGTTAAGATACTGACGAAGAATTTCCTGACGCATAGGAAGATTGTTGCGCCCTTTCATGTAGCTCAGGACTGAAGCGGAATACATTTGGCGAAGTTTTTCCTGACCATCAGTGGTGAGTCCCCCTGGCGAGTAACGATATTTCATCAACTGCGTCGCAATGGTACTCGCTCCGCCAGACTTATTGGGAAGACCCAACTTCTTGAGGATCTGATTCCACACCGCCAGCGCAAACCGAGGTGCATCGATTGCAGGATTGTAGTAGGGCTTATCGGAAAGTAGCTTTTTGTCTTCAATGGCGAGTATCGTGGAAACCACCAACGGCGGAATTTCGTCAAATGTTTTGTAGGCGTGAATGGGGTATTTTGCCGTGAACAGCACGTGTTTGTATCGATCGTACACCTGCAAACCCGCTTGTTCTTTATCGATATAGGGAATGTAATAGCCCTCGTTGGCGTACTGCATGAGCGAATCGTTCCAGAGCGGCTGACGAACCACAGCGTATCCCTGAGTTGTCAGTTTTTCCACCAATCCCGGAATCAGCGAATAGCCGCGGCGCATATTAAACGGCCCAAGCGTGTCGGGATAGACCACCATAGGCGACGGCTTATCGATAATTTCCCACGTGAACCCCGCGGTCTGATCGGCAAAAAATTTCGATTGAAAAAAGGACGTCTTGCTTTCGTAGATCCCCTGAACGATTGCGACAATTGTCCCGACGAGCAAAAACATGAGGAGAAATGCCACGAAAACTTTAGCTGTTTTCTGAACGATGCGCTTGAAATCCATGTCTGTAAACCCTTTTCATTGCGAACGGTCAATCGGAGAAAACTCCCCGAGATCAGCAGAAAATACAATTATCCCCGAATCATCACTGAAGAGATCAATGGAATTATACGCAATCAGGGCAATTTTGTGATCATTTCGCCACACACCCACCCCGAACTGAACGCCCACTGAAGATTATACCCCCCCAGTTCACCGGTAATATTGAGCACTTCGCCGGTGAAATAGAGTCCCCGGCAGAGCTGGCTTTCCATGGTGGAGGGATCAATTTTGTCCGTGGCCACGCCGCCGCGAGTCACTTCAGCGCGCTTGAACCCAAAGGTCCCCGCCGGAGCAAACTGATACGCCTTGATCTGAGCCACCCGCTGTTTCTCTTCCGAACTGTACCGATCCAGCGGTTTGTCTTCCAACTTGAGCGCGTCCAAAATCCCCTTGGCGAACCGTTTTGGCAGCGGCAGGATTGTGGAAAGCGATTTATTCCCCTGACCCTTAAGCAGTTTTTCCAGCGAAATGTCCGGCACAAAATCGAGACTGATCTTTCCCTTTCGCCACCAGAGTGAACTGACCATGATCGCCGGGCCGGTGATTCCCTTGTGAGCGCAGAGAATATTGCCGCGAATTGTGCGATCATCCACCGAAAGAATCACCTCCGTGGAGAGTCCCGACAGTTCTGTGAACCACCGCTGTTCAGGCAAAACGGTAAATCCCACCAGCGCCGGATCGGGGCGAACAATCTCGTGGCCGAACTGCTTGGCGATCTGAAACCCGATATCCGTGGCACCGATCTGATCGTAGGAAATTCCTCCGGCAGCGACAATCACCTTGCGCGCCTGCAATTTCTGTTTTGCGGTCTGCATCGTGAACAGGTCGCCCTTTTGCACGGAAATCACCTTTTCGTTCATGAAAAAGGTGGCGTGACGGGTCGCCTTGCGGAACAGATCGATCATCTCCTGAGAACTCTTGCAGAAATATTGATTTTTCACCACGCGGGTCTGCTTTGTGGGAACCACTCCCCGCTCCTCCATCCACGCCAGAAGATTGCGGTTGGTGAACCGTTCGTACACAGCGCGGAAGAATCCACTGTCGCCGTCGTACTGTTTCGGTGTGACAATCTCGTTGGTGACGTTGCATTTCCCCCCGCCGGAAACGATAATTTTTGTGCCGATCCGGTCAAAGCCATCCACCACCGCCACTGATTTGTTGCGCATCCGACTCGCCGCCATGAGCCCGCTTGCCCCCGCCCCGATTATCACCACATCGTAGATCATAGTCCCTCACTTTCTGCGCCTAAAGATAGTTTACCGACACGGTCTCTCACGAATCGCGTTTTGCGAGACACCTCTCGCGGCAGATGCGATGTTTGAGTCTCCGGTTTCATTGTAGAGACGCGATGTTCGCGTCTCCGGTATCATTGTAGAGACGCGATGTTCGCGTCTTTGATTTACCGCAATGTAGAGACGCGATGTTCGCGTCTCCGATATTCGCGTCTTCCGCCCTGCCAACAAAAAAGACGCCAGCATGGCGTCTCTACGATTCGGGAATTCCCTAACAAAAAACGGGTGAACCTCTCGATCCACCCGAAACCTTCTGTACGGGCGTTTTGCAAACGCCCTTGTTTATTCCACCGAAACTTTCTGAACCACCGACTTCCCGCCCGCGAGAATCTCCGCCACATAGATCCCCCGCGCCAGCGATGGAATCGCCGCCGATGATCCAATAACCGCCGAACGATGAACCACCCGCCCGGTCAGATCGTAGAGATTCACCGAACTTCCCGCCCCCACCGGCTGGGAAAGGGTGAGCGTTCTGCCGGAAATGGTCGCCGTGAGTGGGACGGTTTTGGCGATAGTGGTCGGGAGGATTGGGGAAGGATCTTTTTGAGTGTTTTGCCAGCCTTTGCAGTTTTTGTTTAACCACAAAATTACATCCGGTGTCAGTTGTGATTCGGCAAGATAGTTCCAATCAACACTGCAGTAAAACGGAGCATTGAAACTCGTTATTTCATTTGGAAGTATCATCAGTTCGTTTTCAGCAAGCCTTAGTTCCTGGAGGTTTGTCATGTGCCCGATCTCTGCGGGAAGGCTTGTCAATTTGTTCTTGTACAGATCGAGTAATGTTAGATTAGTGAGATTCCCAATTTCAGAAGGTATACTCGTCAATGTATTATCGGAGAGATAGAGTTCGGTCAGATTGTTTAGGTTTCCGATCTCTACGGGAAGGCTTGTCAGGAGATTCCCAGCAACAATAATGCTGGTTAAATTCTTGAGGTTTCCAATTTCTGCGGGGAGGCTTTCCAGTTTATTACCAAACAAAGTGAGCGAGGTAAGATTAATGAGGTTTCCAATTTCTAAAGGGATACTCACCAATTGATTGCGGGCGAGATAGAGGCTGGTCAAATTGGTGAGATTCCAAACCTCCGCAGAGAGCGCGGGCAGCTTATTGTCGTAGAGAGAGAGCACTTTCAGATTGGTGAGGTTTCCGATCTCCTCAGGTAGAGTCGTCAGATTGCTATAGTTGAGATAAAGTGAATCAACCCGCCCCGAAACAACCTTCACCCCTCTCCAATTACTAATCGGACTCCCTTCAACCCACGCTTCCGCCCCGGTAATTGTACCAATCTTACTCCCCGGATTCGCTTTCTTAATCGCCACCAACGCCAGCGAATCCCCTTCGCGGCTGTCCATGTTCTGCCCGAACACCAACGCCGCCAAGATTGCCACAATTGCCATCATCTTTTTCATTCAAAACTCCTTAGATGTTTGTTTTTCGCCAAAAGATACAATGACCGAACCACATTTTCCATCACAAAGTGTTCCGTTTTTACGATATATGCCTCATCTATCCCGAAAAATGCCCTTGTTCTCTTAAAAAGTGACGTGACTGGAACCGGACAGGCAGTTCCGTAACCGTAGAGTATCGTGACCGGAACCGGACAGGCAGTTCCGGAGGCGCAGAGTGCCGTGACTGGAACCGGATAGGCGGTTCCGGAGGCGCAGAGTATCGCGACCGGAACCGGATAGGCAGTTCCGGAGGCGCAGAGTGTCGCAACCGGAACCGGACAGGCATTTCCGGAGGCGCAGAGTGTCGTGGCGGGAACCGGACAGGCATTTCCGGAGGCGCAGAGTGTCGTAACCGGAACCGGACAGGCAGTTCCGGAGGCGCAGAGTGTCGTAACCGGAACCGGACAGGCAGTTCCGGAGGCGCAGAGTGCCGCAACCGGGACCGGACAGGCAGTTCCGGAGACGCAGAGTGCCGTGGCGGTTTTTCATTCCCCGGATTGGGCGATCGCAAATCGCCCGTACAATTCGTTCCGTAGGGGCGGACCACCGTGTCCGCCCGGGATTGGGCGATCGCAAATCGTCCGTACAATTCGTTCCGTAGGGACGCCCCTTGTGGGTGTCCGGGATTCATCCCCGTGAAATGGTGCCCCGGAATTGGGCACGGTGGTCGATCAACACCCGTTTTTCGGGGGCGTTGCGGGGGTGTCCCCCGCACGGAAGGGGAAGCAAAGACCGCCTATTCACGAGCCCCAGCGAGTGATGGCGGGCTGAAGCGGGGGGAAACCGGCCGGGCACGGGCGACGCCATTGAGTACAACGCCTATTCCGGCGGGTTGCCCCCGGAAAAAACGGGCCACGAAGCACGGAGGTGTGCCAAAGACGCACGGGATCGGGCAGCCAACTAGAGACGTGGTTGCCAGTATGGGGCGAGGTTCGCGATCCATCCCTGGCGACCACAACGGGAGCGCCTCAACAGAAAAAAGACGATAAAAAAGGGCCGTACCATTTCTGATACAGCCCCGTTCAAGCCACAGGTCGATCTCTTAGAACTTGAAATTTTTCACAGCATTTTTCGCTTTGTCCGCCGCGCTTTTTGCCGCTTCGTCGGCTTTCTTTTTCGCCGCATCCGCCTCGGCCTGCAGTTTTTCCTGCGCCGCTTTTGCTTCAGCTTCGACCTTTTTCTTCGCTTCGTCCGCTTTCGCCTGAGCCTGCGCTTTTGCCGCGTTCGCCAGCGAATCCGCTTTCGCTTTCGCCCCGTCGATCTGCTTGTTCAGTTCTGCCTTGAGATCTCCCTTGAGCGATCCCTGATCGGCAGCCGTTCCCGCCACACCCTCTTTGAATCCCTTGAACTCGACCTTCGGCGCCGCCGCAGTTCCCGCCATGCCGAGAATCAGCGTGATCCGTCCATCCGCATCGACAGGAATCCCCCCGCGGTTGATCTGGTTCTGAGCGATTCCCGCCACCGGTGTTCCCGCGAGGTATTTATTCGCCACAGAAGATGCCGCGCCTTTTCCCTTGGTCTGCATGGCCACCGCCGGAGCAGAAACCTCTTTGGTGAGTCGCGTTTCCACCGTGAGTCCCAGCGACGCATCAAACCCGATCGGGCCGGAAACGTACCAATCTCCCACCCGCGGCGATTTCAAATCCATCGTATCGATATAGAGTTTTTCGTCGGCGATTTTTGCATTGAATCGCACTTTCTGGAACTGAATATCATTAAAGCTGATAAACTTTTTCAGTGGCCCGCCGATGGCGTTGGTGATCGATCCCGCCTTGATTGTCCCGTCGGCGAGATTCGCGTAGATTGTTCCGGTGAGATTTTTGGTGAGATCTTCATCGGTGCGCCCGTGGGAGCTGAATTTCGATTGGAATGTTGCCGATCCGCTGATCATGGCGTCCAGTTTTTTCAGTTCTTTGGTGAGCGCGCGGTTCTCTTTAAGCTGATCGTTAAACGTGGATATCAAATTGTTTGCTTGAATGGCATTCACGTCAAAGATGATATCGGTTTTTATGTCGCGCAAATTATCCGCATTCAAGGTGAATCCCCCTTTGGTCGTTCCGCCGTAGAGTCCCGCCGTGCCGTTCACCGCAAAGGTCTGACCGTTGAGCGCAATGCTGCTTTTCACGTTGGTGAGCGTGATCTGATCGTACTTGAACGTGCCACAGGTTCCGGAAACGTTCACGGTAATCGCCGGAAGCGGCTGAGTCAGCACTTGCGCGGGAGCTTTTTTTGCCGTGGGCTGCGCGGGAGCTGCGGGCGTTTTTTTTACGATAAAACTGTTGAGATTCATCAGTTTCGAATTGTAGGCCATGGTGAGCGACGCCTTTTCGGTGTACCGTTTCGGGAACACAAAGGCGAGATAGTTTTTCAGCGATCCCTTAAATCCAAAATCAGAATCGGCAATTTTGATCATCACATCCTGCGCAATTTCAACAGGAGAGAATTTCATGGAACCATCCACGTTGATCGGCTCTTTCAGGTCGATTGTTTTTGCTTTGAGCCCCGTGACAGCCACGGTTCCTTTCATATCCAATGCTTCGGGACGAGCCGGATCGACGTTCCCTTTTGCCGCAATCGACGCATCGATGCGACCACCCACTGTGAATCCATCGGGAAGTTTCATCATTTGGCGCATATCGTCCAGGTTGAGTTTTGCATCCACCTTTCCATCGATAAACGGATTGGCAAAGTCGTTTACTTTCAACACAATGTCAATCGGATTGGCGCCCAGTTTCATGGCGAGCTTTTCGATATTCAAACTGTTTTCCGTGAACTGCATTGCCATAGCAATGTCGTTAATGCTCTGGGGAAGATCGGTGTAGTGAATCTTGCCGCCATCGAGTTTCAGATTTCCGTTGATCGCCGGTTTTTTGGCAGTTCCGCCGATTGTCATGCCCAGGTTGAGCGTTCCAGCGGCCTTGATCTTGGCGATTTCCGGCGACATGGACGAGGGAATTTCGTTGATAATATCCTGCACGCCGATCGGTTCCGAGGTGAGTTTGAGGTTTAGTTTCGGATCGCTGTTGATCGCCGCAATGTCACCGGACAGAGCGATGCCGATTTTCTGGAATTTCGCCGTGATCGCCTTGATCGTCACCGTTTCAGCGCCGAGATCAGCCGCGATGTCGTGGTTAAACGTCAGTTTCAAATCCGTGAGTGGCTGGGATTTTTTGTCGGTTACAATCTCCATGCCCGCAATAGAGAGTTCACCGGTGGTGGTGAGCTTTTTCATCGACTTGTCCATGTCAAAATCAGTGCGATCATTGATAGCGTTCATCACCAGCGAGAGTCCCGTTTTGTTGTCATAGTACCGCACGCGAGAATCTTCGATGAGAATCTTTTTGATTTTCACGGGGAATGTTTCCATCGGCTTTTTCGGTTGTGTTGTGTCTTTTGCGGCGGTCATGAAGGTCAAATCGTCAAAGTTAAACGATCCTTCGCGCCCTGATTCGACCAACAGATCGGCCTTGCGAATAACAATCTGATCGATCACCACCTGTTTTTTCAAGAGTGGCAGGAATTCAACCTTGATCAGAAATGTTTCAAAGGCGAGAAATGATTCGTCAGTTCTAAACTCTTCACGGGTTGTGTTTGAGACGTTTAAGCCGGTCAGTTCCACACCGAGATAGGGAAATACCATCGACTTAGCATTGGCAATGGCAACTTTTCGCCCCAACACTTTTTCAACCTGCGGAACCACTACCGCAAGAATTTTTTGTTCGGTCACGAGTAACTTAACTGCGGCGACAGTGCCGACAAATCCCACAAGTACCAACGCGGCCAGCGTTATGGCAACTTTTTTGTACATAAAAACCCCTTGAAAATGAACAGTTGTTATACCGCAATAAAATGCTTTTTATTCAGAGAGTTGTGTGACGCAAGAACAATCTTTTTTGTACCATTTCCTCAAACCGTCTCGCCATTGTGGGAGCAGCTATTCCCACAGGGCATATTCTATGGTAACAGAACCAACATTGCCCGTTTCAACGGGATTGTCATACTGAGTTTTCAGAATTGCGTAGCCGCCACCTGCTAACTTTGCGACACCATAGGTGGCAGTGAGTTCCGGCGAACCAGCTCCGTCCGCCAGTCGTTGGAGCTGTGAGGTATTGGGAGATTCAAATTCACTGCTGGTGATCGGCATAAATCGCGTACCGTTAAGTGCGACGAGTTTATGCTGAAGATTAGTTCCGCGCCCTACAGAGTTGACCGTTTTCACATCGATCAACGACTGCATCCCCGCCGAATAAGTCAGTTCACCGGTGATCGGATCGACGCTCCCGGCAATGGTCAATCCCGAAGAGAGATTCGCCGCAGACGAACCCTTGCTGTAGGCGTTGAAGAGAGTGATCTTTTTCGTCGCCAGCGCTCTATTTTTCACCGACAACGTGAGCACTCGCGACGTGATAGAACCGGCAGTTCCCGAGACGACGCAGCGATACTCTTTCCCATCAAGGGATCGATCGGCAGTGAAGGTATAGGTCGATCCCTGTTCGCTCACGGTTTTCCAATAGGAGTCATACCGTTCCCATTGATAGGTCAGGTCAGAACCCAAAACAGCAACCGACAGGGTTACTCTATCGCCGTCTCCCACAGCGGTATCAGCGGGAAGATCTCGCGCAAAAGCAGGTAATAGCGGCGAACTGGAAACAATAAGTGTTGCTGTGCGCGAAGTGTCTCGCTCAAATCCGGCTGTGACAATGCAACGAAAAATCGATCCACTATCAGATTGAACGGCAATGAAAAAGTGTTCTGAATTATCATTTCCGGTGGAACTCCACACATAGTCTGCAGGCCGTTTCCGTTGCCACTGGTACGAAACAGCACCGGAAGCAAGCGCACTTTCTCGGCAGCGAAACTGCACGGTCATTCCCGGAGCAACAGCCTGCGATTGAGGATGTTCAACAATAAGTGCTGTATTCTGATCAGTAGAATCATCAGAAATGCCATACTGAAATGGCGATGAACAGGAGCTGAGTAAAAAAAAGAGAGTGATGACAATTCGCCACATAGAGACCTCGCTTTGAACAGAGTAATTCACGTATTGCACTACGTTTGAACAGAAAAAAACGTCACTGCCACAGACCGTCAATTGATGCAAACATAAATGAACTCATGAAATTAACCCTAACCAGTTCAATCGACGGACACTCGGTTTCTCCCTGAATCTTTGGCGCGATAGAGTTCTTCATCCGCCGCAAGGTAAAGGTCATCTTCTGTGCGATTGTCTTCAGAGGATTCGAGAATCGTCAAGCCGATTGAAGCGGTCAAAAACTGCGACACTTCGCTATATTTTCGGGGAATCTTAGCCTCTTCGATGGCTAAACAGAGTCGTTGGCACGTTCGAATCAGCTGTTCACGGCTATCACCGGCAATAATCCCCCCAAACTCTTCACCACCAAGGCGAAACACCATGTCGCCACCGCGACGCAGTTCAAGTTGAAGAATCGCACTTACTTTTTGAAGTGCGTGATCGCCCGCAAGGTGGCCATTATTATCGTTATACTGTTTGAAATAATCTACATCGAGAATAAAAAATCCCATGGGAATGTTCTGCCGACGACATCGCTGGATCTCTTTGGGAAATTGTTCATTGAACCAGCGTCGGTTGTACAAACCGGTCAGTTCATCGTGAATGGCAATCTCGGCGATTTTCTGTTTTTGCTCTTCCAGTTCTGTCACTGTTTTTTCAAGTTCCGAAATAACCATTTCACCAGTACTTTCATATACCGAGCAGATCACAGAAACAATAATCGATGCGATCAAAAAGAGCACGATAGACCAAACAGGAAGACCACCTCGGACGACTCCCAACAAGAACAAGATTCCTATAGAGTAGAGTGAAGAGAGTATAAGTCCGCGATTACGTCCAGTAAGGATATACGCCAAAAGGGGGAATATGATCAAAATAACATGACCGAGACTTTCAGGATTTAAGCGAAAGACAAGGACAATTTCCACGATGAGGAAATAGATCAGCAGTAAAATTGAGGAACGCTTTTCATTTGAATTCTTTTTGAGATCCACATGAATGGCGGCTGCCAAAACAGCGTACACAATATTGGAATAAAAATCCGGCATAGAGCGAGAGATGTAACTATATACAGCCATAAATGTTGTCACAATAACTGCCACCACTGTGGTGATCGAAATAAACCGATATTGCATTAGGCTTTTTCGTATATAACTCAATCGCTCTTTAGAATTCGTTGTTTTCACATGAGAACCTTTGTTCAATTGTAGTACTCAAAATACATAGAACAATACCATTTTACATACACGAATACAAAATGTTCATCAAAAACTCCACCGCACACGTCGAGTAACACTCGAGGAATCTCTTAGACTTATTGCGAGATAAATCAACACTATGAACTTATTTCATTCAGTGTCACAAAATTATTTATTACTCTTTTTTACAATAACCACCTTTTGTTCTAACCGAAGGTGTATATTGACTACGAAACGAATGTTTCAGTTGTCACGTTGGCAACTCCGGTATCAGGATTCCAGTATGTCGCTTGGGTTTGATCCGTTTATATCTTTTTTGCGGCAATTTTGGAGATACCGATGAATATCTACGTAGGAAACCTCTCGTACGGCGCAACTTCAAGCATGCTTGAACAGCTTTTCGCTCAGCACGGAGCAGTTAGCTCAGCTCGTGTTATCATGGACCGTGAAACAAACCGTTCTAAAGGATTCGGATTTGTTGAAATGGACAACAACGAAGAAGCAGTACGTGCAATGGACGCACTCAACAACTATGAACTCGATGGTCGCCCACTTCGTCTTAACGAAGCGCAGCCACGTGAGCCACGTTCATTCGGTGGCGGCAACGGTGGTGGCGGTCGTGGCGGATACGGTCGTTAATCTCGACTGTTGAACCAGACACCAAATTCAAAGGGATCGATTCTATTAGAATCGATCCCTTTTTTATTATTTAAAGTTCAAGTCTCACAAGTGACACTTTATACCCCGTTTCAAACAATCATATTTCAAACCGCCACAATAGTGTATTGAATCCATTTCTCCGTCATTACTACAACCTCAATGGTCTGATTTCAATTTCATTATTGCTCCGGTGTGAAATAGAGGCACTTTTCTGATCCCTGAGCCTGTCGAAGGTAAGCGGTTCGACAAGCTCACCGACCGGAGTTGACAGGACATTTAATTCACACCGAATCTATAAAACATCGCGGTTAAACGAATAGAGAAAAGGTTATTTACGAGGTTCAAGAAGTGTGGCCAGTTGCGAAGAAGTCTATGATTAGTTTTTCTTATACAGAGCTACCAACTCAGCTAATTCAACGCGAGAAAATGGTTTGCTTAAAAAACCCACCACACCAAGACCGGCAAAAGTCTCATCGACTCCTTCGCCTGAGTACCCGGTGCAAATCACCACCGGTGTCGTTTGATCGAACTTCCGAATCTCCTCGAGCGTTTCTCGCCCACTCAATTCTGGCATAATCATATCGAGAAGTACCAAATCGACAGCGCCGCCTTTGGACAAATGTGCCACTACTTCGGCGCCACGCTGAAAGCAAACACAGGTATACCCCAACGATTCGATCAGACCGCCCACGGATTTAACAATATTCGGATCATCATCAACCAGCAAAACTGTACCACTTCCCTGAACAACCTTGGACTCTACCTTTGGTTCACTTTTATGATGGACAATTGGGAAATAGAGATCAAACTGGGTTCCCATACCAAGTTCAGACTGAACCGAAATTGCGCCTCCGTGTTCTAGTACTGTTCCGTAGACCGCCGAGAGACCGAGCCCGTTCCCTTTTCCAAAAGGTTTTGTCGTAAAAAATGGATCATACATCCTGTCGAGAGTGCCAGAACTCATGCCACAGCCGGTATCGCAAATTGTCACTTTTGCGTAAGAGCCCGGTTCGATAGCGAATGATGAATCATTGCAGAATTCCTGATCGAGCGATATTTTGGCAAGAGAGATGTCGAGTTTTTCCCCATCGGACATGGCGTGAATTCCGTTGATCCCAATATTGAGAATCGCGTGTTGAACCATCGCTTCATCACCGCAAATAATGACGGAATCGGCCGAAATCGCCGTACCAACAACGACACTTTTTCCCGCAGTTCGTTCGAGAAGCATAGCGGTATCGTTGACGATTGAACCAAGTTCCATCGGCACACGGCGATGAGGTATCTGACGAGTAAACGTAAGTAGTTTACGGGTTAGTTCACCGGATCTCTTCGACGCATTGACAATCATCTGAGCATATTCCATCACTTCGGGACCTTCCACGGTACCGGTAGTGATCAACTCCGCAGCTCCGACAACAGAACCAAGTGTGTTGTTGAAATCATGAGCGATTCCTCCTACCAATTTCCCGATCGCATCCATTTTTTGACTGTGGAAGAGTTGCTCGCGCAGCTGTTCACGCTCTTTTTCCACGAATTTTCGTTCGGTACAATCCTCTACAGAAGACCAGATACACCGTTCTCCATCCAGTTCAATTACCAATCCGATAAGAGATACCGGAACCCGATGACCATCCTTGTGGAGGTACTCTTTTTCATAAGGCCCGTATCGGCCGGTTCGTTTCAAACTATCCAACTGGGCTCGTTCATGAGATTCATACTCCGGCGGAGTAAGTTCCCAATACGTAAGCGATTTCAATTCGTGCGAAGTGTACCCTACGATTTTGCAATAAGCGGGATTCACATCGATCAGTGCGCCATCCATTTTGCAGAGTGCAAGGCCAATAGGTGATTCGTTAAACAGGGAACGGCTGAAACGCTCACTTTCGATCAACGCCTCTTGGGCGAGGTGTCGTTCGGTGACATCTAAGGCAAGTCCATCCCACAGAATATCTCCCACGGGAGTGCGGTGAGGAGTCGATGAAAGATAGATCCACCGTTCATCACCATCGGGACGAATAAAACGCACTTCGCAGTGAAAAAGGCTCATCGTTTCGAGTGACTCCGTTTCCCGCTCTTGAATCAAAGGGAGGTCATCAGGGTGAAGCGATCCGTAGAGTACCATTGCATTTTTGTACACATCTTCGGCGGTCACACCAAACACCTGCTCAACGCCGGCACTGAGATAGAGAAATTTTCGTTTAGAACCATCTCCTCCAGAAGAGACCTGATACACACATCCATTCACGAGATTGTTACTAATCCCCTGAAGTTGTTGTTCAGACATCTTGAGTCGATTAACCGCACGGCGAATCTGCCAGCGAAGTGTCAAAATGAACAGCACCGACAGAGCCAGAAGTGCGGCAATAATAGCAAAGAGCAATTGTACCTGTTGAGGAATGGCATTGGGAGTTTCGACAAAAGTCCATCGTTCAAGAGCGGTGTAATAGGCAGAATTAGCAGTTCCTTTCATAGAGTTAACAGCTGATTCAATCACCCCAATCAGATCACCATTTTTCCCTTGAGCTACGGCAAAATGAAGATTTGCCGGATTAAAGACAATCGCTGTTTTCCGAAGACCGTAGCGCGTGTGAAAGTAATCGCCGGAGAGGTGATTTGTGGCAAGAAGATCCGCTTTTCCATCGGCGACGACACTGTACGCTTCAGCAAATGAAGGAACCTCGACAAAGGATGGCACAAATCCGAATCCCTGTAACAGTTCTTGTAAATATGTTTGTTGAATTGAACCTTTTACCACGGCAATTCGCTTGCCATTGAGATCTGCCATGGATTGAACTGTTGTTCCACGAGCAGCATAGATCGCGGACCAACTGATCAGAACCTCTTCGCTGGGGAAATCGAAGATCGAATCGCGCTTTGTGGAGTAGGCAACGTCGGGCATAATATCGATCGATCCCTGTTCCAGCATAGCGAGACACTGATCCCATGTTCCTTTGTGATAGATGATATCCCACTGTTCGCGAAGCGCTACTGCCGCGAGAATTTCAGGGAATATCCCCGCTGGTTTCCCTGCAGAATCAAGAAAAATTTTCGGCTCATTTTCATAGATTCCCACGTGAACCGTGCGCCCCAATGATGACGATTTGCCAAGGAGAGGAACGATTGTCGCAAGAATCAACAGCATCACAACGATATGTTGAACCATTACAACTCTCCTTTGCGAAGGTTGTTCGCCACGATTTCTGCCAATTCAATTTTGCGGAATGGTTTGTTTAAGAAACCATTAATTCCGTGAGATTTTAGCAGATTCATATCTTCTTCTTTAGCAAATCCCGATGCAATCACCACGGGAATAGTCGGATCGATTTCTCTCAACTTCGCAAAGGCTTCGCGACCACCCATGATCGGCATGATCATATCCAGAATGATTAGATCAACTTCATCTTTGGCTTCGCCGAAGGTTTCAACCCCTTCCAGCCCGTTCGTCGCCAGAATCACGCGATACCCCAGAGATCGCAAAAGCGCCGAGGCGGTGAGACGGATCAACTCTTCATCGTCGATCACCAAAATGGTACCCGATCCGATCTCTGTTGAAGCTGTTTCGATTTCTCGACGAACCGTTTCAGAGGTCACAGGGAGATAGAGTCGAAACACCGTTCCCAAACCCAGTTCCGAGTAGACGGTAATCGCGCCATTGTGTTCCTGAACCGTTCCGTACACCGCCGCCATGCCGAGTCCGGTTCCCTTTCCCGCTTCTTTGGTGGTAAAAAACGGTTCGAATATTCGCGATTGGATTTCAGGACTCATGCCCGTTCCCGTGTCGCGAATCGACAGTTCGAGATACTCTCCCGGCACAATTTCAAATGGAGAAA
Organism: bacterium; assembly: GCA_020048285.1. GTDB lineage: Bacteria > Fibrobacterota > Chitinivibrionia > Chitinivibrionales > Chitinivibrionaceae > JAIFMU01. The sequence goes on along the minus strand of JAIFMU010000209.1, from coordinate 4,794 downwards.
CTTCGCAGTACTCCGCATCCAGTTCGAGATTTTCAAGTGTAAAGGTCAATTCACCACCATTGGGCATGGCGTGCGAGGCATTAATCCCCATGTTCATGAGCGCATTCTGAAGAAGCGAATCATCCCCGATCACCGACGTCTGAATCGCTCGATTATCAACCAAGACTGCAATGTTCTTGTGTATAGTGTGTTTCAGCAGAGCTGCCGTATCGTTGACAATCTTGAAACAGTCCACCGCCGAAGAGACCTTTGCGCCCTTTCGAGAAAAAGTGAGTAGCTTTTTCGTGAGATCACCGGCGCGATCCGCTGCAGTGAGAATCATATCGACAAACTCCGCCTGTTCATCAGGAGAAAAACCTCCCGATTTCAGCAGTTCGGCTGCGCCGACGATTCCCCCGAGGGCGTTGTTAAAATCGTGAGCTATTCCTCCGGCAAGTTGCCCCACGGCTTCCATCTTTTGCGACTGATGCAACTGATCTGCTAACTTTTCCCGCTTCTTTTCCGCCTCGCGCAGTTGAGAAATATCTTCGATAAAACCGATATGTGCCTGTTCCGAACCAAAATCAACCACACCAGCTTCGCGATCCCGCACGGTGTGTTCTGTTCCCTGAATCAGCAATCGATATTCCCGATCGTGAAGAAGTTCATCGTTGTAGATATTCATATCTTTTACCACCGATTGGTCATCAGGATGGATAAGTTCGAGGAATTGTTCATGAGAAAGTTTTTTATCCCCGAAAGTATCCTTTCCCTTTTGCGACAAAAACTCGATGTCCTGTTGATCGTTTCGCACCCAAAGACACAAGGGAAGTTTATCCACCAAGAGCGCGTATTTTTGTTCGCTGAGATCGAGTTCAACCCGTGTTCGGCGAGCGGAAAAAAGATCGCTAATCACCATAAATGTCGAAAGAAGCATAATCGAAGTGAAACTGAATTCTGCGAGATAGGGAAAGGATAGCGAGAAGGTATCAACCACCACATCGGAAATTCCCGAGACAGTTAAAGCGAGGGCTGTCAACAAACCTGCTACCCGTTCAGGCTTTGAGCGATACGTTCCTCGCAGGGAAGACCAAACAATTGTCGCCATCACCCCCAAGACTGTTAGATAGTAGATAAAACCCAAGGTGGTCGGTATAGGAAGAGCTCGCGTGACCTGTTCGCCCCAGGGAAGAACAACTGTAGTCATTCCTTTCATCCCGGAATAGGCAAGAGTCAGAGGATCAAACCATCGGAAGACGGGAATTGCACAAATGAAAACCAATACGACTTTTGCCCACTTCTCAACTTTCAATCCCCCGTATTCGCGAATAAACAAGAGATAGGTTACAAGAAAAATCGGGGTAAAAAACATCTGATAGCGAAGGTGTACCAAGAACTCGTCGGGACTTTCCAAGAGATAGTATTTCGGCGCAAAATAGAGGTACCCCGCTCCGGCGATTGCATTGATCAAAAGATAGATATGCCAGCGCCGATTTCGCGGATCGGTCAATGAAAGCAGGTGAATCAGTATGACAAGAAGCACCATACCTAAGAGTGCATAGAGTGATGGTATAAGAAGTGTCATACTGTTATTCCATTCCGTTGAAAAGGGTTTTTCCCAAAAGCTCTGTTCTTGGCGATATAGTGCGTTTTGTTTTCACTGATTGATCGCTTGATCTGTTTGATTGTCTGCCACATAATTACTAGTCACCTGTTCGATGCGATTGACTAGTTTGAGAATTATGCTATCTTTGATTTTTTCGCGAATGCCCGGGGGCAAACGATCATAGGCACCGGGATTTATACGAATGGCAATGGCAGGGCGACGAGCAACCACATCGGCACTGCGCGGTTTCCCTGTGATAAAGGAAATTTCTCCGAAACAGTCCCCCGCTTCAATCGAAGAGACCAAGGTTCCTCGTTTGTACACGCCCAGTTCTCCCGAAAGAAGAACAAAAAGCGACATATCGTAGTCACCATCATCGATGATGGTTTCATCTTGTTCAAAGGCGAACACAAATGTTTTCAAGTCGACAAATTTACAGAGTTCCGGATAGGTCAAGTTGTTGAGAAATGTTGTTCTCTGGATCAACTTGATCACCTCTTCCCGTTCGATTATTGCCAGTCTTTTCATTGTCCCCTGCCTTTTACCCGATTGTACAATCGATAAATGCCAAATGCAAGTAAACAGAACAATTCTGACCGTTTGGAAACAATCAACCTATGGGCAGAAACGATAGAAAGCGACACAACGTTAACTATGGCGGCGCGGGGCAATGAACAGTGACAAAACAAATAATCGACTAAATGACACAGTGCCATGTTCTTTCGTTGATTCGTTTAATCGCGTTGTCATTTTAAGAGAAGGCGTCATATTTGAGACGCTAATGTATAGCAAGCAGTCGAAGCATTCTAATATCTCTCCAAAATCACGATCCATTTTCAACAAATGAACGATTCTATACTTGAGTGAAGGTACTGACACCTCAGTTGAGTAACTATATTCTCAGCGATTCAAACAAGGATTATCAATGAAAAAAACAAATGCCAAACCTCGTACTAAAAAAACTGTTCGCTCTGAGCCGCACACCAATACGAAAACCCGTCCAGTACAATCTTCGGGCCCCAAAAGCACCATGAGCGCACCCAAGGGAACGGCCGTTCCTACGGTGAAAGTAAAACCAGCGATGGCGCAAGAGTTACAACTCATTTGGAGCGAATATATCGCCCTCGAAGAGTGGACACCTGCCGACCGCTGGCTTTCCAATCGCATGAATCGCAGTGTGTTCAGTCGTCTCGAACGGTTGTGGATCAGCGGAATGTTTCTCGCCGGATTGCGCTACGGGTGGCTTGCTCTTTTCGGCGAACAGAAAACCTGCGGAACCGCTGCCGAAGGTTCCGTGAAATCACAACTCGCCCAGATTGTGCCGGAAAATTTCTTTTTCTGGATCGAACAACGCCTTCTTGCAGATAAGCAGATTCAAACTCCCTATCGCTTTCGCCATGCCGATTCACGCGCAGCCTATTCGGTTATGAAATCAATCAGCGAACAGTTTCAAAAAGGGAACAACTCCCTAGAAATCTCCTTCTACGATGGTCTCCCTCGTTGGATCGCGCCCTATATTCAACGGCGAGCGGAAAAATCGGGGTGGAGCGATGCGGAAATGCGAAGATTCGTGCGCCGTCACAGTTCAGTGCAACCGCTCTGGATTCGACTGACTCGCGACTCCTATCGAGCAGAAGTTACCGAAGAATTGCGCTCGAAAGGATTTGCCATACTTCACACTGAACTGAGCAGTCTTGCTCTGCGAGGAGACAAAAATATTGTCACCACCGAAGCGTTCAAGACAGGTAAAATTGACATTCAAGATTTTGCGAGCCAGAGAATTGGTAATGCGGTTATTGCTCGCACCACGGGAGCCGGTCATATTTGGGACTGCTGTGCGGGAAATGGTGGCAAGACAATGCAGATTGCTTCTGGTGTGAAAGAAGCAAAGATTCGCGTTTCCGATATCAACGACCGAAAATTGGTGCGCATTCACGAACGGGCGGTACAGCAAAAGTGCACCGATCGCATCGCCTATGTTCCATGGGATGGAACTAAACTTCCGGACTTTCACTCTTCGATTACGGATCAGGGCGGTTTTGACATTGTGCTTGTGGACGCGCCCTGCAGTGGTTCCGGCACGTGGCGCAAGAATCCTGATGGACGACTTTTTTTCGATGAATCGCGCTTGGGTGAACTGACTGCCATTCAGCAAAAACTGATTCGCATCGCCGGTGAAGCCGTTCGGCCCGGTGGGTGGCTGATTTATGGGACCTGCAGTTTCCTCGTGGAAGAGAATGAAGCGCAAGTAGAATCATTTTTGAATAATTCACGGCACTTTACACTCGATCAAGCCGCACTCTGTGGCAACCCCATGGTCGATTCAGATACGACCTTTTTTGCAGCCATGAAACGGAATCGGTAATATCTGAGATTCAGAGTGTGAATTCCAAAAACATGCCGGAATATTCACCGGCATGTTTCGGGGAGATCAGTCAAATGTGCAAGATTCAAAATGAGGATCTTACTGGTTCAACTTGATAGTTTTTACTATCTGATCAGTTATAATCATAAGCAGATGTACGCCTTTTCCCAGAGCAGGAAGTGCAAGTGAGAATGACGCCCCTTCGATATTCCCCGTGTATGAGAAAAGCTCGCGGCCCGAAAGTGAGAGAATTGATATCGCGATTGGTCCAGTCACTCCGCGCAGTTCCAACTGGTCTCTTGGAAACTAAAAAATGTAATTTCTTTCACGGGAAACTCCTCGGTGCAAGATAGTTACGGAAGTACTCTATATGAAGTGAACAGTGCGTGGTCGGTCTGTTGTGCATTCGTGATTCGTGAGATATTTGTTTCACACTCTTGTCAGATAATGGGCATTCTTTTATGGTGCGGTTCTTTCGAGTTTCTGGATTATCTTCATTGTAGCTTTTTTTGTTTGCTGTGTGCATTAAAAATACAGGTAATACGTTGATACTTCTTTTTGCACTATTGGGGAAAAATCAAAGCCCTCCTCATGGGATAAAAGAGTGTTGACGAACCTACTTTTTACTCCGATTCTCATAAGTTTCTGTACAAAAAAAATATTATGACAATTCGAACAGTTGCTTCTCTGTACGAACAGAAAGGGATTGTTTGTACAAATTCCACCACTGAATACACTGGTTTTGTAGATTATTCCATTCCTGTCCAAAACACCGAGAATTAAATTTGAAACCCTCTTCCTCACAGGCTGATTCCGACATAATTTATTCAAACAACAATGAGCC
>JAIFMU010000106.1 GCA_020048285.1 bacterium | reverse complement strand
TGCACCTCCCTAATACTGCAAAGGTAGCATTCAAGAGGAAAAAGTCAACAGGTTTGAGTATTTCCCACAGTTAAAGGGAACATAGCCAAAAATTTCGCCGGACGGAATGGTGAGGTTCAGGGAATCAAGGGCGGGCGCACCTTGGTAAATTTTTGTCAATGCACAAGCTTCAAGCATAGTTATTCCTTTAAAAAAGAGTGCCGGCCCGAATTTTCGAGCCGGCAAATTTGGTTAGATGTCGAATCGGAATCCTGCCGAGAGCGTTCTTCCCGTTCTCCATGCACTTTTCTGTCCCTTATCGGAATCGTTCAGATTGTCTACATCAAAGAAAACAGCTCCTTTTTCCGTGATTTTCTGATTGAGTTTAACCCCAACCGTGGTAAATCCTTCGATGACCTTTTTCGGATCATTGGTCTCATCAGTAAACTGTTCGCCGGTGAACAGAGCCGTTGCACCAAGAGTCATTCCAATCGCTTTGATTGTAAACGATGGAGCCACTGATCCGCTGTGTTTTGGCTGGAACGGAAGCTCTTTCTCAAGATCCTTGTTTTCTGAGTTCGTAAAGGTGTAACCGGCTGTCAAATCAAATTCACCAACGGTCAACCGCGCCGAAGTTTCCACGCCTTGCACACGGGTTTCTTGAGCGTTCACATAGGTTTGAACAGGAATCCCGCCAATTGAATCACCGGTGATACTTTTGATTACTTTGTCATCCATATCGTTCATGAACCATGTCGCACCAAGAGAAATTTTCTCTTTCCAGAGATACTGTTCTGCTCCTGCGGAATAGCCCATGCCTGTTTCAGCCTTAAGCTGATCGTTTGACTGAACATAGAAAGTTCCGTGAAGATACGGAACATCGTAGTAAAGTTCGCGAATCGTCGGCGACTTAAATGAACGCCCCACTGATCCGCGAAGCGTCGTACCTTTTACCGGTTTTCCCATGATCGCCAATTTTGGGTTGATCTGAGAACCAAATTCTGAATGATTGTCAAAACGAGCGCCGGGCACAAAGCTCAGTTTGTTATCAAGAATCGACCACTCATCCTGAACAAAGACGCTGAACACATCGACATCGCGATAGGTGTGAATGTGGGTCGTCGGAAGACCTTTGCTGTCGTAGTTGTCAATTTCAAACGCCACACCTTGACGATTGAACTCAATTCCGCTGGAAAGAGTGTTGTTCTCTGCAATCTGGAATGTGTGCTGAACACCGCCCTGATATTGATCGATATTACCTATTTTCAGTCCATTAGAACTTCCCTTAAACCCGTGAACAAAATCCCAGCGATAGCCGTAACCGGTAAACTTGAAGGTCTGTTTATCCGAAGCTAACCAGGTAAAGGTCGGCGATGCGCTGTAGCTTTTCTCTTTGCGGTTTGTGGCTGTGGCGGTGTTTTTTACCTCTTCTTTGGTGTAGGTGCTGATTCCTCCGGTAAGATTGAATTTCAGATTGTCGTTCAGATCCGCATCGATTTTTGCGTTTAGCGCATGGCGACTTGAAGGAATCACCTTTTTGTTGGCATCCTCACCGCTTTCAAATGCGTAATCGAGACGGTAGCCAAAACGCTCAGTCGGTTTTTGACCGATGTAGAGATTGATCTGTGAACTGTTGCGAAACAGAGAATCATTCGGCGCTTTAAATTCAGCCGTATCGATTTTAATTGACCCATCTTTCTGAACCGTTTCGATATTGTTTACGGTGTACCAGCTGTAGCGCACCGATCCACCGGCGGAAAACTCTTTTTTCGATTTTTTGGTGATAATATTGATCACTCCCGCCGCCGCATCACTTCCGTAGAGAGCAGAGCCTGAACCTTTTACCACTTCAATTCGTTCGATCTGATTCACCGGAACCTGATTGTACCCGATTCCGTATTCGCCCATGCCGCCACTCTGTCCTGCACCGACAACACGCTGTCCATCAACAAGAACCAGCGCATAGCCATCGTTGACGCTAAATCCACGAACGCGAGCGTTCCAGGTGTAGGTTCCGAACACATCATCGTGCATCGATCCGTTCATTCCCGGAACTGTTTTCAAAAGTTGTGCCACATTTTGTGCACCGCTTTTTGCTATATCATCTTTAGTAATGACCACTGTTTCCACCGGCACATCGCGAAGACGGTGTTCGGTTTTTGTACCGGTGACCACGATCTGGTCAAGACGGCTTACTTCGGTAGAATCATTTGCATACACGGCAATGGCGATAGCAAAAGGGATCAAATAGGTTACAGTTTTCATCGAAAACTCCTTACGAATTATTGGTTTTTGTTTTTGCGGAACATCTTCAGGACGATGGCACGAAACAGTAGCACAAGCGCGATTAACAGAACGGAAACAGCAGTTTTGCCGGAACTTCTCAGCTCTTTTGAAGTATCAATCTTAGATGAATCAAAGGTGGGTGCCATTTCACCCAAGGAAAAAGAGAATACCTCCTTGGGATCGCGAATGTTTGTATCGGTCAGTGGGTAGGAATCGGCACTCATAACCACAACATGATTTTGATAGTGCGAATCTTTCCCTAGAACCGAACAGGAGTAGTGAACAGAATCAAAGGGAGCTTGAGAGATATAGCGAATCCGGTAGAACAATCCTTTTCCCAAGTGAAGGTCTTCATTTGACACGGTGGGAAAGGGCAACTGTTCCGCTTTTGCCGTATCCGTCCCGTTGAGTAAAACGGTCTGCGCTGAAATCGTTTTGAACAGAATTGAATCATACAGAGAAATAGAATCGGGCTCATTAATCGACTTGCCAGAAGCTTGTTTAATAACTTCCGTGATTTGTTGCCAAGTGAGTTGCATTTCGATTTCTGCACTGTGTGCCGTCAGCGGTTCGCTGAGTGAATTCTTTTGAAAAGAAATGGTCGTGTTCAGGGTGTGCGCACCGTGAGCAAAGATTGATGAAACAAGAAGCAGCGTCACTAAAATGGAATTTCGCACGATTGTACCTCTTCGGTTGATTATTACAACCGTAAGATAGACACAAAGAGAAAACACAAAATGGAAGTATGAGTTTGCAATTTTCGTAATGCAATACAAAACAATACAATACGCCACAATTACAATTCTAATTGTTTTAATGAGCAGGAATGGCGATTAGTATCAATACATGTTCATTCGGATTTTTGCAAAGAATTCATCGCCAAAAATCGACCTAAACGAGGGACCGTGTATCGCAATCCCGAATTTCAAAAACAATCGACTCTCGAGAAACCGGTACCGTTTTACTCGTGCAATGCCTCCACCTCGGAAAAATCCAAACACTTCGTTTCATCCCAAAACAGAGAAAAAAAAGCTCTTCCCGTCTTTAACACAATACTTATATAATCGCCATAACTCCATAACAGTGGCGGTGTATCTTTTATGCGTCAGGAATACGAGAGAGGATATTCAAAAACAAACTTGGGAGCCATGATTATGCAGAGTTTTTACATCGCAGAAGATGAAGCGTACGGCATTCGTGAATCAGAAGGAATCTTTCCCGATTCAGATGCTTCAATGGAAACATTTTATGATGAAATTGCCGATTATTACGACGAGAATTTGGACATGGAATTAGTATTCTAAAAATAACTCACCAAAACACTCTACCCGGAGGAAAATGAATTACGGTTCCCGTCTAGCAAACGGGAACCATTTTTTTCACAGAAACCACAAGAGAAACACACCTACGCCCCAATAGTGTCTTTTTTCCGCTTTTTGGCCTGTTCACGACTGCCGCATTCCGATTCGATGTAACTCATAATTTTACCGGCAATATCGTTGCCCGTAGCATTTTCAATACCTTCAAGACCGGGCGAAGAGTTCACTTCCATGACCAACGGGCCGCGCGCAGAAAGAATCATATCGACGCCACAAACCGCAAGTCCCATTGCTTTCGCCGCCGCCAGTGCCACAGCCTTCTCCTCTTTTGACAGTTTGATCACTGTTGCCGTTCCACCCTGATGAAGATTTGAGCGAAAATCAGATTCATCGCCCTGTCGTTTCATGGCTCCCACCACTTTGCCATTTACCACGAAGGCGCGAATATCCGCCCCACCTGCTTCGGCAATAAACTCCTGCACAAGAAAATCAGCCTTGATTCCATTGAATGCATCGAGAACAGATTTGGCTGCTTTTTCATTTTCAATGAGGACGACCCCTTTCCCTTGCGTTCCCTCAAGAATTTTCAACACCATAGGAACGCCGCCCACCAAACGGATCACATCTTTTACGCTGGCATTGTTTGAAGCAAACACAGTTCTCGGCATATCGACACCGTGTCGGGAAAGAATCTGCAGTGACCGCAGTTTATCGCGAGATCGACGAATGGCAAGACTTCCCGCAGTAGTAAAAACGTTCATCATTTCGAAATGGCGAACAATGGCAGTTCCGAAGTTCGTACGACTTGTGCCAATCCGCGGAATAACAGCATCGGGAACGGGGAGTGATTTTCCGCGATAGTTGACGCGCAGTTCATTTTTCATAATTTCAATGCTGAGTTGCAAGTAGTCAATCACCTGCACGTCCCACCCCATGGCAAGACCGGCCTCGACAAGGCGGCGCGTTGAGTAGAGCGTTTCATTTCGCGAAAGAACGTAGATCAACATGGCTGATCTCCAACAAGATGGGTGTGAGAACAATCTACCAGAAACCGCCCCGCTAACAGACGACGACCGATAAGCATAGGGTATTTCATCGCTGATCGATCAGTGAGCGAAACGAGCGTTTCTACAGAACTGCGGCCCATTTCAATGGTGAGTTTGACAAATATTCTCTGCTGAGCGATTCCATTAGAACTGCGCACGGTCTCGATCATGGCCGCGGGCAGTTCATAGGTGTGATGCGGTGCCGAGTGTCCTTTTCCGTGAATTTCGAAAAATACCATGCCATTTTCCAAGCGAATCATATCGCAATGCAACGATGATGATTTTGCTCCCGTGTCAATTTTTGCATGAACTCGATAGCCGTTCAGTTCGCTAATCGTCACCGTTTCCACGGCTCCAACAATTTCTTTTTCCATGAAATCCCCTCGGATATTGCACTGTTTAGAAAGAAAAAGCGATTAGACGTGGGTACGTATAATCGCTTTTATTGAGAAATGAAACCTTAGTTCATAGCCGAATTGGCACGCATGATTCGCACATTCTCCAGACCGATCACCGCATTGGCATTGCCGCTGTTGCGACCGATTGTGTAGAACCGTTCTGCCTTGTTCATATCCTGAAGTTCAAACGCCGTGTTCCCCGCAAGAATAGCCAAATCCCCAAAGTCAGGGAACTGATCAAGTCCCCGCGAAGCTTCGTCGAGAGCGACCAACTTGTTTCCATTGCGAAGCATAGCTTCCACAAGGCGATAGTACACCCAACGATTCTCGGGATTTTTCGCAATGGCCTGACGAAGATAGTAAAGCTCCGAATCTTTATCGCCCTTTTTACCCGCCAGTTCAGCCTGAAGAATCGTGATATACCCTTCGTTGCCACCATCTTCGGGATATTTCGCCAGCCAGAACATCGCCTTGTCGTAATCTTCAAGATCGCTGTACATCTCCGCAAGAGCCATGTACCCTTCGTGATTTTCTGGCGCCACAGAGATCAATCGTTCGTATGTGACAATCGCATCGGGAATCGAGTTCGCTTTGCGATACGCCGTGGCTAAAATGAACAACGCTTTAGAGTTGTTCGGCTCCACCATGAGTGCTCGCGAAACCGCCCCGATTGTTTCAGCCATATCTTCGAGCTTGAAATACGCGGTGCTCAAGTTGAGCCATGCGCGAAAGAAACCAGGCGCATAGCCAGTACACGCGCGGTAGTAGTTAATCGCCTGAGGCATAGAATCAAGCTGATAGTAGCCGTTCGCCATATTAAAATAGGACAGTACCGGATTTTCTCCGTTTAGGGCTGCTTTTTTATAGAGCGCGATAGCTTCTTCAGTTTTGCCTGCATTGAACTTTTCATTTGCCTGTTCCAGTAACCCTGCCGAGACAAAGGTAACAGCAAGAAAAATTGATAGCAATAGTTTCATAGTATTCCTTTTGTTATCGAAATAACGATAGACTCTTTCAATGAGATAACGAAATAGAAACACTAAAGCCTGTAAAATATCAGGCAGCAGTGGTCGCTTTCAGTATCAAACTGCGACAGTTTTTTTCTTAGTAATTTCTGATATCCATCATATCCCCCTTTGTGCACTCTTAATTCTGAAGTGCGAAATCGATTACGATGCTCTTACGACTGTTAACCGGAACGCCTTGATTTGTTGCGGGGTTGAATTTCCACTCCGCAAAAGTTTTCCGAACTGCCCGGTCGAAACTGGCATGTGGTGCTTGCACCTTTTCAATCGAAATAACTTTACCGTTAGTTCCCACCGTGAAGAACACTGCCACTTCGCCACCGAGGCCGAGCTTTTTCGCCTCTTCGGGGAACGCGGGCTGAGGGAAATAGACCGGAACAGCTTGCTGATCCACATCGCCCTCTTCGAACACTTGAGCACCCATCTCTCCCGAAGCAAACTCAGCTCCGCCTTCGCCCGCTCCAGCAACACCGAGATCAGGTGAAAGATTGAACTTTGACGTGGAACTCTGCATCGATTTCCCCGATGACGATGAAACTTGACGAACTTTGCTCGCTTCAGCTTTCTTTGGCGGTTCCTTTTTTGGTTTCACCATCTCCGCAAGAAGTTTTGGCTCTGATTTCGCTTTCTGTTCTTTGGTGGTAAAGTTCGCAAAGATCTCTGCGCTGAGCGGAACGATCACAAAGAGTGAAAAGTTGATTCCCACCACGATGATTACTCGCGACAAAACAGTCAGAAAGGGCATAAACGCACCCATTTACGCCTCCTGATCCGCCGCGATTGAAACTTTCGTCGCTC
>JAIFMU010000250.1 GCA_020048285.1 bacterium | reverse complement strand
CCTATTGGGTGAAAGGAGTATTTGGTGTAGTTCTAAAGATGATATAGTGTTAGAATGAAATTCAAGATGCAACTGCGGATTTTAGGTTAAAAAATCAGGGCGAACATGAAGTTCGCCCCTACAGAATATCCGTTTATGCAATCGAATTCAGAATCTCGAGAATCGAATCGAAGGCACCATCAACGGCCACCATCCGTTTTTCACCGGCACGGCGAAGTTTCACTTCGATTTCGCCGTTTTTCAGCGATTTGCCGCCGATGATTACCTGAAGTGGACAGCCGATCAGATCGGCATCCTTGAACTTCACGCCGGGCCGTTCGTCGCGGTCATCAAGAAGACAGTCCAGTTTCAGCGATTCAAACTTGTCGTGGAACTCTTTTGCCAGCCCGATCACCGATTCATCTTTCGGATCGAGAGCCATGATATGCACCTGGAACGGAGCGATTTCACGAGGCCAGATGATTCCGTTGTCATCGTGATTCTGTTCGATCGCCGATGCTGCGGTTCTGGTGACACCGATTCCGTAACACCCCATGGTTGGAGTTGCCGTTTTTCCATTTTGATCGAGATAGGTCATGCTCATGGCGGCACTGTACTTGGTTCCCAGTTTGAACACCTGACCAACTTCGATACCGCGGCAGTCCGCCATGGTTTCTCCACAGGTCGGACATTTGTCGCCGGCACCGGCTGTGGCAAAGTCGCCATAGGTCATATCGGCAAGGTCACGAGCGGGAACACATCCGGTGATATGCCAGTTTTCACGATTCGCACCGATCACGCCGCTCGTTATATCCATGATCGAATAGTCCGCAACCAAACTGATCTTGCCTTCAAGATTGATCGGGCCCATATAGCCACAGGCGAATTTGTTATCTCTTAGTTCCACATCGCTGGGAGTTTCGATGGTGTTTGATCTAAAGAAATTCCGCAGTTTCACTTCGTTCAGTTCCAGATCACCGCGAATCAGACAGCCCACAAACTTGTTGTCATCGATTTTCATGACCACCATCTTAATACACTGAGTCGATTCAACCTTAAGGAACGCCGATACATCTTCAATCGACATGATTCCCACGGTTTCAACTTCCGCAAGAGCCGGCGCATTTGAAGGAATAGCCGTAAATTCGGTCGATCGTTTCGCTTTTGCTTTTTCTACATTTGCCGCGTAGTCACAGCTTGGACAGTAGATAATTTTATCTTCGCCGGAATCCGCAAGCACATGGAATTCATGCGTTACATCGCCGCCGATCGCACCGGAATCCGCTTCGACGGGACGGAAAGTGAGTCCCATGCGGTTGAACACGCGAGTGTACGCCGCGTGCATCCGCCAGTACATGTCGTTGAGACACTCTTCGCTGGCGTGGAACGAGTAGGCATCTTTCATGATAAATTCGCGGCCGCGCATGAGTCCAAAGCGAGGACGGCGTTCATCGCGGAACTTGCTCTGGAACTGATAGAGCGAAGTTGGCAGCTGTTTGTATGATTTCACCGAACGGCGAGCCACATCGACCACAACCTCTTCGTGCGTTGGTCCAAGGCAGAATTCGTTCTGTTTGCGGTCTTTCAGTCTAAGAAGTTCATCGCCGTAGTAGTCCCAGCGTCCTGACTCTTTCCAGAGTTCGGCGGGAATGGTTCCGGGCATGAGAAGTTCTGCCACACCTTCGCGGGTCATCTCTTCGCGGATAATATCTTCGATTTTGCGGATTACGCGAAGTCCCAGCGGAAGGTAGTTGTAGATTCCCGAAGCGACTTTCATGATCATGCCGGCGCGAGTCATCAGTTTATGGCTGATCAGTTCCGCATCAGCTGGATCTTCGCGAAGTGTGTAGATAAACGCATCACTGTATCTCATGGTATCTCCTTATAGTTTTTTACGGCGTTATTTAACGGATTGAAAATACAAAATAACCAAAATGGTATGGTTTCTTTTGAACGAAGAATTTGGAGAGGTTGTTTTTAATGACACTTGTGCCGGATGGCCTGCTTTTACGGGGGGAAGTCTCCCCCTCGGCCAAGCCCGTCGTTTGTTCGTACCTCACAATCTCCGGTCTTTGCCTGCCCCCTCTACAAAGGTCTGCCGCGATTGTTTTTGTCCGGCGGAATACACCGGAACAAAAACGCGGTCAGCCCTTCGTAACGCATCTTTTACGGTATCGCCTTCGGCGTATGGAAAGAATACAATCGAATTGTGTAGCGGCCGCCCTTGGAGTTTTTGTCCGAACCTGAATTCGATTAACCATAATGGAATGGCGTATTGGTGTAGGGGAACGGCGAGCCGTGCCCAATTTGACGACAAAATCGAAGAATTATTTGACTCATCGGACACGGCACGCCGTGTCCCTACCGATATTGGGAAAATTGAGGATGGAGCTTCAGGTTGTGGGTTACAAGGCTGGAGCCTTGTAACTACTTACTCGTTTCTGATATTCTGATCTTCTTGGCAGGGACTATTTTTAGGAAACTGCTAACAATCAACCTGTCAGGGATTTCAATGAGTAAAAAAATTCGCGTTCTCTTTGAACTGGTGCAAGAGTACTATTGGCCGGCGATGAAACCGGTCTATGAACAGTTTGCTTCCGATAGTCGTTACGAATGTTCAATCAAAGTCGGTTTCAACCACACGCGCTTTTTGGGGATTTTTCTCATTCGCCAAAAGGGGAAAATCGAACAGAAATTCCGTGATCTCGGCTTTACGATCACCAATGAAACTTCCGGCTTTGATCTGGTCATCTGTGGCGATACTCTGAAATACCCGGAAATCTACGGCGATGCGATTCTCTGCAATGTGGATCATGGTCCCTGTACCAAAAGCCTTCGCTACCGTAATCTTCTCAAGCAACCAAACACGAAATACGTGGTCTGTGCCGAAGGGCCGTACCGCATGCAAAAGCTCAAAGAGTATGGCCTTGATCAGTCAGAGATTGTTCGTGATGTGGGCCTTCCGAAACTTGACCCTTTTTTCACCGGTGGCTATTCGCGGAAAACAATCGAAGAACGGCACAACCTCGATCCAAAGAAACCGATTGTTCTCTATGCTCCGACCTATAAGCCTACATCCATTTTCGAAGTGGTTACCACCATCGGGAATCTTACCAACGACTACAACGTGGTGGTGAAACTTCACCCGTACAGTTGGAGTGGCAAGTACGCTCCTCATAAACAGCATCGCGTGTTCGAAGCTCTTGCCAAGAAGAATCCCGCCGTGGTGCTCGTTTCTCCCAAAGAACACGATATTATGCCCTACCTCTTTGCGGCGGATACGATGATCAGTGAAGGTTCCAGCGTGATCAATGAATTCCTTGCACTCGGTCGTTGTGGAATCATTTTTGATATGGATGATGACAACCAAAAACACTCCGATGGTGAACCACTTCTGGTTGAAAAATCCACGGAATGGCTTAAAGATTCATTCATTCATATTAGCCACGCTGATCAACTTGCCGATGCGGTGTACAATGCGGTGCATCTTTCGCCGGAACGGAAAATTGCTCTTGAAAAAGATCGCAACTGGATCTACTCCTGCACCGATGGCACTGCGGCTTCAAAGGTGAAAGCGGTGTGCGAAGAGTTACTCAGCGAAAAAGAGAAATTTTAACACTGCGATTTCTCATGAGAAAGATAACGCCTGTGATTAATAAATCAGAGGCTTTTTTTCGTTAGAATCACCGCTGTTTTCTTCCGTTTAGGGACAAACAAATCATATATTTCACACTAGCAACATTCAATAAGGAAAACCTATGGCAAGACACATCGTCGAAGAAGCAAAACGGTGCCTTCAGTGTAAAAAACCACTCTGTGTACAAGGATGTCCCGTGGCCACACCAGTAAGCGAAATGGTTAAACTCTTGCTTGATGGTGAAATCGAATCCGCGGGGAAAATGCTATTCTCCAACAACCCTCTCTCAATTATCTGTTCACTGGTCTGCCCTCATGAACTTCAGTGCGAAGGTCACTGTATTTTGGCGAAAAAGGGTAATCCTGTTCAAATAAGTACTATAGAAAACTATATCTCCGATTACTATCTCAATCTGAGCAAGGTGGAAACGCTTATTCCCAAAGACCCATCGAAAAAGGTGGCGATAATCGGATCCGGCCCTGCGGGAATCACCATTGCCATCGTTTTGGCACTTCGCGGATTTGATATTACCATTTTTGAAGCGCACGACCGTATCGGTGGAGTTCTTCGCTATGGAATCCCTGCGTTCAGACTTCCCAAAGAGATTCTCGACCGTTTATCTGAACTTATTGTTTCTCTGGGAGTTAAGATCAAACCAAATACTCTGATTGGCCCGTATATCACAGTGGATGATCTGTTTCGCGATGGATACAAGGCTGTCTTTATCGGCACCGGCGTATGGAACCCGCGAACACTGAAAATCAAAGGTGAATCGCTGGGTCATGTTCATTTTGCAATTGACTACCTGAAAAATCCCGATGTCTACAAACTGGGGAAACGGGTCGTTATAATCGGAGCGGGCAATGTAGCCATGGATGTGGCGCGCACGGCAATTCGCCACGGCGCAAAAGATGTAATCGTCACCTATCGCAAGGGAGAACAAGAACTCACCGCACGAACTCACGAAATCGAATTTGCCAAGATCGATGGCGTGAAGTTCGAATTCTACCGCTCACCAATCGAAATTGTCGATAGTGGGGTCATATTCGAACGAACTCAACCAAACGAAGATGGCACGGACATTGAAGTGATTGACAATTCGGCGGAACTAATGTCAGCAGATTCGGTGATCATTGCAATCAGTCAAGGCCCACGAAAAAACATCGTCGCCAATACCACCGGTATCGAAACCAATACGGGAGGATTGATCGCTGCAAATAATCAAGGTGAAACGACTCGTGAAGGTGTATTTGCTGGTGGTGACATTGTTACCGGAGCGAAAACCGTTGTTGAAGCGGTAAATCGTTCAAAAGAGGTAGCCGATAAAATTGCCGAATATGTGAACGCACTTCCTGCGTAAGAACATCCATTTTTCCCAGGAAAGTATCACTTCCAACTCTTCAAGATAAAAAAGGCACCCTCTTTCGAAGGTGCCTTTCGTTTCCCAAGGGAAATCAGAAACTATTCAGCCTTAGGTTCATTGCCCTTAGAAGCAAGGAACTCGAGGTTTTCAAATTTCGTATTAACATCTTCCTGAGCCATTGCAAGAAGACGTTTCGACGCTTCAGGGTTAGCCTTAGCAAGAATACGATAACGGTTTTCACCCAATGCGAACTCTTCAAGCGGCATAGAAGGCGCTTTCGAGTCAAGAGTCAGTGGGTTTTTACCTTCAGCAGCAGCAGCAGGTGAATAACGGTACAGAGGCCAGTGACCTGATTTAACCGCTTTATCCTGTTCACGGATACCGTTGGTCATGTTGATTCCATGCGCCACACAGTGTGAGTACGCAAGGATAATCGATGGACCATCGTGAGCTTCCGCTTCGATCATCGCTTTTACAACCTGATTAGGGTTAGAAAGAGCAACTTTCGCTACATATACATATCCGTATGACATTGCGATCATACCCATATCTTTTTTCGCGATACCTTTACCACCAGCAGCAAATTTCGCAACAGCTCCCATAGGAGTTGCTTTTGAAGACTGTCCACCAGTGTTCGAGTATACTTCGGTGTCAAGAACAAGAACATTTACGTTTTTGCCCGATGCAAGTACGTGGTCAAGACCACCGTAACCGATATCGTATGCCCAACCGTCACCACCAATTGCCCATACCGATTTTTTCACGATATAGTCAGAAAGTGATACAAACTCTTTGCAAAGTTCGTCGTTGCATTTTTCAGCCGCAGTACGTGCCACAAGAACTTTTTCACGAACGAGTTCGATGTCAGCCTGTGAAACCTGTGGAAGCTCAAGAGCTTCTTTGAGTGCCGCAGTTGCAGTAGCATCGATACAACCAGCTGCAATAACTTGTGCGGCATAGTCTTTTGCACGTTCTGCAAATTTGTCAACAGTCATACGCATACCGAATGCAAGTTCAGCATTGTCTTCGAACAGTGAGTTGTTCCAAGCTGGACCTTTTCCGTCAGCACGCTTGGTGTACGGAGTTGTAGGAAGGTTACCACTATAGATCGATGAACAACCTGTCGCGTTCGCGATAATCGCACGGTCACCGAACAACTGCGATACAAGTTTGATATACTGTGTTTCACCACAACCAGAACAAGCACCAGAGAATTCAAAGAGCGGTTTAACGAACTGTGAACCTTTCAGAGTTGACACATCGTTTTTCTCAAGCGCAAGTTCAGGAAGATCGAGGAAGAATTCCCACTCTTTTTCTGATTCATTACGCATATCATCGGTAAGAGCTACCATTTTGATCGCTTCTTTTGCTTTCGCAGGACACTCTTCGACACAAAGTCCACAACCGGTACAGTCAAGAGCTGAAACCTGAAGCGAATAGGTCATACCCGCAAGTTCTTTACCTTTTGCAGGTGTAGAAAGGAATGTCGATGGAGCACCTTCGAGCGCCGAACCTTCGTACACTTTTGGACGAATACACGCATGAGGACACACGAATGCACAACGGTTACACTGAATACATGATTCAGATTTCCACACAGGAATATGAACCGCGATATTGCGTTTTTCATACTGAGTAGTACCGGACATCCATTTACCATCAACAGGCATCTGTGACACTTTTACTTTGTCACCTTCCTGAAGAAGGAGCTGTGAAGTTACTTCTTTTACGAAAGTAGGTGCATTGTCTGGAACAGCTTTAAGTTCTTCAATTGGATTTGTTACTTCGCTGTAGCTTACTTCTTGGATGTTATTTAGAGCAGCGTCTACAGCAGCGCAGTTCATTTCAACAATCGCGTCACCTTTTTTACCATAGGTTTTTTTGATTGCATCTTTAATCGCACCAATTGCC
>JAIFMU010000072.1 GCA_020048285.1 bacterium | reverse complement strand
TATTGTGAATGTGTGTGATGATGAGGTATCAGGAGAACGCAATGTTCTCCTGAGGAAGGGAAGGCCAAGTGCCTTCCCTTTTTGCGTTTATAGAAAACTAAAATACTCATTCTGCATTGTCGTTATCAGGTTATGGTCAGTATCTGAACACAGTGGTCTCTGACAACTCTCATCTGAAATGTGATTTACAGTCTATTGTGAATGTGTGTGATGATGAGGTATCAGGAGAACGCAATGTTCTCCTGAGGAAGGGAAGGCCAAGTGCCTTCCCTTTTTGCGTTTATGCGCTCAATAAAAACTAATCATCCAATGCCCTGCACCAATCCCCCAATTTCTCTCCATATTGTATATTGCACCCGCTAAAATTTTATTAAAAGGAATCGTCCAATGCTTGTAGCATCTAATGTGACTATGCAGTTCGGTGAAAAGCCGCTGTTTGAAAATGTTTCTGCGAAATTCGGCAACGGTAACCGCTACGGGCTTATCGGTGCAAATGGATGTGGAAAATCAACGTTCATGAAAATTCTCGGGAAAGATCTCGAAGCAACAGCGGGGAATATCTCCTACGATCCAAACGAACGTATCGGTAAACTTCGCCAAGATCAGTTTGCATTCGAAGAGTATTCGGTGATGGACACGGTTATCATGGGGCACGAAGAACTCTGGAGAATCAAACAGGAAAAAGATGCGATCTACGCAAATCCTGACATGACTGATGAAGATGGTATGCGTGCGGCAGAACTTGAAATGGAGTTCGCTGAACTTGATGGTTACACGGCAGAATCTCGTGCTGAAGAACTTCTCTCTGGACTTGAAATCCCAACGGATCAGCACTGGGGACCAATGAGCGCCGTTGCTCCGGGGTGGAAACTTCGCGTACTTTTGGCTCAGGCGCTTTTCTCAAATCCGGATATTCTTCTTTTGGACGAACCGACGAACAACCTCGACATTAACACGATTCGTTGGCTTGAAAACATGATTAACAATATGCAGGACACGACGATCATTATTATTTCCCATGACCGTCACTTCCTGAACGAAACCTGTACGCATATGGCCGACATCGACTACGGTGAACTTCGCTTATATCCAGGTAATTACGATGAATACATGACCGCGGCCGAAGCTGCTCGCGAACGTCTTCTCGCTGACAACGCGAAAAAGAAAGCTCAGATTTCAGAACTTCAGGAGTTCGTAAGTCGATTCTCTGCGAATGCTTCGAAATCGAAACAGGCAACCTCGCGCAAAAAACAGTTGGACAAAATTCAGCTTGATGAAGTAAAACCTTCGAGCCGTATCTCTCCATATATCAAGTTTGAACAAGAAAAAGAGCTACGCAAACTTGTTGTTGAAGTTAAAGGCGTAGCGAAAAAATACGATGGCGATTTCCTGTTCAAGAATTTCGATCTTCGTATCGATGCGGGTGACCGAGTGGCGATCATTGGGCCAAACGGGATTGGTAAAACAACACTTCTTCGTATCCTTGCCAACGACTTGGAAACTTCAAAGGGCGAAGTAATCTGGAATGAAAACGCTCAACTTGGGTACTTTGCGCAAGACCATGCGGCTGATTTCGATTCAGATGTACTTTTGTATGACTGGATTTCGGCGTATAATCCGGGTGATTTAGACCAGACTACACTTCGTGCAGCACTCGGTCGTATGTTGTTCCGTGCGGCAGATATTATCAAACCGGTGCGCGTTCTTTCTGGAGGTGAACAGGGGCGTATGCTCTTTGCAAAACTGACTCTTCAGAAAAATAACGTGATGCTTATGGATGAACCAACCAACCACTTGGACATGGAGTCGATCGAGTCGCTCAACCTTGCGCTCGTGAACTATCCGGGAACATTGATCTTTGTATCTCATGACCGTGAATTCGTGTCATCGCTTGCAAACCGGATTATCGAATTGACACCGAACGGCATTGTGAACTTTGCCGGTTCGTATGAAGATTATCTCGCTCAGAGAAAGTAAGCTCAGTTTGAATTGATTTTCAATAAGTCTGTGTTGATTTAATCAGCGCAGACTTTTTTTATGTCCAGTCCGCTAATAGAAAGAGGTTTTTCGTGAAAGTGCTCTTTATTGTTCCCTATGCTCTTTTAGCCCTTTCCTGTGCTCACAATGCTTCTCGACAGGAAGTATTCGTTCAGGAAGAGGTTGTTTCTCAGCCGTATATCATTCCTCAGCCATTGGTAGTGTTTCTCGATTCGGTGGGAAGAGAATTACACGTTTTTCATTTTGTCAACTCTCCTGAATCGATTCGAGTAACCCTGCTTGACGGCTCTGAACAGTTGCTTCGTCAGGTGCCTGCCGCCTCGGGTGTGCGGTATGAAAACAGTCTCGGTTATGAGTTGTGGGAACATCAGGGGCAGTGTGCTCTTCGCTTGCATGGAGAACTACTGTTTTCTGGTTCAATGCAATAAAGAAAGCCCCCGAAAACGATCGAGGGCTTTTTTATTGCGCAGTTGAAATGCCTATTTTTTGGTGAGCTTTTTCCCGAAGATCTTTTCCGCTAGAAAGTCTTCAGCGCTCATTTGCGGGGGTATTCCGGTAAATCCGTGTTCGATTTTTCCGTTGGGAGCGATAATGTAAATTGTTGGAATTGCATTGACTAAATACCTTTTTGCCACACTCTGATACGGATCGGCTAAGACGGGAAGTGTCCAACCTTTTTTGTTTACATAGGTATTCAATTCATCTGTTGTCATGTTGTCAACATTGATTAAGTAGATTTTCATCGAGTCGGAGGCATGTGTTTCTGCAAAGCGATGCAGTTCAGGGATCTCTTTCATACAGGGAAGGCAGGTGGTGCTCCAAAAACTGAGAATTACTCGCCGTGGGACTTTGTTTATAAATGGTTTTGCCAACGGTTCCCCGCACCATGTTCGCAGGTATTCGCGAACACCGTCACGATTGGGAAGCGCAAAAGAAGGAGCTTCTGAACCTGCTTCGAGAAGCGTAGACCCTTCTGCGAAAATAAGTTGCGTTAGAAGAATGACAATACACACAATGCGCTCAATCATAGTAATCTCCTCGTTATGTCTTAGGTCTTAAATATAAATACGAATCAGAAGAGTCGGTTCAATTGCGAGATGCTATCTACACAATGGTTGTCATTTTGTCAACCATTATGTTCCCCGTATCGCATTGATATGCTTTCTGTTGACAATTTTATAATAGTTTCGCGAAATAATCTAGCTATCTTTCTCGTTATATTTGAATCAATTAGTACAGGAATAACATTACAGGAGTGCAGATGCAGTTACCAAAGACGAGAAGACGTCAAAAACTGAGAGAGAAGAAGTGTCAGTATCCGGGATGTGGTAAGATTTTCTTCGGTATTCACATCGCAAAGTACTGTCATGAACATCGCAAAGATCAGTATCGAATTCGCAAGCGGGCTGCACCAGAAGATGTTAACCTTAAAAATCAGACAATTAAACACAGTAATACGGAAGTTCAGACTGTTATAATGGGGTGTGGGCTCGAGGCGTGTACGCATGAGTTCGAACTAAAAATCTTCCCGCGTCAGTATGTCTATCCGAAATACTGCGACCTTCACCGCAACGAATTTAAGCGTGTTCTGCACCTTCGCAAAATTGGTCGTGAAGACCTTATCGAGGAGATGCTTGCGGCTGGAGATCAGGAAGAGATCGAAGATATCTTGGGTGGATTCGATGAACCGGATGATTTTGACGGCGATGATCATCCTGGAATTGAAGTAGAACTCTCTGCTCAAGGTGAACGCAAAAACAAGAAAAAAGTCGATGAGACTCCTGATGAAGAGGTCGAAATTGATCCCGATGCATTCCCTGACCTTGGGCTTGACATGGGTGACCTCGATTTTGATCCAGAAAATCTCGATTTAGATGATCACGACGATTTCTAATCGTTTTGATCTATAGAAGATACGGGGAGTTTTGCTCCCCGTTTTTTTTAACTTCTTTTTACACTGTGTGAATCTTGAATAACCGGCTTATCTCAAGTATATTATACACTCCTTAAACTCGTGAGGTGTCAATGAGTGAAACCGGCCAGCAGCAGTACGACGAAAGCAAAATTAAAACGCTCAATTCGCTTGAACATATTCGACTCAGATCGGGTATGTACATTGGTCGTCTTGGAAACGGTTCACAGTATGACGATGGTATTTATATCCTTCTTAAAGAAGTAATTGACAATTCGATTGACGAATTTATCATGAATAACGGCGACCGTGTTGAAGTAACTTGCACGGATCAGCGAACAATCGTCGTCCGTGACTATGGCCGCGGCGTTCCCCTTGGAAAGATCATCGAATGTGTATCGGTAATTAACACCGGAGCGAAATATAACAGCGATGTATTTCAATTCTCTGTAGGGTTGAACGGTGTCGGTACAAAAGCGGTGAACGCGCTCTCTTCACACTTTAAGATCACCTCCTATCGCGAAGGACAATTCCGATGCGCAATTTTTTCCAAGGGGATTATTGTTTCTGACGAATCCGGCGCGGATGCAGAAATGCCCAATGGAACAATTGTCGAGTTTATTCCCGATGAAACAATTTTTGGAGAATACAAGTTCAATTCTGAATTTATTGAACAACGCTTGTGGAACTACGCATATCTCAATCGCAATCTGAAACTCTTTTTCAACGATCAGAAGTTTGAATCGCGCGGTGGGTTGAAAGATCTTCTCAATGCTGAAGTGGGCAGTGATCGCATTTACGATGTGTGCTACCATCGATCGGCGGACAGTCGCGTCGAATTCGCCTTTACTCATACTGAAAGCTATGGTGAAACCCATTTCTCTTTTGTAAATGGACAATACACTTCTGCAGGAGGAACGCACCAATCGGCATTTCGCGAAGGAATTCTGAAGGGTGTGCGCGAATACACGGGCAAAGACTTCTCTGCTCAAGATGTGCGCGATGGTATTGTCGGAGCAATCGCGATTCGATTGCAGGATCCGATTTTCGAAAGTCAGACAAAAAATAAGCTGGGAAATTCGGATATTCGCGGTTGGATCGTCAATGCCGTGCGCATCGCCGTAGCGGATTTCCTTCACAAAAACAGCGATACCGCGGCTATTCTCGAATCGAAAATCAGCCATAATGAAAAAATTCGCAAAGAGTTAGCCACGGTCAAAAAACAAGCTCGCGACGTGGCCCGCAAAGTTTCGATCAAAGTACCCAATCTCAAGGATTGCAAAAACCATCTCAACGATGGCCCGAAAGGTGAACTTTCGGTCATTTTTCTCACCGAAGGGATGTCCGCATCGGGATCGATTATCTCATCGCGAGATGTCTATAATCAAGCGGTTTTTTCTCTCAAGGGAAAACCGCAGAATGCCTATGGCAAAGATCGTGCGGCGATCTACAAAAACGAAGAACTCTACAATATTATGACTGCGCTTGGGATTGAAGATTCGGTAGAAAATCTTCGTTACGGCAAAATTATTATTGCCACCGATGCTGACGTGGACGGATTCCATATCCGCAATCTTCTGTTGACCTTTTTCCTGAACTATTTCGAAGAGTTGGTAGTGGAAGGGCGCCTTCACCTTTTAGAAACACCGTTGTTCCGCGTGAGAAATAAAAAAGAGACCCGTTACTGTTACTCTGAATCGGAAAAACAGAAAGCTATGAGTGAAATTTCAAATAACGAAGTCACTCGATTTAAAGGTCTTGGAGAGATATCGCCAAAAGAGTTTGGGCAATTTATTGGCGAAGATATTCGTTTGATCGAAGTCAATCTCAAATCAATTCAGGATATCCGTAAAACACTGGAGTTCTATATGGGTAAGAATACCCCGGAACGCCGTGTATATATAATGGATAACCTGATCTAATTCGCATCGGGAATACAACTATTTCCATTGCATTGAAAATGCGTATTATCTATATTAGTCAGCGACTATACTTAAAATCGATTTCAATGAAATCATTGTGAAAGGAGCTCTTAATGTCTAGCGTTAAGAAGCACAGAAAATCTAAAATCGCGAAGCATAAACGCAAAAAACGCAGCCGCGCGAACCGTCATAAGAAGAAGTAATTTTACAACTTCTGTTGAAATTATGGGCTGTCTCACTTGTGAGACGGCCCTTTTTCGTTGTGTGTATAGTTGCTTTTCTGTTGATCATGCTCGGAATCCGCTACTCGTCATCTTGAATCAATACGGTTTGCGCTGCCGGAAAATGGTGTGTCCCCATTCCAAAAGGGAAAACCAGAACATAACACGATCGCCATTTTTTGCACTCATCTCTTTCTCCAATTTGCTTGAAAAAGATCGTCGAAAGTAGAATTCTGTTCTCGATAATCTCGGTTTGTTGTGGCATCTCTTCGGCAGGTAATCGCAATTTTGTTGCTATTGTATTGAATCGATCGCCCTTATGGAAATTGCCGAGTGTTCTCAATGATGAAATTTTTACTTAAGTGTTAATCCTCTTAAGTTGATACTTTGCAAAAAACACAATTCGGCTTCACTTTAACCTTATTACAGTATTGGTTTGTAATAGGCCGTTCTGAATGGAAAAAACGGTATCCAATTTGGCGATGTACTAGGTTTTCTTTAGTGACTAATTGTATCAGTAGAAACTGGAGGATTCATGCCATCGTTCCCAAATTTGTGTAATACCACTTTCGCCATCGCTCTTTGGGTAGCCCTTGCTACTGCGGGTCAGGTGGGAAAAGTATCCTATTCTGGTCAACCGGAAACACTTCACGGCAAGAGTGTTCTTGTTCCCTCGGGAAGTGTGGCCATGTCCGAAGAGATTCACGTGGACATTCCCGCTGAATTATTAAAAGGAGGAGCGGTAGACGCCAATCCTTCGATAATGTTTGTATTGGACAATTCTGGATCGATGTGGATGAAAGACTACCAAATGGACGTTCAGGCCAACCGCTACAAGGTAACAAGCCGTTTGATCGACAGTATTGCTAAACTTCACCCCAAAGCTGAAATCGGTCTTTCAATATTCAGCACAACACTCTATTGTAAATCGAGCGACGATAAACTGTTTAAGACCGTCAACAGTGGAGATTCGTGGGGGTATATTCCTCTGTTAAAAATGGACAGCACATATACATCGGACAAGGCCAAGACATTGTCCGGAAGAGATATGCTGAAGTATTATCTTAAAACCGTCGCTACACCCAAGGTTGATGAAAATCCTCTATCTTACAAATCTGGTGCTGAGGTGGGAACAAACATTACCGCCGGTTTCGACGGTGCCGTGGCTGCATTTAAGAACTCTTCTAACAACAAAAATCGCCAGTATGTTATCTTCATTTCCGATGGTGTTGCGAGAGACCCTTCAAACAATACCGATGAACGCGATCGCTTTATGAAGGGAGTGAACGTTCCTACAACATTTACGATCTATTTCTCAAAAGAGAACACCGTTCCAATTACGATTCAGACAATGACTGATGCAATTAAGGCCAACACTAGTTTGTCTAGTAACAATCATCTCAGTGCGAATTACGCCTATAATAATACTACCGAAGATGACCTTATGAAATTCATCATGGATAATATCATCTCGGTAATCACGAAAACAACAGATGCCAGCGTCGCGAAAATTTCCGTCAATGGATCAACGGTAAGCAATTGGGATAAAACAAACAAGAAAATCTCTTTTGGCGACATGATTCCGCTTACTGGAACAACCACGCCGTTCAGTTATAAAATTAATTATAAGGTGAATGATACGGTTGTGGTAGATGGGAAAAAGACAATCACCAATATTGATACAACGCTCACCACCGATTTCACCATGACCACAGCAAATGGGATTCAGTTGAAAGATCCGTACAAAATTCAATGGTGGGATCGGACGCTGAACTGGACCTTGGATGGTGTTGCCGGAACGAAACTCTCCGCTTCGAAACCAGATGGCCAGATTCGATTTGAAGAAAAAGCTTTAGATATTCTCTATGGATATAAGGAGGTGTCTGTTTCGATGAGATCGATTAAAAAAGGCGATGTGGAAACGATTTCACTTTCCAAAAATGGGAACCTCTTTACCGCAGGATTCAAAAGTGACTATAAAGGAGACAAGGCGGAAAATGACGGCGCGATTCAAGTGGATCGAATCGATACGATTATCGCAACATTCCGCAATCCAAAACTGCCTTTGGATACGCTTGAAATGCGAATCCCCTACGAAGCGGGAACTATGTTTTCTGTTGAGTCGAGCGACTGGTTTGATGTAAATGCAGACGGATTCGTCGATTCACTCAGCGTCGGATTTTCCTATACCGGTGCACTCTCTGCGGAACAGGTCACGGAGTTAACGAATCGTCTTATTTTAGCTCCGAACCGCCGATTTGAAACGATAAAAAGTTCATGGAACAATGGGAAATTGAACATTCTCGTGAAAGAGAACAACGCAATACCGAACACGCAGATTGGCGTGGGTGACACCGTAGCTCTTCGCGATGGCATACTCACGTCAGGCGGATTGACCTTTGTCAGTTCCGTTCTTGCGAATGATCATTTGGCTCCGGTTATTCTCGACGGTTCGGTGATTCTCAATGATCAGGCGGGGATCGAAAACGATCTTCTCACGGTGCGCTATTCCGAACCGGTTACAGAATCGTCGGCCACAGGTCAGTATCTCGATTTTCGCCGGGGCAGTTCGCGCTTTACCGTTCAGCTTACCCCGAAATCGACAAGCAATGAAACGGTGGTGTACAACGTAGCTTCACTTCCGGCGAACTATTTCATGACCACCGGAGATTCGGTGCGAATCGCTGGATCTACCGGACTGGTCAAGGATACTAAAGGGATCGTTCAGAAAAACAGTGCCAATATCGAGCGACCACTTCTGGTCACCAGTTCACTTGTTCTTTCAAAGGGCGTGTTTTTCGATGGCAATGCTGACGGGTTGGTCGATTCTGTGGCGATTGAGTTTTCTACCGGCGAGGGGAGTACGCTTTCTGCTGAAGACCTGATCCCGCTCATTTCGCTGCCCCGATCAATCTCAATAGATAAATCATCAGTGGTTAAAAATCGTTTGATCCTTTCGGTGAAACAGAACAGCGGGGGAATGAGTACGGCGATTCTTCCTTCTGAAACGATTGTTCTTCGCGAATCAGTGCTTTCTAATGGCACAAAAACCGCAAAATCAAGCATCGTACCGATCGACTCGATGGCCCCGGTCATTCTGAACAATCCAATTCTCAACGACCTCACCGGAACCGCCGACGACCGATTGACCGTTCAGTTTTCAGAACCAGTTGCTTCCATGACGAACAGCGGTCGCTATTTCGATTTCCGCCGCGGAACTAAATTCTATACTGCGGAATTGAAACCACTCAACGTGACTGGTGCCGACGTTCAGTTCGCTGTCGTTTCACTTTCAGAAAAGAACATGGTTTCGGGCGATTCTCTTCGGATCAACGGGATCGCCGGGCTCGTGGCAGATCTCAAAGGAAATGTTCAGAAAAACAGCGCCAACATAGAACGCGAACTGGTGGTGACGTCATCGGTTATTCTTACGGGGTCGACCTTCTATGATCGAAGCGGCGATGGATTGATCGATTCGGTGACCATCGACTTTGCCACCGGCGAAGGGAGCGATATCAAGGCGGACGATCTTCTCAAGTTGATCGATCTTCCTGCATCGAGAAAACTGACTATTGATCGATCGACTATGGTGGGCACTCGCCTCATTCTTGCGGTAACTGAAAACAGCATTGCGCCTTCAACGGCGATCACCGATTCTGATTCAATTACCCTTCGTTCCGGCATGGCTGGAACCGCAAAGGTCGAATCGGCGCACCGAATTCTTCCCGTTGATTCAATCGCCCCCGTGATCATGCCTGAAGGCGTGACACTTTACGACTATCCCGGCGCAGGTGATACTCTCCATACGACTTTCTCTGAACCGGTAGCGGTAGAAAAAGTAAGTGCGAAACAGTTCTCGATTCGCCGAGGAGCGGCGCCATACGATCTCTATCTGACCCCAATTCGTTCAGAACAGAACAGTGTCATCTGGCAGGTTGATTTTAGTGGCAAGCCAATCAACGAAGGCGATTCGATTCGTATTAATGCATCGATGCGCCAGATTCGTGACGTTGTCGGGGCAGTTCAAGGGAACAGTACCAATCGCGAAGAACGGGTGAACGTGATTGCGGCGGTGGAGATTCGCGACGCGCATTACTACGACAACAGCGGCGATGGCTTGATCGATTCGATTGCGTTTTCTGTCGTCACCGGCGAAGGAGCGCAGATTAATGCCGATGACCTTCGCGCAAAAATTACCCTTCCCGCGTTCCGCAACTTTACTGTAGAAAAAGCAGTTTACAGTGGAACAACTCTTTCGTTTACCGTGAAAGAGAACCGCCCGACCCCGAACACGGCGATTACTGCGGAAGATCGCATCAAAATTGCCAAGGGCGCTCTGGGATCGGCAATCGTTCTTACCGATGTATCATTGACTCCCGTCGACCATCTCGCGCCGGTCATTCTTCACGATGGCGCGCTTTACCGTGATTTCGACAGCAGTCGTGAAGATTCGCTCACCGTAACTTTCTCGGAATCGCTGGCTCCGATGACGCTGACCGGCGAACCCTTTGCACTTCGCCGCGGCACCGCACCCTATGCGATGGTTCTTTCGCCGGTGGTCCAAAACGGTTCGACGCTGACCTTTGTAGTGGTTCGATCTGCGCCGATTGCGACACCGCTTTCCGGCGATTCTATAAAAATTGATGCCGCTAAGTTGATGGTTCGCGACAGTGCAAACAATGTGCAGACCAATCCGCTCAATGCTGAACGATCGCTTCGCGTTGTGACGTCAATCCAGCCGCTCTCGGCGGTGTGGTTTGACCGCAATGCCGATGGATTTATCGATGAACTGGCGGTGGAACTTCTGGCAGGTGGTGCGATCTTTGCAAGTCCTGCATCGCAAGTGGCATCACTGCTGACACTTCCGGCAGAACGGAAATTCTCCCTAGGAAAAGCTGCCTTTATCGACAAAAAGTTGGTTGTAACTCTTTCTGAAGGTTCGCTGGTTCCCAATACGGCAACCACTGCCACAGATAGAATCGGTATGGTGTCTGCGTCATCTTCGATCGAAGTTGTAGGATTGGCGCAGTTGGCACCAGTGGATTCTGTCGCTCCGGTGATTCTTCCCGGTGGCGCAGTTCTCGAAGACTCACTTTCCGGAACTGACTATCTCACCGTGAACTACTCTGAACCGGTCACCGTTTCCGGTGAATCAGCGCAGTCGCATCTCTTTGTGAATGGATTGTCACCTTATGCGGTTGTCCTGTCGAAACTTTCACAGGATTCGCTTGGAATTCGATATAAAGTTGATAGTTCCACGCGCCCTGATTCGTCGATCGGGTATGATTCGATCTGGATCAATTCAGCTATGGGTACAATAAAGGATCTTGTAGGGAATGTTCAGACAAACAGCGCCAACATTCGCCGTGAATTGGATCTGAAACTGTTCGTCAATCCCTTTGATATCGTGATCAATGCGGTCACTCCCTATCGACTTGGTGTGACGCCGGTTCCGGCGGAACTGGATCTTCCCGCCTTTGATCTGGATGAGTCCGAAATCGGTGGAAAGAGCGGGATGATCATTCAGGCTCAGGCGATCATGACCGGAACTTCCGCCGCACTTCCCCGCATGAATCTCGAAGGGGAACTGATGATCTACGACGCGGTGGGAAATATTGTCATGAAAACACGGTCGATGGTGTATGTTCCGGCATTCCAGAGCCTGTTCTTTGTGTGGAACGGCAAAAACGAATCGGGCCGACAGGTGGGAAGTGGCACTTATGCGGCGCGGGTTCAAGTGCGAGCGGCCACGGAAAACCGCGAATTTTCCAAAGAGTTCGGACGCAATTTCATGCTCGGTATTCAGGGGATTCCTCCGGTGGAGTAGTTCTCCCGGCTACAAAACCGCATTGCGGCAGTCTGAGTTTCTCGGGCTGCCGTTTTTACATAGACGCTTCAGATAATTACTATATTGCGGTGATCGTGATCTTCTCTGGCACTCTCGGTGATAACCACCGCATTGGAAGGATTTTTATGAAATGGATTTTACTCGTGATATTTGTGTTCCTCTTTACTTCATGCAAAGAACGGTTACATATTACATCATGGCAGGAACCGGTATTTCTCAACGACTCGACACTGATCATTATTGGTTGGGAAGAGGACCGGCGTGAAGGAGGTGTGGTTTCTGCCCCGAAATACTCCAACGGAAAACAGACTCTGTATCACTATAACATTCACCAGAAAACACTGCAGAGTATACGAACCCTTCAGGAAAATGATATGGGGGCAAGCAGTCAGTATGGTGTGAAACTACAGTATCCATGGATTTTGTATGCCAGCAGAACCGCTGATGATGAGGAGTTCGTCGAACTCTTGAACCTTGAAACCGGAGAAAAACAGACGTTTACCGGTGAAGCTGCAAACCCGTTGTTTGTAACGAGAAATGGGAGGTTTGTGGGGTATCATCATTCCGGAACGGACTATGCATTTGATCGTAAAGAGCAGAAGGTTGTTTTTCGGTCTACCCGCACAATCCCCATGCAGCCTCTTTGGGTCGATAGTACAGGAGCAAAATTGTACGGCAGCATGGGAGAAGCCAATGGTGGCCCAAGCGATCAATGGTTGTGTACATTTAGTTTAGTATCGGGATTTGTAGATACATTAAATGCTTTTTCGGATTCTGTTGTTACAAAAACACCTCCACTGATGATGAGTAGCGGTCTTTGTCAATTTTATTCCATAGCCAACTCAGACACAGGAACATACATTGCAACAATTGGAGATTATGCAGATGATGCGAAGTTACCCTTGAAAATTGCAGGTGCATTTGTAAACACTGGCACCGATATAAATACTATAAAAGGGTTATATGTAGCGCTGCAATCTGGCAATGTTCTCTTTGGAAACTACTTGGAGAACACTCTTGAAACAATACTTACCTATAAATCGGAAGAAATCTAATATTGAATCAATTTTTCGGTATTGCGAAGGCATTTTCTCGTGACCAGTCTCTCCGGCTGGTCGCGCACTCCCGTGAGATTCTCCGACTCACCCGCCGCCGGAGACGATGCATGCGCGCACCTCCGCCTAGAACAAGAAGCAGGATCAAAATCTCGGAAGCATGATCAAAATCCCCGAAGCGCACTCAAAATGGCGGAAGCACGATCAAAATCTCGGAAGCACGATCAAAATCCCCGAAGCTCACCCGATTGAGGTAGAAGCACGCCCGATTGAGTCGGAAGCACGCCCGATTGAGTCGGAAGCACGCCCGATTGAGTCGGAAGCACGCCCGATTGAGGCGGAAGCAGGGATTCATATCCTGAGGTTCTCATTTTCCAGAAACATTTTTCATTGATGTTACTTATTGTTATAACGTATGTTATACATGCTGAATAACTCAGCTGTGATACATCTCGTATCAGTTCATCAACTTTCAAAGAGAGGATTCCTCATGTCGGAATCAACAAGACCCAAAGATTCACTAGCAGAACAATTCAGACGCGCCGAACTGATTTTCACCGGTTCCTCAGACCCGCGCGTTCTGGCGGTGATGTCAAATTATGGCTACCCGACCACCGTCGTGAAAACGGCAGAACCGCTCTTTTCAAAGAGTCGCACCCTGATCAGCGAGTAGAACACGGAACTGGGTGAAAAGGTTGCTGCCACTGAAGAGGCGACTCAAGTCGCAACTGATTTTCACGATCGCTACACGAAGAGACTGGGCTTTTTGCGGATTCTCAACGAAAACAATACGCTCGTGCAAACAGCGTTAAAACTTGAAGATGCGCGAAAGATTACCGAAACGGCATATCAAAATCAGGCGGAAGAGTTCTACACTACGCTTCTGGAACACCCTGAATGGATTGCGCCTCTGAAAGAGTTTTCCATTTCCGAAGAGATTTTGCGTGAAGATCTCATGGTTCTGAAAGAGTTGAAAGCGGCGACAATCAGTAAAAACACGGAAAGCAAAGAAGCTCAGGCGGCTCTGGGCAAGCGCGATGAAGCGTTGGAACAGCTGTTCGACTGGACCGGTCGCTACAAAAAAGTGGCACGACTGGCACTTCGCGGGAACAAAGAGCTTCTCGGTCTTCTGGGGCTGTAAGTACAGATTGAATGGTTCGTCGGAACGTCTAAAAGGTCTCGGAATCCCCACGAAATAAACTGTTCAGAGATCGATCCGCAAAACCGGAGCTTCGAAAGAGGTTCCGGTTTTGTTATTCATCCGCTTGCAACGAGAGGTATTGAAGAAAATTAAAAAATAGTGTTGACAATAAAAACTGATGCGTTATCTTAGGAAAAGGTTCCAGATGCTGGAGCCGAAGAGAGTGTAAAACAGTATGTATCGAGGAGGCTATTTGTTCGTTGTTGTCGTTTTAGCGATTCTTGCAATTGCAACCGGTTCAGTTTTGGGTTACAGTGATAGTTACGGTTCAGTCGGCAAGGATTACGAGGAGTCAAACGATTAAACAGTTAGAATAGTAGGATTAATGAGAGTTGTATTTCATCCGAGATTGGATGAGTAAGGGAACTTCTTCGGAAGTTCCCGTTTTGCGTTTAGAGGGTAGGTTTTGCGCTGAATTGATCGTAGAGTTCGCGGAAACAGTGGCGAATGTTGCCATCGTGGCGATGGAAAAGCGGTTCGATCTGATCGGTCAGTTCTTCAATGTGGTGATTTGGGAGAAGTTCTGCGAGAAGCGATTGAAGCAGTGTTGGTGAGGTCTGATTTTCCACCAGCGTGGGGAGCATTCCCGATCGGTGCGAAGTGATCACCAAACCAAAGCGGTGCAAGCGGCAGAGAATCTTGAGAAACCGCCACCGCATCGGCGAAAGAACATCGGCGCCGTCAACAAAGAGCGTCGTTTGTGGCGGAAGGTCTCCGATTTGGCGGAATAGGCGTCGAAGGTCGGCGGAACGGGCGTGTTCAAAGGTGAACAGTGCCGCGGGAATGTTACTTTCAATCATCTGATGATAGAGAAGTTCGAGAAGAGTTGTCTTTCCTGAACCCTGTGGCCCCACAATCGCCGACCCACCGGACCGTACCCGCAGGTGATTCAGCAGGCCGGTTTGGTCAATGGTTTCAAACTGAAATGGCAACTGTTCGATCCGGTCAGCGCGAAAGGGATTTTCGTGGGCTCTCATCGCCGCAATCTCTTTTTCAGTGATGAGTCGGGATCGTCAATGGCGGGGAGAACGAGTTCTTCACTGCTCATGGCAACGCGGAAATGGAACTGTTCAGCTTCCCGTTCATCCGCTGGTTTCAGTTCCAGCGCCCATTGGAGAGAAATCAGTGTTCCACTAAAACTGAGCGGTTGCGCAGGAATTCTGAATGAAAAATGTTCTTCGCCAGAAATGAGCGGATTTTCGATTCGCTGTTCTTGTACTACGGCGTAGTCCCGCGTCCCTTTTCCCGATGTATACCAGAAGAGTTGCAGGGTCAGATACTCCGTAGAAGCGGTAAGGTCCCAGTGGATTTTTCCGGAAAGAGTCGTTCCGGGAGCGTAGAAATCGTTTTTTACATCGGGCGTTATGGAAAACTTATGCATGGGGAACCTCGCGAACGGCTGGAGTTACAGTGAGAATAAACGAGTCGCTGATATCGGGCCAGTTGGCGATCGAACCGGAGAGTTCCAACTCCCATATAATTGAGTTATGCGACGATTCGAAACTGTGCACCAGCGTGGCGGGAATGGAAATCGTTGCTGAGTTCGCGGCGATTTCCGCGCGGGATGTTGTATCGCAAACGATTTCGTGGTAGAACAGTTGTGTATCGGTGTAAGAGTCAGTTCCTCGCGTGTAGGTGGCGCTCTCTTTTCCGGTGAGTTTGATTTTCAGGTGGGTGATTCGCGAACTCTGCCCTTCGAATCGCCACTGAATTGTGGTCGGTTTACCCAAGCGAATCGGATAGGAGTCAAAGCGAAGAACAGGCACGGGGTTGAATAGGGCGAGAATTGCGCTTATCCATCCGAATAGTATTAAGAGTCCAATGAGTACAAAGGGCGTTATAAAGAGCGCCGGGAAAAGTTCAAATGAACCTTCGAAAAAAATGAAATAGATAAAGACAGAGACAATGCCATTCCAGAAGAGATTGACAAAGGTCAGGCCGAGCACTGAAAACATCCGTTTCTGTTCGGGGCGCATCTCTTTTGAACCGGTCTGCAGATCTGTTTCCACCGGCGATTCAAAATAGAAGCCTGACCCTTTTCCTTTGTTCGAAGATCCAACTGGCGATCCATCGGGGCGAGTCTGTTTTGTCCCCAGTTTACCCATCATGCCGAACAGGCCAATGAGAATAAAGGGGAAAGGGAAAAGGGTAAAGAACAAAATAGGATGAAATCCCCGCTTGAGCACAGCTTCGCTGGGGTTTTGGGGATTGACAAAGCAGATTGTATCGCCCGCTTCGCGATACTGTTCCACAATTTTTTCTTTGGACCGATAGCCGCTGGAACTGAAATTCTCCATCACTGTGAACTTGTTTGAACTGAACTCCACTTCTTCAAAGGTGTAGCGGTAGGTGATCGACACGCCGTAGGTATCGCCATCGGAATCGGAGTTGGTTGTCACTTCGGCGTTGGTAATTTCGCAGGGGGTTTCGACCCACGAGATTGCCGCAATGGTGCGCGAAATCGGTTGGATCGTAATGGGGAAAAGCATTCCGATTCCGGCGAAAAAGAAAATGGAGAAAAAGAGTGCGAGAATAATCGGGCCGGCTTTTGACGTTTTGGAACTTATCAATGGTTTGTTCACGGGATAATCCTCAGGTTGACGTTCGCATTCCGCGCAATTGTGAAATAGATTTAGTGTATTGTAAAGTACATTTTTACATTGTGGTGAATTATTCTCTTTTTGCGATCTATTCCTGTGCAATTGCACTCTTGTTACTGTGCCCCTAGATGGCTCAGTTGTTTCTGGGCGTGTCGGTTCGGTTGAACCTCACCGCCGAGCCCTGCCAAGGGTTCGCTCCGCTCCGTGTGGAGTACCACACCCGCTTCGCGGCCTTTCTGGTCCCTCACGCGATCACGCTCACCGGAGCTATTTCACCTGTCCGCCTCGAACGTTATCTTTCAAGAATCTGGAGATTAAAATGGCAATTATGAAGTGACAGAGGATCGGAATCGGCTGTGATCGTGGCTGTAGTTTTCACTTTGTACATTGAACTGCGAAATTATCTTGCGCCAGTGCGCTATCAAAAGGAACAATCGCTCTGGGGGAATCTATTTTTGCGCTGTAGTTCTAGCAGTGGAGATAAAATGGAACGGGTTGTGCGCGAACGTCATATCGTCGGTGAAGAGTTTGCCGGTGAACGGTTTCAGGAGTACTGTATTGCCGTGATGGAACTGCTTAGTTCGCGATCGGGGATCAAAAAGGCGATCAAACGCGGCGATATTTTTATCGATGGAAAACCGGCAGAGACTGGCCGGATCATGGTTCCCGGCATGGTGGTGGAATTGATGGAAGGAACCCTTCCCTCGTCGAAACGATTTGTGGTGGAACTTCCGGTGCTTTACGAAGATTCATATCTGGCGGTGATCAACAAACCGGCAGGGATTCCCGTGAGTGGCAATTATTTCAAAACGGTGCAGAACGGCTTAGCGGGAAACATCTCATTTTCGACTGAACCAGATGCTCTTGCCGTTCCGCGCCCGGTCCACCGCCTCGATTCGCTCACGTCAGGCATTTTGGTCATTGCGAAAACTTCCAGCGCACAGATCGCTTTGGGAAATCTTTTTGAACAGCGCCTTGTGAAAAAAACGTATCAGGCGATCTGCATGGGAGAAACACCGGACTCTGGCGAAATTCATTTCCCCGTGGATGGAAAGGCTAGTCACAGTAGTTTTCAACGAATGAGCTCCGTGAAATCACTTCGCAGTGGAACCTTGTCACTGGTACAACTTTCTCCTCACACAGGACGGACGCATCAACTGCGAATTCATTGTGCTGAATCGGGATTTCCGATTGCTGGCGATTCACTCTACGGCGATCGCAAGAACACGATTCTTCACCGAGGACTCTTTTTGGCGGCTACGAGCATCGCTTTTGAACACCCGATCACGAAGGAACCGCTGGCCGTTTCCATGGATCTTCCCCACAAGTTCAATCGTTATCTTGAAAATGAACAGAAAATGTATAACAAGTACCGCGATTCCTGTGGGAATCCGCTGTAAATATCGGTGATCCACATATTATTTTAGCGGCGGATCAATGAGACTCAAAAAGGATGGCATGATGACAGTGGGCGCTTTTTTCCGGACGATATTTTTCAATCTCTTTTTTTGGGGATTGGTCGTGATTGCGCAGTTTGTAATCCCCTTTCTCTTTCTTCTCAAAAAGATGAAATTGAACGGCATCCGCTATCAGATCACCATTTTTCTCGTTCACTTGTGGGTGCGGATTATCATCTTTTTCAGCGGCAGTAAAATGACCGTTCACGGCAAAGAGAACATTCCCGATGACCACTCGTACTGCGTAGTGGGAAACCATCAGGGCTACTTTGATATTCCCGCGCTTTTGCTCACGGTTCCATGGACAGTTGGTTTTGTGGCAAAAATGGAACTGTCGAAGATTCCCTTTCTCGCGGAATGGATGAAGGTGATCGGCGTGGTCTTTATGGATCGCAATGACAAACGCGCAGCTCTTGATGTGATGAAACTGGCATCGGAACGGATTAAGGAGGGGCAGCCCATGGTGATTTTCCCCGAAGGGACGCGCAGTCTCGGCGGACCGATAAAAGAGTTTAAGCAGGGAAGTCTCAAGTTGGCACTCTTGGCAAAAACGAAAATCCTTCCGGTTTCGCTGATCGGCACGTGGGGAATTATCGAAGGCGAAAAAAAGGGGATCAATCCGGCAGATGTGCACGTCTATTTCCATCCGGTGATCGACACCGCGGAAATTCCAGAAGAGGAGATTCCTTTCTTGGGCGAACGACTCCGCGAAATTATCAAGGGGCCTGTGGAAGCTCACGGCTATCGGGATGTTCCAGCACGAGTTAAAAAGTAAGGTCATGAGGCAGAAGCGATTCTGCCTTTTTTATTTCAGCAAAACCATACCGATTCTGTGTATTTTATTGGTTCACGCGAATAAATAAGGAATTCAATATGATAGAAAAATTTGATGTGATAATCGTCGGCGCCGGACCTTCGGGGGCACTGACCGCTCAGAAGTGTGCCGACGGCGGATTGAACGTGGCGGTTCTGGAACGCAAGCCCGTGGTGGGAACGCCGGTTCGCTGTGGTGAAGGGGTCGGGTTCAAGGGAATGGCCGCTTCGATCGGAATCAAAAAGCACTGGATTCTGGCGCAGGTCGACACGGTGACATTTATTTCTCCCAATGGAACGCGGGTCGATGTGAAAAACGTGGGCGAAAGTTACTGCGTGGATCGCACGATCATGGATCGGGAACTCGCCGAAGAGGCGGTTGCCAAGGGGGCCAAGTTGTTCACCGAAACCTACGTGGATCGCGTGGAGATTCTCGGCGAACCGTCCGCGCGGATTTATCGTTGTTATTCCGGCGACCGCGTGTTCGAAGCGGCTGTTTTGGTGGCGGCGGACGGCGTGGAGTCGAGGATCAAGCAGTTCTGCGGATGGAAATTTGGCTTTGCACCGCAGGATATCGAATCCTGTGCCTTTGCGAAAGTGCGCGATCCGAAAATCAGTGGAACCACCATTGAATTCTACACCGGCGATGAGATCGCTCCGGGTGGTTATTTGTGGGTATTCCCCCGCGGTGATGGATTTGCCAATGTGGGGCTGGGCGTGCTCGGATCGCGGTCAAAACCGGGCATGGCGAAACGACTGCTCACCAAATGGATCCGCGAAAATATGCCCGACGGCGAAGTGACTGATATTCACGTGGGAGGAGTTCCCGTGGCTCACTGGACAAATCCGCTGGTGAAAGAGGGCGTGATGCTCGTGGGCGATGCGGCGGGTCAGGTGAACGCGCTCAACGGCGGCGGAATCGCCTACGCTCTCTTTGCTGGTCAGGCTGCGGGCGATGCGATCGTGAACGCCTTTGCCACGGGAAAAGTTCCGAACTACAAAAAACTGTTGGGCTATCAAAAAGAGTGGAACCGTTCCTGCGGGAAAAATCAGGCGCGAAGTTATGCGCTCAAGATGGCCCTGATTCATCGTCGTCAAGAGTTTTACAACGATGTGGCCGAAGCGCTTTCCGGTGAAGATCCTTCGAAGTTGAGCTATTGGCGCGTATTCCGCAAGGTGTTCGCGAAACATCCGCTGCTGTTATTAAAAACGTTTTTGCTGTTTCGATAATCATCAGAGCCGGGGCGAAAAGTTCCGGCTTTTCTTTTAAATCTCCTCTGGAATGATCTGAATCTTGTGCGAGAAAATACTCTTATGATTTTGAATCCTAAACCGATACTATGGTGTGAAAGAACAATTACTGTTGAGGGTGGTATGGAGAAAAAAAGAAATACTGATATCGTGGGCGATTTTTGGTCTGAAAAACACAAAGCGGATATGCAGCGAACCGTGATTATGAACTGGTGGGAAGTCCCGGTGGTAATTCAGTATATCAATAAGCGGGTTTGTGGCACCGCTGTTGAAGGTTTTTCTCGTGGATTGAATCAACGAGTTCGGGAGTTGTGTCCCGATCGAATATTTTCTCGGGGCATTTCCGTGGGATGCGGTAGTGGTTTCAAAGAGATAGCTCTAGTAGAACAGAATCTTGTTTCTTCCTTTGATTGCTTTGAACTTTCTCACGAACGCATTCTTCACGGTGAAAAAATTGCCAAAGAGAAAGGGCTTTCGGAAGTGGTGCGCTTTTTTCATGGCGATGCATTTGAACTGGTAACTACTTCTGAATCCTATGATTTTGTCCATTGGAACAACTCACTTCACCACATGATGAACGTCAATGATGCAATCAAGTGGAGCAAAGAGGTTCTTGTGTCGGGGGGACTTTTTTACATGGATGATTATATCGGTCCCAACCATCTTCAGTGGAGTGATGCCATGCTTCGCGAAATGCAAAATGTTCTTGAATCACTTCCATCGCGCTTTCTTCGCAATGTTCAGACCGGAATTCCGATCATTCAGATAAAAATAGGGCGACCAGATCTGGCACAAATGATTCGTTTTGACCCTTCTGAGGCGGCTGATTCTGAGCGGATTATGGAGAGTATTCTTGAGTATTTTCCTCAGGCACACCTTTCATATAACGGTGGCGTGATCTATCATACGGCGCTTTCAGGGCTCTATGAAAATTTCATCCATGATCAGGAGGGATTAGATCAACTCAATCTACTGCTTATGATCGACGGAATTCTTGCTGATCGCGGGATGAATCAATATGCCACTGCATTGGCTGTGAAAGAGTAGTGCGAAAATGATGAGCGAAGAGACGCATATTGTGAAAATGTATATGGTGTGAAATAACTGTTTAACTCGCTAGAGGCGAACCCACTTCCCTTCGTCAGGCTCCGGGCGCAAATAAGTACACCTATTTCACACCTGTGATTTTCCTCATGTACAGGGTAGCAGAAGCTTTGAGATTGCTTTTCCTAGGCCATGGAGATTCACTCTTGGTCGCCAAAAATTCATCTCAAAGCTGTCGCCGAATTCAGAACCGCTGCTACGTGGTTTCAATATAGATGTGGGGTGAATTATAGATGCGGTGTGAATTAGATGTACGCATTCGGTTCCTGAGCTTGTCGAACCGCTTCCCTTCGACAAGCTCACGGATCAAATATAAACATCTATTTCACATCAGAGTAATACATCAACCGATTACGTTTTCCCGTCGCCCACATAGGTCCGAATCTACGATTGTTCAATATATTTTTGAATACGTGCACACCCGCCTTATGTCCGCCCGGAATTGGGAACGTCTTTTCAAAATGGATCGGGTCTCTGTAATGAGTGTGCGACTCCCCGTCAGCTTGTGGTGACTCCCCGTCAGCTTGTGGTGACTCCCCGTCAGCTTTTAGCGAGTTCGCTATAGATTGACGGGAACTCCCTAAGGCGTGACGGGAACTCCCTAAGGCGTGACGGGAACTC
>JAIFMU010000231.1 GCA_020048285.1 bacterium | reverse complement strand
CGTTCGGCGTCCGTTTGCGCTGAACATTGCCCGCGCTGTCGCTGATCGTTCCTTCACCTGCTATCAAAATCGAATCACCGGGAGCGGGAATCTCTTTTGAACCACTTTTCACCAACACTGGCGCGGTCAGTTTTTCGCCATTAAATTGACAGCCACTCACCAGATTCACCGTTCCTTCGCGTCCATCTTTACGGAATTTCACGGTGAAAATACCGTTGTTGCCATTTCCTGGATCAAATGATTTAATAGATTCCGAGAAGGTTAGTTTCAGCGTATCTTTAAATTCGGGAAGATCTTCGGAGAGTTCGATTCCACGATACTCCGCCGTGTTGATCAGAATCGGTGCCATGTAATCTTTTCCGGTGAACGCAGTTGTTACATCGCCGAGAAGATCATCGGGCTGGGTTACGGATACTTTGCCGAATATCGCCGCATCCACGTAGGTCATGCCAGTCATCACCGCCGTTTCGTCGATGGCAAAGGTGATCACGTCACTAGAATCACCGGCAATTGCCGAAATAACTGCTAGATCCGCAATCGCACTGAGTCCCGCTTTCGATGGCCATTTGATCATCGCTTTGAACTCAGAAGCTCTCCCTTTAGTAACCGTTTTTTCAAGTTTGATTCTCAACTGATCCACCGTACCATCGGCGTCGAGATCGTGGAATCCACTTTCCGATTCGGTCACTTTCACCGCCCGTTTAAGCAGTTCGATTTCGATTTTCCGGTTGTTATCGTGAGCTGGATTTTCGTTGTAGTCGCAAATATCCGACGATGCTACGATGTTTGCAGAATCGCCCACTTTGATAGTTTCTGATCGGTCAAACGTGAGTACCCAGAGTTTTGCCGATTTGGAAACCGCCGTTTTTGAAGCTTTGGAAAATCCGTTGATATTCAGCAACCGTTTTGCATCGGCCAGGTTTTTAACATCTTCGGAAAACTCAACAAGAAGAGTATCATCGCCGGTCGCCGTCTGTTCGTAGAGTCGCGCTTTTGTGAGCACCGGTCCTACTTTATCGATCAACTTCTCTTCCACAAAACCATTTTCCGGGAACGAGAGTTTCACCGCGCCCGCTCCGAATGTTTCGGCGATGTTCATGCCACCGAGAACGATCGTCGTATCGTCGAGAACGGTCACATCCGACGTTGCCACAAGCGGTGTGGTCGATGGCCAACTGTATTCACTTTTGGTCTGGTTCGAAGCGACAAATCGATCTTGATCAGATCCCAAAAGAAGGTCAATTTTGATCGAATCGGCAGTGCCATCACCATTTTTGTCGAACATGGACGCAGCCGTGATCGCCGGAACTTTACTTCCGCGGATCGTCACGGGAACTTTCTGATTCAACGAGTGCGGCACGTTCTTCACCGCATCGGCAATCCCCTTGTCGGCGAGATTGATCCAGTCGTTGGCGCGAATTTCATTGGCGGCCGTTTCCATGCGATATTTCACGGACGAGCCGTTCAGATTGGTTACCGCAAGTACATTTTTCGGGCCAAACTCTTTGCCGGCGTAGCGGAACAGATAGTCGCCGGACGTTCCTGACGTAATCGGTTCAGAAAGAGTTAGTTCCAATGTGTCTTTTGAACTTCCGTTTTGACCGCGATAACAGATCGCATCGATAATCGCCGGGCCCACCGAATCGATAATCGAGCTGAATGGCACCGATTCTGTTTTCCCGTTTTGGGTAAATGTGAGCGTTCCGTTGCCGATTCCCACCCCGGAAAGATCGAGGTTCGGAACAGAAATTGTCACCGTGTCGTTGCTGGTGAGGAATCCGATTTTTCCCTTGAGCGCATTGCCCGAAACGCCGTTCCAGCTCCATTCCACTTTTTCCAGATCGCCGCCGGTCAGTTTTTCATCGCCGGTAGCCAGTTTGAACCGAATGGTCAGTCGATCGCCCTTGCCGGTCGCTTTGGCTGTTCCTTGGTAGGACACCGCCGCGTTCACGATGGTCGGCGTGGTGTTCGGATCTTTGCGACTGAACTCCACCCACTGATTGTTTACCTGAGCTGGATTTTTCACGTCGTCAGTCAGTTCGCCTTTGGGGATGATTCGCACGAATCGGAATCCCTTGAGCGCATCGCTGTCGAACGTAAAGTCGTAGCCGTTGCCGCTTTTGTTCGCCGCCGTTGTAATCGCTTTGGATGTTCCCGCTTTGGTCGTGTCCGCCGCAAATTCGAAATAGGTTTTTCCGTCGCTCAGAGCCATCACTTTTTCAGAAAAACTGAGTTCAAAGTGGTAGTTTTGATCAGCCGCGCCAGTCACGGGAAGTGTATAGGTCGGCGTGGGTGCTTTGAGAATTACCGGACCGACCGAGTCGATCAGATCGCCTGGAACTACAAACTTACCGTTGTCGAATTTCAATTCCACTTTTCCTTTGCCGGAACCGCTCGTGTTCGCCGGAACAAAAGTAGCGCGATCATCGCCGACGGTCTTGAACGATACCATAGTGTTCAGCGCGTTATCGGTTGGCCACGACTCCTGTTTTGAACCGGCGTCGCCGATGAGGAACTTGTTGGTCGCTCCACCGAGCGTTACCGACACCGATCCCGAGTCGGCAAGGCCATCGCCGTTTTTGTCATACAC
Source organism: bacterium (assembly GCA_020048285.1). GTDB lineage: Bacteria > Fibrobacterota > Chitinivibrionia > Chitinivibrionales > Chitinivibrionaceae > JAIFMU01. The sequence continues at coordinate 4,362 of JAIFMU010000231.1, read as the reverse complement.
CGCCGCCGATTTGAACAGCGGTTCCCGTCCGCCAATAGCGTTGAGTTTCACGTAGATCGTGTTCGTGGCCGGCTTGTTGTCCACTTCATCCAGAATGCCGGAATCAAAAATCAGTTTCACCGAATCCTGATCGGCAATTTCGTTCGCGGCAAAGACGAAAATCGTCGTGTCGCCCTGCATGAGAACATTTTTGGAAGCAATCGATTTTTCAGTTTTTGATTCGATGTCGAAAAATTTCAAGTACGCAAAATTGGTTTTGTCGAGCGTTTTGACTTTCTCGGAAATCACCAGTTTCAATGAATCGTTCGGGCGGGTTTTGTTTTCCACGGAAAGCGATGCAAATTTAGCTGCCGGGCCGACCGAGTCGATTACATCCCGTTCTTTTAGCCCAATTGATGGATAGGTGATGGTTACTTTTCCTAAACCTGCACCGGAATCGCTGACCGGATCGATGAGGAACATGGCGTTGGCGTAACTTTTCGCCGCATTGACAAGAGGCGTTTTCGCAGGCCACGCGTACTGGAATGCCGTAGGATTTGCGGCGATGTCACCCGCTTTTGTGTCGAGTGCGCCTTCCACAATTAATACGCGGATCGAATCGGTTTTGCCATCGCCGTTTTTGTCGATAGCCGCGGCGTATTTAAGTGGATTCCCTTTAATTACCACAGATTTTACCACGGAGTTCCCCGAGGCATCGGTGGTCATGAACCACAGTGTTCCCGTGTTATCGCCGTACAGATCGGTGATCTGCTTTTTGGGGACGGTGATCCGGAAAAATTTCTCTTTGTCAGTCTGCGTTCCCGCTGCAAGTGAAGCATCGCTCCACTGAACCCAGTCACTGTTGATACACCACTGCACTTTTTCGATTTCTGTTTCGTCGGTTCCTTTGACTGTAAGGCTAAATGCGATATCGTCGTAGTCAGGGCCGACAGATATTTCCGCATAGGGATAGATGAGGTCGGTTGCCCGGCCTTCGCAATCTTTTGCTCCTGCTGGCGAAAGTGTTTTAACGGCATTTGCCCATTCGCCGGGCGCATTTGGACGCGGCCATGTGACGAGGAAATTGCTTTTGAGAACGCGAAGAATCGTGAGCCAATCGTATCTATATGAAATTTGATCTGCACTAACGCCGGGGGCTTTTCCTTTTAATTTGTCAAATGCCGCAATCAGCGTTTGGTCAAATGCCGCCGGGTCTTTGATTTTAAAGTGAGCAAAGAGTCCCCATCTTCCGGGAGCACTCGCCGTTCCGCCTTCGCCGTAGAAAAACCGCTGAAGGTCTTTTATGGTGAGTGGCATATCTACGAGAGGAATAGAAAGATCGGTGAACGCTTCTTTGCTGGCCTGTTCCAGATTTTGAGTCCCTTTCAGCACGCCGCCGATATAACCGGGAGTACTGCACCATTTTTCAAGACTCGTATGCTGAGTCGCGGGGTTGTACACCGACGTCATCATGAACTCTTTTGCGCTCTGTTGAGCATTTCCCAATCCACCATTGTACGCCTGCATGATTGTGCCGAGCGGGAAATAGGGATCTTTTGAATCGGTACAGATATCTTTCCAGCAGATTCCCTTTGAATAGTTGTAGAGATCGTATGCAGCTCTGTCACAGGAAATTGAGTAGAGATAGTTTGATACGATCGCCGCCGAATCACCCGATGGGTTTGATGTTCCATCCCAGCATGCGGAAATATTTCCTTTCTGGAACAGTTGCGGATACATACCGCCGCGGTCTTTTCCTGTGGGAGGTTCAATCTGCCACACGCCTAATCCACTGGTAATGAGTCCGGTACCGATGGCGAGCCCCGTTTCCTGCATCCCTTTTCCAAGCATCCACTGAAGGTCAATCTGGAAATACTCCTGCCCCATGGCAACGGTCATCCAAAACAGTTGATTCTTGGGGCTAAAACTAAATTTAGGATACGTGGTTAAGTGGATCGGCCCAAATGCTTTTCCATTCATGGCGATTTGTACTTGTGTTTTCCCCAACCAGGTGTCGAGAATACCACCGGAATAGATTCCTCCATTTGCGCCGAGCGTGTCAATATATCGGTAATCTTTATTGTGGAAATTGGGTAGTTTCAACAATGAATCGATCTGGGCAAGAGTGATTGGTTTTTCATCTTTGGGCTGTTCTACCACACCGGATTCGCCGGTTTTGAGCAGTAGTTCCGGGTTGGAAAGTTTTGCCAACGCCTGTCCGCTGTAGTCTGACAGGGTAGAAACTCCCGTTGATCCACCGGCGGTAATGGGAGTAGTGGTGGTTATGGATGATGCATCTCCGAATATGAGGCTGTATTCATTGGGTTTTCCTGTCGTGTTAAGCGCCCAATTTGTTACGGGGAAACCTGCGGGCTTTTTATCCGCGGTGAATCGAGCCCCTCCGAGAAACCAGTTTGATGCGGCCGTACTTTTCCACGAAAAGGAGAGTTGCTTTGCGCTGGTGTTTTCTGCCGTGCTAAAGATTACATCTCCGTTGACAATTTCACCGCCTCCTAGAAGCAATAAGGGGATTAGTGTCTTAATCGCAATGTTCATTCTATCCTCCAGATACAGTAATTTCGTTGTATTCTTTTAATGTAATGTAAAAAATGTGATTTGTTGTATAAATTTTGAGAACACATAGTCGTTTGTTTTTTGTTTGTTTATCTCTTTGATTTCTTGGTTTATTGTATTGTTGTATAGTATGTTGTGCAGTTGTAGATTTTGTTCGTATGTGTTATTGTGGTCTGAATATTCTGTATCTTTGAGAACGAAAACTTGGTTGGTTCTGGCAAAGTTTTCATCGTTGTGGGAGATAGATCGCACAAAGCGTGACAATACCTCCTACTTCTCCTTAAACTGGTTGGAAATATTGTTTCTGCAATTGTTTCGATGCCGTGTGGCTACGAGGCTGTAAGTTTGTGCGATGGTTGGATGCTAGCTTTTCCGAGTCCTCTTTTCGAAAAATTGACTAGCGCAGTATTGTATCTGTATCATTTTGGATTCATTGCGATGAATCCTCCTCAGGCACAAGAGCAATTTCGACCCTTGAAAAGTGTCGCGAAGGAGGGGGTGAAGGTTCTGTTTCAATATTAAAAGCTGAGTAATACTGTGGAGGCGGGCTGTATTTTAACGGGAGATAACTATCCTGCTTTGTGACAAATACTATGGCGAAGCTGTTATTGTTTCGTTGACTTGAAAGCACGAAAGAAACTCGCCCCAAAAAAAATATATACATCGCCTTTCCCTGTAAACACTTGCTAGCGACCACATTCAACTGTTTTTGGGTATAGTGTGCCTTGTTTTCGTGTTTTGGATTTGTGAGCAGAATAAAATCACTTTAGCCTCTCTCCACTTTGTTTTTTTTTGTTAAATAAAGACAAAAAGGGCATGCTCAATGAACATGCCCCACAGTAGAAAGAACTATGTTCTCGACAACTTTACTGGTTTTTGATTACTTTTTTTAATGATACGCCTTGGCCTTCTAGAATCGCAACAAAAACTCCCTTCGGAAGATTATTTGTAATGGTAACAGTATTGCTCCCTTCAACAAGTGATGCATCCTGCTTAACAATTAAACGACCTGCAAATGAGTATATCGCAAGTGAATATCCACCTTTCTGGACAACTTGAATCTGTAACGATTTACCCGCAAAACAGCCCAATTGGTTTGTAAATAGTTTGAAACTATTTTTTCCGACAAGCGAAGTTGACTGTTCTTTTCCGGTAAATGAGATTGCACTAATGGAAACTGCCCCAGTGGCTGCATTCTTACTGTCATCAGCGAGCGCTAAACCAAACCCTTGAACATTCTTAAAATCTTGTAAAATAGGTGCACTACTCACAGCAGGGCGAACAAAATCTTCAATCGAAAGAGCAACGGAATTAACATCAGAACGTGAACGTGTCACGGCATTTGCTGTTAATACCATATAGTACTGCTCTTCAGTTGGAATGCCATCCTGCAGCAAACGAATCACAATAGGAGTGGTCGCTGTATACTGAAGTGACAGTGAATCCGCCGCATTTGTTGGTACCGCTTTATCCGAAAAGGCCAATTCAACTGAAGCTTGCGAAGGTGCTTGATCAGTTCCTTGAGCTCGGTTAAACACAATCGCCAACGTAGATCCAACAGAATCAACCGCTACGGAAGAACCATTGTTATCAGTTTTTGGTGCAATCGTAATTGCTTCAGCAGGTGCAATATCTGTTGTTGTAATAACCGTTTTTACTCCTGTTAGAGAATCGATTATTTCAGACTTTTTAACCACAACACTTGTTGAATCTTTAATTACCGTTGAATCTTTAATCACGGTCGAATCTTTGATCACGGTCGAATCTTTGATCACGGTCGAATCTTTGATCACGGTCGAATCTTTGATC
>JAIFMU010000193.1 GCA_020048285.1 bacterium | reverse complement strand
GTTTTTCCTGAAGTGTTCCCTCTTCGAGCTTGCACATAAAGAGCATGGTGTATGGGGAATGGAACTTTTCGCGAAGGTAGCGAATGTCCACTTTCTGTTTCATATCATTGGGAAGGGCGTGGGCCGGGTCGTTGTCCACTTGAAGTCCGGTCATGGCCCAACCGAAAAAGGCTGTAATCAGTACGGTAATAACGAGAATGGGCGTTTTGTGGCGGATGAGAAAATCAACTAACTTTTCGTGAAACTGCATCGGTCAATCCCGTGGAAAAAGAAACAGGTAGAAAGCGCGTAAATATAGGTTATAATTAGAATCAAAATAGAACGATTTTGCCCGCTGGGGATTGTCGAATCATATATTTCGAAAGCTCACCATTTGAAAGGATTCTCTATGGATAAGATTACACCAATTCTCGACCAAATTTTAGCTGTTGGCGGCCCCTATCTTCCCGCGATAGGTGTCTTTATCTTTGTCATTTTTATGTTGGGACTCATGGAAGAACTCATTGGTCTACGCGGTTTTTGGAAATGGTTTGTGGCCTTTCTCTGTGCGCTTCTCTTTTTCCACTTCGGTGATGATGTGGCTCTGAAATTTTCACTCTGGATGCAGTTCCTCGGACTTCAGCCGGTTCAGCCGGGACTTTACAAGTAAGATTCTGTGCCGATTCATTCAATCTTGGGCAGAAAGCGAAAGTTTTCTGCCCATTTTCTATGCAATGGAGTGCAGGTCAATTCTTAGGCGAATTTTTTAGGAGTGCTTTGTAGGATGAAGTATTGTTTCGTTGAAGATAGAGCCCAGTCCCAAGAGGGATGCTATTGAGATCTCTCTGCATTGGTGAAAGCAGCTGTCCTTTGAGATTGTAGACACCGACCTCCTCCGTTGAAGCACGAAGTGGCACCTTTCTCTCTATTATCGATACCTCCTCATCCTCATTGGATGAAGAGTCACCGCTAAACCAGGCAGAAAGAGTACTGTTTCCATACCAAAGCTTTACATGTAGCCAGAAGTGAGTTAAGGTGGGATCAGTATAATAATCGGTCGGCTCGTAGAATTTATACCGAAACGGGCCCTCTCCCACATGAATAAAAGAATTGCCGATAGTAACGGAATCGCCAGGCTTAATTATTACTTCTTCTTCGCTTGGGTCGGACATCCAGACAGAATCACGAAGGTGTGACCGGATAGAGTATCCTACCCCGCCTATCCTAATGGTATTCTGCCGCAAAGAATCAGGGTTAATTCCATTGCTGCTCTCCACTAATTTTAACGAGTCAATTTTTACGATCTGGTCTGTTTCATTTTTCAAAAACCCGACGGTTAATTGAGGCACTGTTCCATGAAGAACCACTTCTGTTAGAAGTGACTCCGGTTTCATGGTCAGCCCGGCGCCAAACAGGTGTGCTGTCAGCGCAAACAGGGCCAGGGACATAGTTACATACATGTTCATGCGACCTCTTCTGTACAAGTACTCTTTGCATTGTAAATATCACTTTAGGCAGGAGTGTTTTGGCACTGATAATGTAAAAAATTGAGTATGCGTATAGCGTGTCGTTCCGCGATACCGATTCGGTCTAACTTAATGCCGTTCTGAACCGATGTGCTGTGGCTGTTCCGTCTATTTACGACAAAGATTCAGTAAAAAATTAAAGTTTTACAATTCATTCTAAAACTTTCTGTATTATAATAAATAATTGTAATATAATAAGTAATTTATAGTAGCATAATATTTAAACTATTGAATGACAAATTTACTTTATCGTTATTAAAGTTTAAAATTTTAAAATAAAACTTAAAATATTTATATCAAAATTGTAATTATTTAATGAAAGTTATGAATTGCATTAAGAAATTATAGAATTGTATAATGAATTAATAAAGTTGCTATCACTAATCTAATTTGAGTTATCTAAAAAGAAGAGCTTGTATGAAGAAAAAAAGAGATTATGTTACGCTGTATATGACAAATCGAACGATAGTCGAGCGTATCAATACAAATGTTGAATTTAGATCTGTTATGGCACTGCGCGGGTATGGCGATGCTCAGTTCGCCGAAGGGAATCGGTTGGTGGAGGCGGTACAACAGGCAGCGCATAGTCAGACTATGGCTGAAGGGGAGTGTGCTGGATCGTATGATTCATTTGCGAAAGCGTGGAAACGAGTGGAACAGGCGTACCGCGAGATTCGCCGCCTTTCCAAGGTGGTGTGCGAAGATTCTCCTGAACATATGCAGCGATTGGGGCTGAATGGAACGGTTCCGCAGACATGGATTCCTCAGAGTGCCGTGATCGAACAGTTCTGCCGCGCCGTGTTCGCAGACACTTCGGTGCTGGAACCTCTTCGGCGGCTGAATATCGATGAACCGATGGTGCGCGATCTGGAAAAACAGCTCGACGAGGCAAAGGTCGCGCGAAATCTCTACATTCAGAGGCGCAGTGAACGGGGAACGCGGGTGGCCGAAAAGGTCGCTGCGATACAAGAACTTGATGCCTGGGTGCGGCTGATGGTTCGGGTGGCTCGGGTCGCCACAAAAGGGACGTTGCTTCTTTCGTCAATCGGTGTCGATCAGAAAGTAGCTGATGTTCGGGAAGAGATCAAACAGATGGAATCTTTGCAGTAATGAATATTCGCGCCTTCTTTCCTCTGTTCGTGAAAGAAGCCATCGGAGATCGCGATCCGCTGTTGGGGCAGAAAATTGTCAGTCTCTACAGATCATTTCTGTACCGTTTTGGTTGATGTCCGCGGGGATAAATTTCTCTTTGTCCACTCTTTTTATACAGTGATCAATGTTTTACGGAAAAAATGGATCAGTGGGTGTAGATTTATCAGGCAGTACAAATTCAAAAAGGGATGTTTTATGTTCAAACAGTTGTTGCTTATCTTGCTTTTTCCTTTGTTCTTGTTTGGGCGCGGTGCAGTGGTAGGGTATCTTCCCAATTATCGCAGTGAACCAACTGATGATCATTTAAAACGATTGACTCACTTAATTGTTTTCTCACTGGAAGTTAATGCCGATGGCACATTGAATAAAACAAATGAGCCAAAGTGGTTTAATTCCACATTTGTCAACCGCGCACATGGATTTGGCACGAAGGTAATAATCTGTATAGGAGGTTGGGGACGATCAGGTGGATTTTCATCTGCCACATCGACTAATTCCACAGCATTTGTTTCCAATTTAAAGCAATATGTCGAATCCTATGGGCTTGACGGGGTTGATTTGGACTGGGAGTATCCGGGTACTCATGAGATGGCATCGTTTGGCACGTTCTTGGGAAAATTAAAAAGTTCACTGGGATCAGAAAAGCGCGTCTCAATAACTGTTGGAGCTCAGCATAAACCTTCAGAATTCGCAAACTCCACATTTGATGCTGTCGATGCGATTCAGTTGATGGCGTATGATATGCACGGTACGTGGCCAACTCATGCCGATTATACAAAGTCTATGGAGTTGATTGATACGTGGGCTGCACATGGAATAGCAACATCGACAAAATTCAAAAAGAGTGCATTGGTCTTAGGGGTACCCTTTTATACGCGAACCGGAGAAATTGCCTATTCAGATTTGTATAAGCAGGATACGGCTGCCGCATTTACCGATGTTTTTGCCGGGCAGAATTACAATGGAATACCCACATTGCAAAAAAAGACGGAAGAGTGCTATAAGCGTGAGTACGGTGGGCTCATGATTTGGGAGATTACTCATGATCTCGCTGCAAATCATCGCCATTCACTCTTAAATGCAATTTACACCAAAACCACGTCACTTGGTGGCTATAGCGAAGGAAAAATGTACGAAATAACCGTCACTGCCGGCGTGGGTGGATCCGTGTCGCCATCGGGCAAGGTGATGGTTGACTCTTCTAAAAGTCAAACCTTTACCATTACACCGGATCAGTATTTTCTTGTGGAAGATGTCAAAGTCGATGGGGTAAGCAAGGGTGCGGTCAGTACCGTGACTGTTTCATCTGTCGTTGCTACTCATTCGGTGGAGGTAACATTCAAAAAAGATCCTACGGCACCGACTCTCTTTGTGTTAACCACAAAAGCAAATTCCAATGGATCGATTTCGCCATCGGGAACCACCACGCTCGCATCAGGTGCTTCTAAGTCAGTGACGATCGCCCCTGCCGCGGGCTATGTAATGGACTATGTTTTGGTTGACAAAATCAACCGAGGAGCATTGGTTAAAATTGATTTCACCAATACCGCGGCGGATCATGTGGTTGAGGCGTTTTTCAAGAAAGCCACCGGCGGTGATCTGGGGAAATATGACCTTTGGGTAGCAGGTCAATACAGCTTCGGTGACACCGTCGCTTATGGTGATCGTCTGTGGGAAGCGAAATGGTCTATTCAGCCTGCTGAAGGACATCCTGGTATCACCGGTGTTGGCTACACTTCAGGATGGAAGGATATTGGTGCATATAATTCGCAACCGGACACGTTGATCACGGCGACACTGCAGTACAAATCAGCGGCAAACGGTAGCGACACGTTGGTGACAAAGACCGATTCGACGAGCGGTGGAAAAATTTATGGAACGAATACAAAGACGGAGATTCTGAACGGTACGGCGATAGATCGTTCGTTCAAGCCGATGAGATCGGCGGGGATCGCCATTCTTCGCAATGGTTTGGCCTTTTCTGGGCCTACGGCGGGAACATATCATCTTGCAATCTACGATCTTCGCGGTCGTGAACTGTTTGCTCGCGAGCTGACCGTTACCGGTTCTTCGGTGGTCGCCACGGGGCTCGAACAGTATACGCTCTCTAAAGGAGTCTACCTGCTCAGGATCGAATCGGGGCTGATGAAAACGGTCAGTCGAATCGAACGATAACAAAAAAGAGCTTGAGAAATCAGGCTCTTTTCATTTATGTGCCAACAGTACGTATTTTGACTGAATCTTTGATAAGGAAAATTTCATGAAACAATTCGTCCTGCTTTTGTCGTTGATCTCCATTGTTTCAGCTCAGTCGGTGTTGCCGGTCACCACCGATATTATGCGCTCACTTCAAGACTCTTACCGTTCTGGCGAAGTAGATTCGTATATCGCCATAGTTCTGGGTAATCAGAAATTGTCTGAGCAAGATTCGATTGATGCAGACAGCGAAATTCGCGGGTTTTTTGAGTCGGATCAATTTGTCACTACGGGAGCTCAGTATTTGACATCGCTTTTTTCTGAACGGGAGCTGAATGAAATGCTTGCAGTTCTCAGCGATAGTTCATTGAGGAATGATCCGAATTTCGGCGGTTCCGCCAAGCTCGACTCGATGATGAATCGGCTCAAGCCCTATATCGTGAAATACCTGAGGATCAAAACGAGGTAGCGGTGTTGTGCTTGAGCGTTAGCGGGCGAGACTCATCACAAGGCGGAGCATTGCATCGTACATTCGGTCGCTAAGAACTCTTCGCAGGAAAATAAATTGTTTTGAACCGAATCCCACAGCGTAGCGCGTGCGAGGTTTCCGTGTTGTTGCCGCTTTTACGATTGCTTTTCCCACTAGTTCCGGCGAAGAGCCAAAGCGGTAAGTAGCTTTAAACATATTTGAACATTTTTCTACTTCGGAACCATACGGTCCTGCGCCGGAGGTCTCTTTCATTGATCGATCGGCGATTCCTTCCCATTCACTGTTGATCGCGCCGGGCTGAATCAGAATCACATCGATTCCGAGCGGTTTGGTTTCAAATCGAAGAATGTCAGAATACCCTTCGAGTGCAAATTTCGTCGCGTGATACCAGCCTCCAAAGGGCGTTGTCATCACACCTCCCATGGATCCAATGTTGATTATTCGTCCAAACTTTTGTGCTCGCATAGCGGGAATCACCAGTTGAGTGATTCGTCCAAGTCCAAAGAGGTTCACTTCGAACTGGCGGCGCGCTTCGTCGATAGAAACCTCTTCAAGCGATCCCATTGAACCATATCCGGCGTTGTTCACTAATATGTCGATGCCTCCGAACTGTTCCTTAATCTGAATCATCGCTGCATGAATTGAGCTCTCATCTGTTATGTCCATCGAAATCGCTATGGCACCTTGTTTTACCAGGTCATCCATGCGATCAACCCGTCGCGCCGTGGCAATGACCGTATAGCCACGTGCCAAAAAGAGATTTGCTGTAGCCTTTCCAATTCCCGAGGAAGCACCGGTGATTAAGACTCGTTTCATATGATTACCTTCCGAAAGAGCCGGTGAAATAGATTGCCCCGGAACCATCGGCCAGCGAGTAGTAGGGTGTCACCTGAACAGAGCTGAATAGTCTGCTGTTATAACGGTTTGCAGAAACGCGCGCATCAATGAACGAAACAACTCGGTTCACTACCATGCCGCCCAAAAAAGTGAATGACGCCGTATGCCAGCGAGATGATCGACTCCGCTGATCGTTGTACTCGTTTTTGAGAACATTGCTATCCCACGACCACTCATCTGAACCAGTGTAGAGTTCGTCAAATTCACGCCCTTTCAACCACTCTTCATTCCATTTTTGCGAAGAGAGAAAGGTTGAATCGCCAAAGCCGACATCTTTCCAGTAATCGTCGCGCCAATCGCGGGTGCTTTCGGTGTGAGCGTTGATTCTTGCAAAATTGATCGCATTCTTAAAAATCCGTCGCGATGTTGCTTCAGAAAAAAGTGAACCTGCCAAAAGAACTAAATCTGCCGAAAGATATGCCGCTGCCTTTGAATGTTGCTCGAGATACAATTGGCCGGCTCCTGGTAACGTGAGCGAAAGGAAGGCCGCGCCCCAAGGACTTTTTTGGCCTACAAGAGAATCCGATCCCACGGTGACGGTGCGATTGCGTGTAGAGTCACTGCCGACTCCAACCTCTTCAATGACAATCTGTGCGGAAAGAAGTGCTGCTGAAACGAGTATAAGGAGGAATATTTTTAAAATTTCCATACCAAATCCAGACTGGTTGTTACCGCACCGATTTCATTGCGATAGACCCCATTGTTAAATGAAAGTTTGGGGAGCTCTTCCACTTTCTCATTCATCATTTTCCGGTTGTGACGGTGAGCAGAGATAAATGCGTCCATGGCAGAGACTGCGTGGTTCACCAGGAGTGCCACCACCATTGTTTGGCTCCAACCGTAGCGCTTTTCACTTGATTTGAGAAGTGAAATATACTGACCTTGAAGAGCAGAGGTTCCAAACGGATCTGAACCTGCTAAGCGAAGGTGACCAAAAGCTGAGTCGGTAGCAAATGATGTTCCTGCCACGAGATAAAATGGATTTGTTCCGCTCGCATTGGGATCAAAGGATGGTGAAGCATCTGCCCAGCCTTGAACGGCATCGCTTTGTTTTCCATTGCCATATCGATCTGATTGAAAACTACTCATGAAGTTTTCTACAGCTGTTCCGTTTGAATCAGCTTTGTGGCTGTTCATGAAAATATAGGATTGAACGACTGTATCATTGCCCCATCTACCTCTTCCGTATTCGGTAAGTTCGGTGTAAAACGTTTTAAGTCGTTTCTCGTCAAAATGGGAGTCCATATGATCGTAGGCCTGCTGTTGAATCTCATCACCACTCTTTTTGAAATGAACAGCACCAACAATTGCCGCTACTTCGGCGGCGACAAAAATTCCTGATTTCCAATATTTTTTAGTATAAGCCTGTCCCGCTCCTGGTACTACAAGTGAGAAAAGGAGTGCTTTTAGTGGAGAACGGTAATCTTTCAGTGAACTTTCAATATCGACAGAACTAACCGATGATATTTTTGTCACTGTTGAAGTGTCCATGGCAATTGTCACTACAGTGTCAGCAGAAACATCTGTCGCCACATTTTCAACCACATCTGTCTGAATCGAGCTGTCTGTTGAAGGATTCGCTGTAACTGGATCAGTGGTTGGTTCCGTCAGTGTTGTTTTGTTTGAACTGGTTTCTTGATTGTTCGTGGTTGTGATTGCGGAGTCTTTTTTTGCCTTTGTTGTGGCAACTGGAGTATTGATAGGCTTTACCTCTTCGACAATGAGGTCGTCTGCGCCGAACTCTTTCAGTGACTCTTCTAGGGATGGTATTGAAGATGAATCACCTTCAAGGCCAAGTTCTTCTGCGGCAAAGAGCGAAACGGTAAGGAATGCAACAAGTAGAAGAGTGTTTTTCATAGATCACCTATCTGTGGATAATTTTAAACAACGCATTGAGTACGTTTCTAATATAATAGAAGTAAACGGCTTTCGATAAATTGAACAAAAAAAGGCGACACTTTTACAAGTGTCGCCTTCGACTTTTCACGAGAATGAAATTAGTCTACGATCTCTTCTTTAACAACCCAAACTTTGATTGTAGAAGAAACAACTTTGTGAAGTTTAAGTTCAACGTCGTATACACCAAGTTTTTTGAACGGTTCAGCAAGAACAACATTGCTCTTATCGATTGAATGGCCGTCTTTTGCAAGTGCATCAACGATATCTGCAACGCTTACCGAGCCGTAGATATCTTCACCAGTTTTAACTTTTACTTTTACAGTACAAGAGTAGTCAGCGAGTTTCGCTGCTGTTTCCTGAGCTGTCGCAACTGCACGTTCAGTGCGTTTTGCGCTGTATTTTTTCATTTCTTCTGCATGAGCAAGGTTACCCTTGGTTGCAGGAAGAGCAATCCCCTGAGGGATAAGGAAGTTACGAGCGTATCCGTCTTTAACTGTCAGAACATCAAGTGACGCGCCAAGTTGAGGAAAGTCTCTCTGAAGAATAATTTTCATCGTTTATCTCCTGGCCGATTAATGGATGTTCTCAGCAACGAACGGAACGAGCGCGATATGACGAGCACGTTTTACTTCTGTTGCAAGAATTCTCTGGTGTTTTGCACAAACGCCGGTTACGCGACGTGGAAGAATTTTTCCGCGTTCTGTAAGTTTGCTTTTGAGGACTTCGACATTTTTGTACGAAGGTACGATGCTATCATCGCAGAAAGTACAGGTTTTGAATTTTCCGTGTCTAGCCATTATTCGTCATCCTTCTCTGGAGCCGCTTCTACTACTTTTTTTGCAATGATCGCTGCATCAGTATGAAGCACAGTCATTGAGCGAAGTACTTTTTCGTTATAACGTACAGAAGCTGAAATGAGCTCATTGGCATCACCTGCAAATTCGTACTGGAAAAAGATGTAAAAACCGGTTTTTTTCTTACCGATAGTGTAAGCAAGTTCTTTTTTGCCCCAAATATCGATTTTTTCAAGAGAACCGTTCTCTTTGATCAGCTCTTCAAGTTTGAGCTGTTCTTTTGCGATAGTTTCTTCTGGCAGTGAACCGTCGAAAACTACTACAGATTCATATTTCTGCATTATTCCTCCTATGGACATCAGTCTCCCCGATCGTTGCCGGGAAGAAGGCAGTTCTTTTACGAATTGAATTTATTCATTGTAGATGCAAGTCCATTGTTCACAAAAAAAGATACCGACTCCGCAGCCCGCTGGATCGAATCTGCATAAAGCGGCTTTTCTTCTTCGGTGAACATTCCGAGCACAAAATCTGTCACTGATATACCTTCAGGGAGAGGACCAACGCCGAACCGAAGTCTAGCAAAGTCGTGCCCTATAGTTTCAATCAGAGACTTGAGACCGTTGTGCCCTCCGGCACTTCCTTTTCCTCTGTAACGAATAGTTCCAAGAGGAAGATTGAAGTCATCTACAACAACAAGAATATCTTTGACCGATAGCTGATAAAGCTCAAGAGCTTCAGCGATAGCCAAACCGGAAAGGTTCACAAATGTATTAGGTTTAATACAGGCGGTGGAAATTCCGTCGAGAGCGATCTCGATTGAAGTTCCGTGCTTTAGTGAACGAACTACCGATGAATTTTTGCGTTTTAGTTCTTCGGCAACATCGAAACCAATATTGTGACGAGTACCGTCATAACGTGTTCCGATATTGCCAATTCCCAAAACAATTCTAGATATTTTGTTCATAAAATTTCAAAGATCGTAAATTAGTTACGTTTTGCTTTTCCAAGAACACGCGCAACCACGCGGAACTCAGAAGTAATTAGAGAGATCTCGTCGCCGAGAACAATCTGAGAAGCCATGGCTGTTCCACCAATAGCAACATCGGTTACGTCAACAGATACCACTTCTGGAATCTTGTCGATTGGGCCCATGATATTTACTTCATGAACGGTCTGCGTCAGGATTCCACCCTCTTTTACTCCAGAACACTCGCCAGCGAGTTTCAAGAATGCACGGGTTTTCACCGGACGTTTATCGTCAGCATGTTGGAAATCAACATGGTAGAACTGAGAGCGTTTGATCGCATCTCTCTGCACATCGCGAATAACCGCAACGGCACCGGCAGGAACACCTTCACCAACAAGCTCTACGAGCATGTTGTGCTGATGTTTCGACATAATCTGGCCGAACTCGTGAGCTGCTACTTCAAGATTTACAGGTGTTACCCCAAATCCGTAGTATGCTGCAGGAACCCATCCTGCGATTTTAGCTTTACGAGTATACGATTTGCCAGAACCAGTTCGCGCGCGGGCAGTCAGTTTAATCTTTTCCAACTGATCCTCCTTAAAAGCATTTAAAGCGCAAATAAATCCAGCGGGTTGTTTTTCGAAAAAAGATGGCAGGGGCGGAAGGACTCGAACCCTCAAATCCATGGACCAAAACCATGTGACTTAACCATTTGTCGACGCCCCTGTAAAATTGATCTGACAAAAAACGAGTGCTTTTTGTCAAAACCCGAGCAAATATAAATAAAAGGTAGCATACTGTGTGGTTAATTTGCTGTTTTTTTTATTGAGCGTAGTTGCACGCTTCGGCCTGTTGAAAGGCCGTGAGAACAGCAGACTCAATATTGCCACGCATGTCGTTGTCTATTGGGTGAGCGACATCTTGGTATGTCCCGTCGCTGCGACGGCGGCTCGGCATTGAGACAAACAGCCCTGTTTCGCCTTCGATAACCTTGAGCCCTCGAACCACGAAACAGTCGTCGAAAGTGATGTTTGCGAAGGCCTTTAGGCGCCCGTCTTCGCGCGGGGTGATCCGTACTTCTGTTACTTTCACACAACCTCCATCTAGAGCAATATGCTCGTTTGATATCACGAACCCGATCGCTACCATAATAAAGAGAATAGTTCTGTTTTGCACGAAAAACTCATTGTGTTCATGAGAAATCTGATTAGCTTGCTGAATCGCAAAAAGAAAACTATATTCTCTTTTTGATTTTCTTTAAGGAATTAGCACGAGGTTAAACGACATGAAACGGGATTTTCTCACCCTGCTCGACTATTCATCTGCTGAAATTCGCGAACTTATTGACTTGGCTGCGGAAGTAAAATTGACTCGTTCGTCTGATGACCTTCGCACAGATCTTAAAGGTAAGAGCGTAGTGTTGATTTTTGATAAGCCGTCACTTCGTACGAAACTCACCTTTGAGACGGGTATTTATGAACTCGGTGGAAACGCTATGACTATGGCTGATTCAAATGGTCGACTTGGTGCACGTGAGTCTATCGCTGATATCGCTCATAACCTCGAGCGATGGGTGCACATGATTGTTGTGCGCACCTTTGGGCATTCTATAATAGAAGATCTCGCAAAATACGCAAATGTTCCGGTGATTAATGCTTTGACCGATAGTTTTCATCCCTGTCAGTCGTTGGCATTAGGGCTTACTCTTCGCGAAAAGTTTGGGGATAAAAAAATAACTCTGACTTATCTCGGCGACGGAAACAACGTATGTGTTTCTCACATGAACTATGCGGCAAAAATGGGATACCATTTTGTAGCAGCTACGCCCAAAGGATATGAAATTCCTGCAAAGTTTCTTGAAGGAGCTCAGGCTGAAGCCCTTAAAAATGGCGGTTCTGTGACAGCTTTGTACGATCCATTTGAAGCAGTTAAAAACGCAGACTTGGTCTACACCGATGTTTGGGCTAGCATGGGGCAAGAATCAGAAGCTGCCGCTCGACACGCCATATTTATGCCGTATCAAGTGAATAGCAAAATCATGGAAGTCGCACCGAAAGGCGCACTGTTTTCTCACTGTTTGCCAGCTCACCGAGGAGATGAAGTCACTGACGATGTTATTGACAGTGCCGTATCAGTGGTATTCGATGAAGCAGAAAATCGACTTCACGCTCATAAAGCAGTTATGATCTATCTCATGAACCAGGGGAAAAAGTAGCCACTATGGAAACAGCGCGCGCAAAAACAGGTATTTCAGTATTCGACGATATGCTTTTTGGTGGCTTTCTTGAAGGGAGTGCGAACCTCATCGAGGGTGCTCCTGGCACAGGGAAAACAACTATCGCAATGCAATTCATCTATAATGGTATTGTCAATTACGACGAACCGGGTGTTATTATCACGTTCGAAGAGTTTCCTCAGCAATACTATCACGATGCACTGCAGTTTGGGTGGGATCTGAAAAAACTCGAGGCTGAAGGTAAGTTGAAGGTAATTTTCTCTGATCCTGAAACGGCTCTTGATGAGATCGAGAATATGGAAGGCGGTTTCGTTACAATTATCGAAGAGCTTGGTGCTAAGCGCGTGGTTATTGACAGCATGACTCACTTTGAATCCTTGACTCGCAACCGATTAGAGTTGCGAGATATCGAACGTCGATTTATCAATAGTCTCAAACGCGAAGGTGTGACATCTGTGCTTCTTCGCGAAAATGATTCACTTCTCGGGCAGATTGCTCATGTGGGAAGTAAAATCCCCTTTATCGTTGATACATATATTCTTCTGCGATATGTTGAAATTGACAGCTCTATCCAAAAGGCATTGACAGTGTTGAAGATGCGTGGAAGTAATCATCAAAAAGATATTAGAAAATACCAGTGTACTGCAAAAGGTATCGAAGTAGAGTCGACATTTGCCGGTCGAGAGGGTATAATGAGCGGAATCACTCGCCATACACCGGAAGATGCATTTATCGATGTGTTTGGAAAAAAGAAAAGCAGGTAGTACTATGTTTGCCACGATATCCGCTGTACTCTATCTTGCAGGTGCCTTCGTACTGATGCTTTTTATGTATCTCATTGCACGATTTTATCGCGTTAAGCTCGATCCTGATACACCGGCCTATGGCTTTACTGTGGCTATGCTTGCACTTATCATGGCAATAACAGGTGCTATCATAGGTGATGATGGCCGAGGTGAACGCTTGTTTGTTGATGTTGCGCTTTTCATTGCCGGAATTGCCGGTTCCTGGAACAGCATTTCTCTCTATGTCCGCATGAAACGGGTTCACAAGTAGGTTGCTATGGATACATTGTTTGTTGTTGATGTCGCTATAATTAGTTGCCTTATGGTTCTTG
The DNA here is from genome assembly GCA_020048285.1 of bacterium. GTDB lineage: Bacteria > Fibrobacterota > Chitinivibrionia > Chitinivibrionales > Chitinivibrionaceae > JAIFMU01. Next base: position 15,254 of record JAIFMU010000193.1, on the reverse strand, counting down.
CAAACTTGAGTTGCCGGATCGGCGAAGCACTTCGCATACCAGCGCTGTATAAAGCATTCTATGTTTCAGCAGCGTTAGTGCTCTGTGCTAGTTTTGCCGACGCAGTTTTTGAAATGATTCCATATCTCGCTGAAATATCTTCAGTTTTTCGGGTGGTCGCGGTAGTCGTTTCTATTCCAATTGCAGTTCGCTATTGGCATTGGCTTTTCAACGAAAAGCTACACAAATAAAGAGGGGTTCATGCTGAATAAGAAAGTTCTTATTATTGAAGATGAAATTGATATTTCCGAGCTTGAAGAGATGATTCTCAAGCCGGAGAATTTTGATGTACGAGTAGTGTCAGATCCTCTTCTTGCGGTAAAAGTTGCCAGTGATTTCCTTCCCGATGTAATTTTGCTCGACCTCAATCTACCAAAACTCAGTGGGTGGGAACTCTACGATATGTTCCGCAGTGATGTTCGTTTCAGTTCGACACCAATTGCAATCGTTACTGCTTCGGATGAAGGAATTGACAAGATGATCGGTATGATGAAAAACACCGATGCTTATATTACGAAACCATTTGGACGTCGACAACTTCTTGATACCGTCAACAAGCTTTGTTCGCGATAATTGAATACGTTTTACCACTCTAAGCCTCTAGGGTAGGAGTACTAAAAGTGCCGTTTACACCTCAGTTTTCTTGGGATTTTCTTCCGTATGATGAAATTGAAGCGCGTACGATTCGCGCTTTGAAAAATCACATTGACTATTTAAAACGCGATTCAGAATATTATCGCGAACTTCTCGTTGATATAAATTCGGCAGATATTAACTGCCTTGAAGATATACACATGATTCCTTTTACCGAAAAAGACACCTTGTCGGAAATGTCACATCGATTTCGCGTTGCGTCAGAAGAGCAGATTGTTGAAACGGTTGTTACCAGTGGTTCGACAGGTGTTCCGCTCATGTTTCCTCTCACGGCTTCAGATATTGATCGACTTGCCTATAATGAATCACTTTCTTTCTATTCTGCGGGAGTTACTTCTCGTGACCGAGCGCAGATAATGGTTAGCCTGGACCGATTGTTTATCGCTGGTATGGCCTATTATCGAGGACTGATTGCACTTGGGGCCAATACGGCTCGATTGGGAGTTCTCACTCCGGAAATGCAGCAGCACTACATCGAACTTATGCGTCCTACGGTTTTGATTGGGGTGCCTTCGTATCTTTTGAAATTGGGCGAACAGCTCAAACAGGGTGGCGTGGATCTCGAAAATTTCACTATTCAAAAAATATTCTGTATTGGTGAATCGATTCGCGATGAATCGATGAAATTAACTGCTACGGCAGATAAAATTGAAAAACTTTTTGGCGCTCATGTCTATAGTACCTATGCTTCAACAGAAGTTGCCTCTACGTTCTGCGAATGTACAGAGCGCTTTGGCGGGCACGCTCATCCAGAATTGGGTTATGTAGAAATTCTCGATTCTAACGGGGACCCTGTACCTGATGGAACGGTGGGAGAGTTGGTTGTCACGACCTTTGGCGTTGAAGGCGTTCCTCTTTTGCGATACAAAACGGGAGATCTCACGTTTAAGGTTCCGGGAGAGTGCGCCTGTGGAAGACACTCGATGCGCATAGGCCCTATTATGTCGCGCAAAGCGCAGTTGGTAAAGTACAAAGGAACGACATTATATCCAATGACCATTACCAATGTGCTGGATTCTATGCCGGAAGTACAGGACTATATTATCGAACTAAAAGGGCGCGAAGGTGCTCCTTCGGAAGAGATGTTCGTTCACGCGGCGGTTAAGCCACTGTTGGTCACGCAAATTATGACAAAAATTCAAGCTGCAGCACGGGTTAATATTCCCGTGCTTGTCTCTAATGCCGCAACGATTAACTCGATGCGAGGAGATAATCGGAAAAAGATTCGTTTAATCGACAATCGGTCGAAACAATGAGTCGTTCCCCGCTTATTTTCATATCCGCCGGTGACCCTTCCGGCGATCGGAATTCTTCAGAACTAGTACGATCCTTGCAACAACAGATTCCCGGTGTTCGCCTTGCCGGACTCGGTGGGCCTGCGATGGTTCGATCTGGTTTTGAAAGCCGTTTTGAATTTTCGCGTTTCAATCGGATGGGCTATTTCGAAGTACTTCGGGAACTTCCCTTTTTTCTCAACGCTAAAAAACAATTTATCTCTATGCTGGCCGATGAAAAACCAGATCTGTTGATATGTGTGGATTATTCCGGATTTAATACGCCGTTGATGAAAGCCGCGAAAAAAATGGGGATTCCTGTTTTGTGGTTCATTGCGCCAATGATTTGGGCATGGAAAAAATACAAGCACGGTCCTCGAGTTGGTCAAAATGCATCACATGTGGCGACTATTTTTCCCTTTGAAGTTAATTATTGGAAAGAGTTTACAGAAAATGTGACCTATGTTGGCAATCCTCTTCTCGAAGAAGTTCAATTACGCAGCCGCATTGAAAGACTACCACTTGCAGATAAAAAAGAGATCGTAATCGCATTTGCTCCGGGAAGTCGTCGCATGGAAATTCAGCGCATACTTCCTGTGCTGATCGAGACGGCGACTCTTCTTCGTCAAAGGCACGGAACAAGATTTCGGTTTCGCGTTTCCTGCACAGAATATCTACCAACTGATCTGTACGAGCCTGCTCTCAATGCTAATATTGAACTGTTTCACGGTTCACTGACAGAACTTTTTCAAACATCTGACATTGCATTAGTTACGTCGGGAACGACCACGCTTCACGCGGCTCTGACCGGAATTCCTCAGCTAGTCATGTATAAAAGTGGTCTTTTCTTGTGGCTCATGGTGAAAGTACTTACACGTGCTTCTGAGTTTTCGCACATTGGACTTCCAAACATTATGAGTTCCGATGAAGTAGCCAAAGAGTTTATTCAATTCGAGTTGAAGCCGATAAAGCTCGTGGAAGAGATTTCTAAATTCATTGCTGATCCCGCTTATTACTCTGATCGTACTAAACGCTCCTCCGCACTTCAGGACAGTTTTGGCGGCAAAGCGCCTTCGCAGGAGCTTATACCGATAATTAAATCCCTTATTAGCTATCAACAATGAGTTCAATCAATCTAACAGAGATGGCCTTTCTTTATTCTGCCGCGCGCCGCATTGCAGAGGGCGGTGGACTAGATTCGATTATTACGACAATCATTAATCAACTTGCTGAACAGCTCGGCCTCGAAGGTGGAATCTTTGCGATCCGCCGCGAAGGTTCTATATCTCTTTTCAATGGGAAATCAAATGAATCTCCTGAGCTGTATCGTGAATCTCTTGAACGAGTTATACATCGTGGAATGCCCTTCTCGCAAGCGGGTTTCAGTCGGGAAAAACTAATATCGCTTGCACCGGGAATGACTTTTATCGCTGTTCCACTTACCCAAGATGGGAAAACATCCGGCGCAATTGGAGCAATAAAGCGAGGCATTGCAAATCGCGACGAACTTGAACACGAAGCACTGTTTCTTCAAACAGTGGCAGAACTCATTTGTGGAACACTTCTCACGCGTCTTCAACAGGAAAATTCACTCAGCGAGCTGCAGGTTGAAAATGCTGAGCTGAAGCGGACAATATTTCGTCTTGAAGAACAAGGTCGCTGTGCCACGATTATTGGAGAGAGTGCTGCAATTCGAACTGTTTTCCGTGAAATTGCTCAGGTTGCTCCCGCTGATTCCACTGTGATCATTCGCGGGGAAACCGGAAGCGGTAAAGAGTTGGTCGCTCGTGCAATTCACGAAAAAAGTATGTACCATTCAGGGCCTTTTGTCGCAATAAACTGCGGTGCTCTTCCTGATACTCTTCTTGAAAGTGAACTGTTTGGCTATGAAAAAGGTGCTTTCACTGGGGCACTTACCGCTCGTGGCGGTCGGTTTGAAGAAGCCGACGGCGGAACGCTGTTCCTTGATGAGATCGGAGAACTCTCTCTCGATGCTCAAACGCGGTTGCTGCGAGTAATTCAAGAGCGTGTGGTTCAGAGGATCGGTGGTGGAAAGCAGGTTCCTGTTAAGGTGCGATTGGTGTGTGCCACGAATCGAGACCTTGAAAAAGCTCTAAAAGATGGGTTATTTCGTGAAGACTTATACTATCGAATCAACGTCTTCCCCATTGCTGTTCCTTCACTTCGCGAACGCCCAGATGATATACCTCTGTTGGTTGAACACTTTATGACCAAGGCGGTTCACTCACATCACAGTCATGGCTACGCTATTGATTCTGAAGCAATGCGCGCATTAATTGACTATTCGTGGCCTGGAAATGTGCGCGAGCTTGCCAATACCATTGAACGGGCGACACTAGTGACTCCTTCCGGGAAAATCGGAATCGCTCACCTCCCTTTTCACATTCTTCCCACCATGTCTGAACATCCAAAACCTACATCTCTCGATGAAAAAGTTGCGGAGTTTGAAAAAAAACTCATCTTCGATGCTCTCAAAGAGTGTCGCGGGAACCAAGGAAAAACTGCGCTGTTTTTGGATACAACAAAGCGAATTTTGCTGTATAAAATCAATAAATACAATATCGACACGAGGTTATTTCGGCAGAAGATTTCCGATGGTCGCTAGTTGATCACGCGTTATCTGTTCCCACGGCCAAACGATTACTCCCGCCGATTTTCCACTTCCCGCCGTTTTTACCATATGAAAAAAATCTTCTTCTGATAGAGTTTCTGTACCATACATTGGGCAGATCTGAATTGCCGGAATCACCGGCAGTTCAGACTCCTTTTCAAGGGAATCGGTCAGTTCTGAGATCCACGGAATTGATCGTTTTAACATGGGTGAGTAGCACATCGGGGAAATTTGATCGACATACTCTGCCATATCTTTCAAATGTTGCCCCACTTTTACAATTCTCGCAGAGTTAAATTCTTCTTTGAACCATGGAACTGTGTGAATATTGATTTTACATGTTGATTCGATTGATCGAATCGTGTCACTCAATGATCGAACAATTGCTGTAATTGTTTGATGAGAAAATTGTTCCCACTCTATTGTATGATTCGTCAGGATCTCATCGATCGCGATATTCTGGTTTGCTGAAAGTGTGATTGAGAATTCAGCTGAAAAGGCTGACCGGCAAAGCGAACAGAAACAACTTCGTGGTATTGAACTACTCGCACTCGATTCTGAGATATCTTCCCAAAAGAGAAAATGGCGTATGAAATCTAAGCTGATACCAGCTGGTTTGTAACTATTTATGGCTTCGCGTATTTGATCTCGCCGAAATTCGAGGATAGAAATTCCCGATTCATCGACTCCGCGGGGACAGAGCATCTGCAACCACGACCCCTTTCCTGTGCCAATGGCTGAAACTCCTTTATCGGTAACTGCAAGTGGGAAACGACCGTTTTCTGTGTCGAGAAACATCTGTATCACAATCCAAAGATCTCCGGAAAATCTTTTCAACGCTTTTGTGATATGGGGGCGTTCTATTTGCTGTCGCAATAGATAGGCTGTTGTTACGGAACTGTCAATCCACTGATTGACAATTTCATCCATTTCCGATGAGTCGTTTGGGCAAAAGAGCATTTTCGCTTGAATATCCATTTTCTCTCCTCCTCTTTTGAAAATGTGTTTCGGGGAGTTTGATGTGGGCCTAAAACTGATATTTATCGATTTGGAATATGAGGGTTGTTTGATCTGCAGTATTTCTCTTTTCTACTTGATTAGGAGTCGCTGTTATTCTATGTAGTTATATCTGAAAAAAATCTCTTCGCTTGCCCATTTCTCAGAACCATCGTACACTTATGAAAAACAAAATAGGGAGGAAACCATGCCATTTAGATCGCGAATTACCACCAGTGCTTCCGAAGATCGTCTTGAATCACTGCTCTTAGAACGAATGAAACCGGGATGCGATAAAAAAGAGCTCGATCAGAGAATCTGGGATCTCTTTGGCGAAAAATGGGCGGTCATGTTCACTGATCTCGCAGGATTCTCCAAGGGTTCCGAAGAGTGGGGAATTGTACATTTCCTACAGACCATTCTCGAATCCCATCGTCTGTTGATTCCTCTGATCGATGAGCACGACGGGATTTTGATCAAAACAGAAGCGGATTCACTTCTGATTATATTTCGCAATCCCGAAAAGGCGATTCACTGTGCCATGGCCATGCAGGGTGCTTTAGTTACGTACAACGAACTGCTTCCCCTCGAAGAGCAAGTGCAGCTCTGTGTGGGAATTGGCTACGGCGAAATTCTACGCATCGGCGATTCTGACGTGTTTGGCGTCGAAGTAAATGCGGCGAGTAAACTTGGCGAAGACACGGCGGTGGCCAATGAGATTCTCGTGACACCTAATCTGAAACACTCGATCACCGATTCGTGGCATTGCGAATCGATCACCACTGATCACCCCGCTCTGCCCGAAGCATTTCGGGTTTTGTGGAAAAAATAAGATTCCTTTGTAACATTTCTCATGGCCACTGTTTCTAATGGTGCAGAAGGTTCAATAAACATGAGGAGGAACCGATGAAATTGATGAAACTGACAACTGTGATGGCACTGGCTTTGGCGGCAACACTTTCGGCTCAACCGGGACATCAGGGAAAAGGCGATGGAACTGGCCCGCGCCATCAGCAGATGGTTCAGGAGTTGGGACTCACGGCAGACCAACAGGCGAAACTGACCGCGCTGAGAAACGAACATCAGAGTTCTCAAAAGGTGATTCACGAACAGCTGAAAACCAAGCGCACCGAGTTAGATGGCTTGATCAAAAGCGGTGCGTCCACTGATGGCAAGGTGAAAGAGCTCAACGCTCTTCATGAAAAGTTACTCCTCAGCCGCGTGGATCACCTCGCGAAAGTAAAAGGGATCATGTCGGCTGATCAGTTTGAAAAGTTCATGGCTCGCAAGGAGAACCATCAGATGGGGAATGGTCAAGGCTATGGGCGTGGAAACGGCAATGGTCAGGGCAAAGGCAAAGGGAAAGGTTATGGAAACGGCAAAGGTCAGGGCTGTTGCAACTAAGCAGGAGTCACGGCGCTATCGAAATCTGAAACGGCAGTCTTCAAGGGCTGCCGTTTTTCGTTCACTCACAAAATTGATTCAATCACATACGATACGCCTCGAAACGAAACCGACTCGCCCGCACTCTTTCCTGCCATCGCGAGACCTATCGGACTTGCCAAAGAGATGGGGCAGAATTCTACCCTATCGAACTCGATCTCATCGGCAGAAATAGCGCAATAAAATCCCCCGCGATTGGTGAGCACCGCCGCGCCCGGAACCGCGCGATCGCAGATTTTGGTCGGATCAATCTGAACCAGCCGCGCTCGCAAATCTACTGTTTCAACAATCATGCGAGAAAACTTTTCCTGATCGAGATGAGCGCGTGCTCGCCCCGTTTCGTACTTGTCTCCGGCGGAACTTTTCGTGTCCTCGTTGGCTGCCTCTTGCGCTTCCCGCAGCCCGCGCTGTTCTCGGTCGAGTCGAGCCTCTACAAAGGCGAGACAGGCGGCGTGAACCTGTTGTTTTAGTTCAATTGTCAGTTCCATGAGATCTCACTGCGAAGGGACATTGTATTGTCAATGAAAACGGGCGATTCACAATAGAATCGCCCGTTGATAGTTCGGAGTAGCCACGATTAGTCTTCGATGTGAATAATCTGTGTTTTTCCGTGAGTAAAAGCTTTTGCTTCGATCGCCGCAACGGCATCGCGAAGGTCTTTTTCGATTGCCATGTCCGTGGTGATAATCACCGGAACGTGGTCGTTTCCATCGTGAGCTTCTTTGTGCATAACCGATGCAATAGAGATATTGCGATCGCCGAACTCTTCGGCGATATCCGCCAGAACGCCCGGTTTGTCATCCACGAGAAAGCGAAGGTAGAAACGGCTTTCAATCTCTTCGATACCTTTGATTTTCAACTCGTTTTCCAGTGAATAAAAATGCATCGGGATGCGATTTGTGTCACCGGATTTGATATTGCGCGCCACATCGATAATGTCAGACACCACCGCTGAAGCCGTTGGCATTTCGCCTGCACCCGCTCCGTAGAGAAGGATTGGTCCTACCGCGTCACCTTCGAGAAGAACTGCGTTGAACACGCCGTTTACCGAAGCGAGAATGTGATCGTTGTGAACCATTACCGGATTGACGCGCACGTCAACTGATTCTTCGCCCTCTTTGCGTTTGATCACGCCGAGTAGTTTGATTGTGTAGCCGAGATCTTTTGCAGAAATAATATCGTCCGCAGTAATTTCGGTGATTCCGCGAACAGGAACTTTGTCGTAGTCACAGTATCCGTCGTAAATCAACGAAGCGATAATGGCAGTTTTGTGGCCCGTATCCCCGCCTTCGATGTCGAGAGCCGGATTTGCTTCGGCAAAACCAAGGCGCTGAGCTTCCTTGAGTGTCGGGTCGAACGCAGCACCTTTTTCTGTCATCTCTGTCAGAATGTAGTTACAGGTTCCGTTGATGATCGTGTAAACCGAAAGTACGTCGTTGCCGATCATTGCTTCGCGAATGGTTTTGATCGAAGGCATACCGCCGCCAACCGCCGCTTCAAAATGGACGGTGATCACGTGTTTGCCTTTTTTCAACGCGTTGAGAACCACTTCTTTGGCAAATGTGTATCCGCCGATAAGTTCGATTACCACGTTGATTTCAGGGTCGTTGATTACGTCAGCTGCGTCGTTTGAAAGAATTGCATCGCCCACAGGAAGGGTTTTGAGTTTTTCCAAATCTTTGTCTGCCACGCGAGCAAGAGATACGGGAAGTCCCAACTGTTCGCGGAAAAAAGTAGTCTGTTTCGCCATGATTTTCACAACACCGCTTCCAACGGTACCTGCGCCAATCAGACCGATTTTAATATCAGCCATAGAGTCCTCACTCGTTCATTATTGTATTTACGCGCAAGGAAAATAGTATTTGGTTTTTGTATCGTGTTGTTCGGGCGGATTGGTTCCTCTTCAAATAACGCGAGAATTGGTGTAAACCATACTCTTCCGTTAGCAGTGTCTCATTGTATATTAAGATGTAAAACCGATAGAAATAGGGAGCACCGTATGTCGTTTACTCTTGGTAAAGATTTCCTGATGGATATTATTCAGAAGACCTTCCCGGTGGTTCCGGCGCGGACATCACTGCAAGTTCTGTATAACTTTAAGATCACTATTGAAGCTGGCGTTATCACAATCACTGCGTCAGATTTGGACAACTTTGTGCGTGCTTCAACAACGGTTGAAGGTTCTGGCGAAGCTGAAATCGCGGTAAATGCAAAAAAACTGTTTGAAATTATTCGCGAAGTCGAAAATGGCGGAATCACGCTCGAAATCGAGAACAATGCACTTCACATTTCAAGTGATAGTGGCTTTTCATGTCAGTTGGCAGGTGTAGATCTTCGCGAGTTTCCTTATTTCCCCGACAGCGGATATGCTGAAACATACACTATTTCAACGCCGGTATTTCGCGGTCTTGTTGAAAAAAGTTCCTTTGCCGTGTCGAAAGATGAATCGCGCGCCAGTCTCTGTGGAGTTCTTTGGGAGTGTTCGCTTGAACGAATCGGTATGGTCGCCACTGATGGCCATCGTCTTGGCGCTTCATTTGCCGGCGCAGAAAACGGAATTCCACAGGATATTTCGGTTATTGTGTCGCCTAAGAGTCTGCAACACATTCAGAAAACTGCCGAAATTTCTGGTGTCGATGCGATTAAATATGCATTTAATGATAAACACGTGGTATTCACCGTTGACACCTTTACGCTGAGTACAAAAATTATCGATGGCCCCTATCCCGATTACGACAAAGGGATTCCTAAAGAGTTCCTCAAGACAGCAATAATTGATCGCGATCTGCTGCACAGTGTGGTTCGCCGCGTATCGATTTTTGCCAACCGCAAAACGCAGTTGATCAAGTTGGCATTTTCTGGCAATTCGCTCGAAGTTTCTGCGGCAAACCGCGAAATTATTGCCGAAGGAAAGCAGACGATTCCTGCGTTGTACACCGGAGACGAAGTGCACACGGTAGGATTCAACAGCGCATATCTCCTCGAAATCCTGTCAATTATCAATACTCCTACCGTTGAGTTTCGCATGAACACTCAGGTGAGCGCAGTTCTGGTGTTACCGGTTATTGAAGAGCCGACGAGCGATGACGTGTTCCTCATTATGCCTCTGCGCATTTTTGAGTAACGGTGATTTTAGAATCCCTTTCTCTGCTTAATTTTCGTAATTACGAAAGTCTGAAACTAGAGCTTCCTCGCGAGGGAGCTCTTTTTCATGGTATCAATGGCGCGGGGAAAACGAATCTTCTCGAATCAATCTCTTTTGTACTTCTAGGCAAGTCGCCGCGAGGCGCTTCCCCGAAAGATCTGATCGCAGTGGGTGAACGAGAAGGATTCGTCAAGGCGGATTTGGTTTCGGCGAATGGCCTGGAACGGCGGACGCAGTCGATTGGATTTTCACGAGAAAAACAACTGTTGATCAAACGCGATGGTGAACACTCATCGTCGCTGAGATCATTGTATGGCGAAAATCGATTTGTCTGGTTTGGACCGGATGATATACAGTTGATCACCGGTGCCCCTGAAGATAAACGTCGCTTTATCGATATTACACTCAGTCAGATTTCTCCAGAGTATCTCGTAGAATTAATGCGGTTTAAAAAGCTCTTGCGCGAACGAAATGCCCTGCTGACGGGGCGCTTTGATCCGGTTCTATGCGATATTTACGATCATTCACTTTCGCTAAGTATGGCGGGGATTGTAGCTCAGAGGTCGCACTTTTTCGATGAAATATCACCCTTGGTTACAGATGTTTACACGAGAATCAGCAATGCCGAGTCTCTTGTTCAGGTGGAGTATGCGCCGTCACTTCAGTTTGGATATCCTGCGGAATACGAGATGGCATTGAAAGAACGGCGAAATCGTGACCGCGAACAGGGATTTACCACTGTCGGACCTCATCGAGATAGTTTTCGTACCAAAAAAGATGGGCGTCAGATCGTCGGGTATGGATCACAGGGACAGTGTCGATCAAGTGCGCTCGCGCTGAAAATTGCATCAACAGAGTACCTTTCAAGGGATACCGCCGCGCTCATTTTGGCTGTGGATGACGCCTTCTCAGATTTAGATCGCGGTCGTCGGGAAATGTTTTTTGAGGCAATTCGTAATAAGGGGCAGTTGTTTATCGCGGTTCATAGCAGCGAAGAGCTCGATTACTATGAACTTCCGGCATATTCAGTTTCAAAAGGTAAGGTGGAAATCGTATGAACTGGCAAGATGTTTCGGTAAGAAAACGTGCGCCATTTCCCAAAGTTGGTGATTATGTTGATTTTGTGATTCAAGATATCGCTGAAAATCAAAAGGGAAACGGATTGGCACTCATTCAAGCATTATGGACCGACATTGTGGGCGAACGAATCAGTTCTGTGTCGCGACCAGTCAGTTTTGAAAAAGGAGATTTGGCATTGAAAATCAGATCTTCAGTGTGGCGTCAGGAGCTTCATAGTCAGATGTCTCATATTATCAATGCAATTCATGATAAACTACCGGATATCGCTGTGGAAAATATTATTTTCCGCTAATTCTTTGTACTATTAGCAGAACGGATTCACCGTGGATTACACTTCGCTTAGCCTAACTTCGCTCTTATTTTTTGCTTTGTCTGCACTGTCAATATTTTTTGTTTTGCGCACACCTCTGGTTACATTTTTCCTCGATGCTCCTGATCGTCGTAAAATGCATCAGCTGCAAATACCTCGTATTGGAGGCTTTGCAATTCTTATTAGTTATGCTGTTTCATTGTTGATTCTGTACTTCTTCTCTCCTGATTTATTTCAGAAAGTCTTGCTAAATGACACGGGCTCGGCTATCGCTTATGCGGCACTTCTTGTATTTATAGTTGGCTTTTTTGATGATACCACCTTTGTAAATGTTACTGTTCCGGTAAAGTTTGCCATGCAGTTTGGTGTCGCAATTGGTGTCGTGTATATTTTTGATATCAGTTTTCAGGAAGTTTTCGTCTTTGATTACAGTATCAATCTCGGACAATTCGGTAAGGTTGCCACTGTTTTTTGGATTGTCGGAGTTACCAATGCTCTGAATATCGTTGATGGGATCGATGGCTTAGCCGGAAGTGTTACTATTACTTCGCTACTTATTGCTGCAGCGGTGGTCTTTATTTCGGGTAATACCGACATCCTTTTTGTTGTTTTGCCACTGATTGCTGTGATTCTTGGTTTTCTAGTCTTTAACTACCCTCCTGCGAAACTTTTTGCTGGCGACACTGGTTCACTCTTTTTTGGATCGTTGGTAGCCATATTGTCTGTTAAAGTAGCATCGTTAGGATCGCGTGGGGTCGATTCCCTTGCGGCTTTCTACATAGCAGCATTTCCAGTTATCGAGGTGTGGGTTTCTATGGTGCGGCGCTATTCTTATGCGCGCCGCGATAATCAGAGGTTCAAGGATGCGATTAGAAAGGTGGTGAGTCCTGATAATCTTCATATGCACCATCGCTTAATTTTTAAGGGTTACAGTCATGAACAAGCTCTTCATTTCTTGATTTTCTTTGCGGTTTCGATCTCATCGGTGGCAATAATTCTAGTGTTGACTGATAACCTTATTTTGAAAAGTGCATCAGTGCTCTACTCAATGTTGTTTCTTATTATGGTGCTCAAGCGTCTAGATTACGGGAAGCGCAACTACCACAATAATCAAAATGGCGAAGCTGTTCGGCGCGTTATCGCGATAACAGGGGACAGTGACTACTTTGAACATTCGTTACGTCATTTCACCCGCAATCGCTATTGGATCGCTCGGTTTGAGCGAGTAAGTGACATAATGGGTCGTCGTGTTGATGCCTTTGTCGTGTATAATGAAACCGTAGATCGGATACATGTTGATATACAACGAGCCATGGATATTCGTTCAATTAACGATCGGCCAATTTTCTTTATCACCGATGCCGACAAAAACTCAATTCCTGAATTAACTAACAAGCAGGTCTACTTTATCAAAAAACCAGTTGATATGCCCTATTTAGTTCATGATATTGAAAAGATTGTTTCCAATGGCGGCTCTAATCGTTTCTCGGAAATAAACGGAACGCTTACTGTGGAGGCCTCTCATGCCGAATAAAGTTAAAAACCGCCATCGTGTTCTGCTTGCTTCGCCAGATAAAAAGATTATTGATAATGTTCTGATGTTGCTTTCTTCTCACGGATATTACGTAGAGACAGCGGTGAATTATGAAGATCTTTCTGATAAGATGGTGAACTATAAGCCGTCGATTCTAATTGCTGACGTTGAATTGTTGCCTTCTAATCCTATGGTTATGAGCGCTCTTTTTAATCAAGCAAAGAAGCGGCCTGTTCAGTTGTTGATTGATCGCGATGAAAATGCTCCGATTGTCCGTGAGTATCTTTTTAGTGGAATTGACGACCTTCTCACCATTCCGTTTGACGCCGCCAAACTGTATCGTAAAGTGAAAAGGGCTGCAGAGTATAATCGTATGCAGCACGAAATTGAATACCATTCGGGCATGCTTTTCATACTTAAAATGATGATTCCAATTATTATTACAATTGTATTTATTCTTACTAGTCGAGGTTCCCTGTGACACTAATGCGAATCGCTCTTTATCTTTTAGTTGCTGTTTCGTCGATTTTGGGGCAGTCTTCTTATAGTAAGCTTTCTGCCGCAGATAGTGCACGTATTCGAGATGCTATGAAAGATGTGTCTACAAAGAGTTCGGACAGTTTAAAAGCAAAGAGTGCCTCAAAGGATGAATTTGTGCAAGGTTCAGAAAAACAGGCAGATAGTACTGTTGTGTATAATAAAGGAGAAGCAGTAGATACAATTTATGTAGATAAAAAGGAATCGGTCAAAAGTATAGTTGACGATGGTGTAATGTTCAATAAGTATGTTGAAATTGGAGAAAGAGATAAGTTTGTCACTCGCACTAGCACTTCTGCTCAACCTCTGAAGCGTTTTGGCGAAGATTTTTTAAAAAGTCTGCAAAATAATATTCCAAAACAGGGACCGGTGAATCCTTCGTACAGAATTGGATTTGGCGATGAAGTCTCAGTTTCAGTTTGGGGTGAAGTCCAGAGCAATGAGCAGGTTAAGGTTGACCGTTCTGGTAAGATTTCATTGCGGGGAATCGGTGTGATTTCGGTGGCAGGGCGTACTGTAGATGAGTTAAAGGCAGCCCTTGTTCAGCGGTATTCGCAGATCTATTCAGGTGTTCAAAATGGAAAAAGCACAGCTACAACTTTTGTAGATGTGTCCATGGGGGAGTTGCGAACAAAACAGATTTATGTTGTTGGAAACGTGGTAAATCCAGGAACGTACAACGTTCCCACTACGGCTGGAGTTTTAGGGGCGCTTGCTTTTGCGGGAGGACCACAAGCTAATGGGTCCATGCGTGAAATTATCATTAAGCGCGGTGGAAAAGCTATTGATACGATTGACTGTTACGATTATCTGCTTTCTGGTAAGATTAATGAACCTGTCGCGTTGGCAGATATGGATGTCATATTGGTTCCGACCATAAAAAAACGGGCAGCAATAAATGGAGCGGTCTATGCTCCAGGAATTTTTGAACTTACTGCAAAAGAGAGTTTTAAGGATCTTATTCGCTACGCTGGAGGGTATCTGCCGGAAGCGTTTACCCAAAACTTCAATGTGACACGTACACTGAAACACAACACTCGGCAGACGGTATCCATTTTTGGAAATGAAATCGATGCAGTGCAGCCCAATGACTCGATCGTTGTTCCTTTTGTTGATGAAGTTGTAACTACCGTTACCATTGAAGGTGCAGTGAAGCGCCCTGGTAGTTATGGGCTCTATGATGGGATGACATTGCGAGACCTTATCAAAATGGGTGGTGGTGTATCCGAAGATTATTTCGAAGATCGTGCAGAAGTGATTCGCACTGATGCGAATTTTAATAAACATGTCATTGCGGTCAAGATTGGTGAACTCGTAAAGGGAAATAGTAGTGAGAATGTTACACTTCAGAAGTGGGACATCGTTAAAATTGTTTCGAAATGGGATATACAATACCGCAACTATGTATCAATTTATGGTGAAGTGAAAAAGCCGGGTAAATATTTCTTGCGCGAAGGAATGACGATTCAGGATCTTATTCTTTTGGCGGGAGGGCTCACAGACAAGGCTTATAAGGATACTGTTGAGTTGTCGCGTATTGTTGATTCTGAGAGATCTGCTGGTACGGTTACGAAAAGCATCCCAGTAACTGCAGGGGATGAATTTTATCA
>JAIFMU010000153.1 GCA_020048285.1 bacterium | reverse complement strand
TCTTTGTTTTGGTCGATCTTTTCCATGCGATTTGAGTAGTCAAAAAGTCCAAGTTGCATCTGGCACCTCCATGGTATGAAAATACCTTATGTACAAGGAATTGTATTTTTAGAGATGCCCTTTATTATTCAATCATTATTTTCTGCTGAATCAATGCAGATCCAGTATTAATTCTTGCAATATAAACACCTCTTGAAAAATTTGGAACTTCAAATATTGATCCGATTATCGTTGTATGGACAAGTTTTTTTCCGGAGAGGTCGAACAATGATACTGTAGTTCCAGAAGGAACCTTCTGGCTGAACTGAATATTACCGCCGGTTATACAACTTATGAGCGATTTATTTGTTACATGTGGTGTCAGTGTAGCGACATCTGAATTGGAAAAGGTTATCTGTACGGGTATTAACTGAGGCGTTGTCGGAATCTCAACTACTGGACCTTTTCGTATCAAGTTACATAGCTGACCATAATAGTTGTCGCCCATAGCCCAAAGAGTACCATCGGTTTTAATGATCATTGTATGATTAACGCCTAATGAGACTGAAGAAACATTACTCATGACCTGAACTGGCGTGAATCTGTCGATTGTATCACCAACACCAAGTTGGCCTCGTGAATTATCACCCATTGCCCAAAGGGTACCATCTGTTTTAATGATCATTGTATGAAAAGACCCAAGCTCTACTGTAGACACATCGCTCATGACTTGCACAGGGATGTCTCTGTCGATTGTATCGCCAACGCCAAGCTCACCACCATTGTTATTCCCCACCGCCCAAAGGGTGCCATCTTTTTTCACGATCATTGTATTTAGGCTTCCTGCAGATACAGAGCGAACACCACTCATAACATTAACAGGTGTAGATCGGGACCAAGTGTAGTTATCTGTCTGCCCAGGTGTACCATCTCCAAGCTGGCCAGACGATCTGCCCCCAACAGCCCACAGAGTGCCATCTGTTTTCACGATCATTGAATGATTGTAACCAGCCGATGCAGATGCGACATCGTCCATAATCTGAAGAGGCGTAGATCGATGAGTTGTTGTACCATCGCCAAGTTCTCCGTCTGCGTTTGACCCAACAGTCCATAAAGTACCATCAGTTTTGACTATCAACGAATGTTCGATACCTGCTGAAGCAGAAGTGACGTCATTCATGATTTGAACAGGAGCAAATCGATCGATTCTTGTACCATCGCCAAGTTGACCGATTTCATTCTCGCCCATCGCCCAAAGAGTACCGTCTGTTTTCAATACCAATGTAAATAAATTACCAACTGAGACAGTTGCAACATCTGTCATAACCTGAACAGGTACAGGTTGCTCAGATTTTGAACCAACGCCAAGTCCACCGGAATAGTTAAACCCCGTAGCCCAGAGGGTATGGTCGGTTTTAACGATCATCGTGCAATGATTTCCTGCCGAGACCATCTTTGTTCCGGCTTGTTCAGCAAAGCCACATGTGGCCATTAAGACGAACAGTACGCCTACGAAATATATCGCTCTATTCATGTCACATCTCGCTGTAAAAAGCTCTTACGAGGACGGATTCATGGCAATTCTTAACGTTTTTCAGAATGACTAAAGATTGTCACTCTTTATTGTTGAACTAAGTTCTTTATAAGCACTGCAGCAATTCGCTCGCACTCATTTGCACATAACAGTTGAACTGACATCGCATACCCACTCGCAGAACTGAGCACAACTCCATCATTAGTATCTATCAGTTGGACTGTAAGGAAAAAATATATCCCCGTCTTTTTGAGCTTACCAGTTACAAGGTAACGTGCACCAATTAATTGGCCAAATTCAGATTGTGTCTCTTCATTTACCAGCCCAGACACTTGAAATTCTTGTTCGGTCATGATTTTTGTGAGTGCATCACGAGTAAGCAAGGTGAAGTTCGGTGACATTGATAGGTGTGATCTGATTTGATCAGATAGGATTATGGCATGTTCAGGGTTTTGTGCGTCGAAATCAATAACTGCAACTGTCGGTTTTGTATCTGCAAGGAGTGCTATTGTCAATATTACAAGAAAGAGCATTGCTTTCATCGCTAACCTCATTAGATAGAAAGAGGGCTGATAAAATCACCAGCCCTCTTCAAAAGTACAAAATTACATTTTTTCAATACCAGCAGTGGCTTTGTCAGGGCTTGGAATTGCGAGGCTATGAACCTGCATAATCCCAATAACTTTTGCTGTAAGTGTTTTCGATGCACTAAGATTTTTCGGAAGTGAACCAATGGTTCCCGAAATTTCTTTAACCTGTCCAAGAGCCGATGGCCCTTGAGCTTTAAGGCCTGCAACTACATCTTTACCACCAGCGCTGAGAAGCGTATAATTAAGAATTGCCTGTGAAGTGTATCCGAGTGCACGAGCAACGAACTCTTTCTTATCATCACTAACAGTATTAGCATCTGCAAGAACTTTACTTATTCCATCATTCGCGGCTTCAATCTGTTTTTGTTCATCTTTTGAAAGTTTTTCTTTACCATTAAGCTCGGTAAGTGTAGCATAAAAAGATGCAGCAGCTTCTTTTTTACCCGTTGCTTCGATTATCAATTGTGTAGCTTTGGCTACATACGCTTCGGTTGATTTCAACATTACTTCAAAAGATGCTACATCTTTTGGTATTCCACCAGCTTTGATAATTGTAACAGTTTGATCAACAAGACCTTGTACAAATGCTTTTGATTCCGGCGACATTCCCGCTTCATCATCTGCCGTTGCATCCTTGCCACCGGCCATTACAAGGGATGCCATCATCGAAAAAACCACTACTGCTTTTGAAAAAACACTCTTCATCTAATCCTCCTAAGGATTGTTATTGTTAGAAACCATTACTTCAATTGAATTTGAACTTCAGTGTTCCGCCATCATAGATGGGGCCATCAAATTTACCTTCTTCGAAACCAGGTGCAGATCCCACCGAGGAAAGAATCGCCATCCCGAGATCGTCCTTTGAACCCTTGTAGGTTACTTTCAAAAGGAACTGATTTTGTGCAGGTGCAGTAGAACTGATCACCTGTGCCCCGCACTGTTTAACCGCACTCATAAAAGGGATCTGCTGGGCGCGTATTGAAGTGATATTATCAAGTACTACCGTGAACTGTTTACCATTGGCAGAACGATCACTCCATGTAGACAGTGTCTGATCTGCAAGAGTTCTTGCTCCAAGGATAGCGTTCTTTTTGATCGCTTGAGCAATTGCTTCTTCTGCACTTGCATTGATTGCCGAAGCAGTATTAGAATATGATGCTACAATATCACCTGAATTAACATCAACGATTTCAACTCCAAGTTTAACAGTTGCTCTCATCGCTCCATTACTGTTAGCTACATCAATTACTTGGGCTTCGCCACGGGCAACAAAGTTTGCACCCTCTTTTTCAGCATCTACACGTACTGCTTCACGATCTCCAAGGTTGAGATTCAATCCAACGGCAGAAGGTGCAAGTGCGATTCTACGAGCCTTATCAGCTGCCATAAGATCGAAGCTTTTCTCTTTAAACTCCTGCTGGAACGCATCAATAATTGTCGCATCAGACATCTTTTTCCAAAGGGTTTCATCATACGAGCTTGAGACTGATTCCTGATCACGATTAACTGTCGAGCCTGCATTGACCACATTTGAGCTCGCATATTGATCGGATGAACTTGACGAAGCTGATCCATCGTATCCTTGTTCCTGATGAGTTGTGCCACTAAAAGTTGAAGTGTTTTTATCATTGTTTGAATAGCTGTTTTGATTGGCATTTGATGATGTTCCAGAACGATTCACATTATATGAACCATCAATTGTCTCACGACTGCCTGTACTACCTGCATCATAGGTGTAATCTTGTGCAGCATTATAGTTACCTGACTGCTTTGACGTACCTTGATGTGCATTAGTGCTTGTACTATTACTACTATTCGAACGTGAACTATTCAGATCTGTTTCTTCAGATGCAGCATAGGTTTCATTAAGTGTTGCTGATGCTGTCGCACTTGCACTATTAGAACCTTTTTCATCATAATATTGCTTCTCATCCACCGCGTCTTTCGATTTTGAAGAACTATATGACTGAATCCCCTTCTTCTCATAAGTTGTCAGAACAAAGGTAATCGAAGGGTTTCCTGCGCTGCTTTTAGCTGCTGAAATTACAGCCTTAAATTGTTCAGCAATGCGTGTTTGATTTACTGTTACTTCTGCTGAAACGATGTACATAGTTTTGTCACTACTAAGTAGGTCTTTAACTATAATTCTATCAGTAACGTACATTTCAGAGGCCATAAGGATCTGGTCTGCTATAGGTGCAAACTTTGAGTTTGGGGATTGGCTCTGTAACCACTGTTTAACAGCCTGATCAACTGCTTCTTTTTCAGCACGAGCAAGTGCTTTTGTACGAGCCGCCATTTGAGCATCTTTACCTTTACCTTCGACGTTTGCTTTTCCTTCAACAGTGATCCCACCTCCGAAAGAGGCGAATGCACACAAGCAAACGGCAACAGCAGCTTTCATAAACTGATTCATCATAAGTCAAACTCCCCGACACTTTTCTTTGTCAGTTGAAACAATAGGTCTTTATACACATCGAAATCTTTATACTGCTGTACATTTGTCACAGATCTTTTAACAAGAGAGATGTCTGTCTCTTTTGTGTATGTTTTGGTAGGGATGTCACACTGTAACCACCCTTTAAAACCCGTGATAATATTTATACTATTCTGTTCAGCTATCTTGTTACCCATTCCTGTCAGTGTCAATGTAATAGGATGAGTTGGTTTTGGCATTGCAAAACTGAATGATTGACCATCACGAACGAGCAGAGCTTCAGCCTGTTCTACAGACCCAGTGATCCAACTTCCGGTACGAGCAGGAAGAACAACTTTACCCTTTTCAGTGGCAAGAAAATCGGTGAAATATTGTGCGATATCTTCACCTACAGCATACTTTTCTTCAGTAAACAATGAGTCTGCTTTCTTGGAGGTGACAGTGAAATTGGTAACTTGGTAGATGTCACTGGAGAGACCTCGAAGATTTCGAAGAGAGACCTTATCTCCTTTTATAGGAGGTGCATCAAAGAATGTAACCGAAACTTCAGCAGAGTTTGCGTCAACTTTCTGAACGGTTCCAAATGGAGCTGTTGATGTTTTTGAGTCACCAAACGATACTCGATGTCCTACCTCGACTCCATCGAGTGAACCAACGGAAATAATAGCTTTATTTCCTGCATTACGATATTCACTTACGGCTCCAATTATTGTACCTACTCCAAAAGACTTGATCTTTGGAACTGCTTTTTCATGAAACAGTTTACAAAAGGTGTCCATGAAAAATTTTTCTTTAGCTTCACCTGTCAAGGCTGCATCACCTGTAATCAGAGAATCATAGCCGAGGAACTGAGCAGTATACACGATATTTCGTTTTTTGTCACGAGCCACTGTTTGGTACGCAAAAACGACTAATCCAACTTTGGCAATATTTTTAACATTAGTCACAAGTTCACCGGAACTTAACTGATTACGAAAAGTCTCGGATGTTATATCGTCACGAGTGATCAAGAATCCAAGTGAAAATGGATCTTGAATATCCCACTTGTCCATTTCTGAGTTTGTCTCAAACTGAAGATTGAATTGTAGTGATCCATCTGACTGTAATTTTTGTAGCTGATCTGCAACATACTTGGAAAGTGTAGGAGCGGTAGCAGTGTATAAAGGAAATTTTTCTGATGATCCGCTTGTGAATAATCCAGAGTATACGACATCACTTTTTTGTGCACATAGAATTGAAGGTATTAGTAAAATGGAATAAAAAAGAATATCTCTGAAAGACTTCATTTGATCTCACTGTGTGAATGTTTTTTGAACATGAGTATTTAACCATAGCCAAACTTTTTTTTCAAGCTAAATCTTATCACTGGGTAAAAAAACTAATGATTACGGTTATGTGAACGTAATCTTTTCATGTAGATTTGCATTGATAGAGGGATTCAATTGTAGCCTTATTCAACAGTTATGATACCGTTAGAATAGAAAAGACAAATAGCACATCAGCTCTAATTAGTATAACATTCCCACTAAACGGCAACACTTTTATTATCAAAGGGCGCAACTTTTTCTACATATTCACTATGTATAATGATATCACCTGGCTATGCGAGCGTATTGTTTTATACGTAGGTGTTTCGAATGGAATTTCCCATTATCGTTAAAAAGACCAAGCTAAGTCCACAAACAATACCGGTTTTCCCAATATGAGTTTCCCTTCAGTCAAAATCTAAACATCGTGCGAATCACAAACACTGGGCACTCAGCTATTTCTTCTGGAGTAAATCTCTCACACTTTCGTTACCAACAACATATAATCTCAAACGAGCACGAGATAGTGATACATACAGTAATTTTCCATCGGCATCAGCTGGATTCAGTACCCATAGGAACAGTATCTTAGATTCCAGACCTTTATACCGTTTTGCCGTTTCAATTAATACGTGCTTTTCAGGTGAAAAAACTTGGAACCCCCACATCTGGCTGTTTTTAGTTTGTTCCAGTAATCTTTTAGCTTCTTTGAAATCACCAATGGTTACAACTGCAATATCCTTATGACGCAAGCCATCTTGAATGACCAAATTGTTGATAGTCTTGTCAATATAGTCAGATTGAGCTTTAAGTGAATCCAAAGAGATCACCGCAACATCGTCACCTAAAAGCGTTGGTTCATCCATCTCGATACCATCGTAGAACTGATACACGAGCTTATGAATAGCAAGAGTGTTTCTACAGTTCTGATAGAGTGTCAGTGGTTCACCAGAAACAGGTAGTGAAGCTGCATTCGTGTATATTGCCTGATTTGTATCTTGAAAGATATAAAACATAGCATCATTTTCATCCGCCATGATCTCCAATGGGAGCCAGTATTCATCTCTAAAATCTTGTCCCTCATCCACAATTATTGCATCGTAGACAATGGGAGATAG
>JAIFMU010000076.1 GCA_020048285.1 bacterium | reverse complement strand
GGCGGGAACTATTGTCGATAGTATGGTTTTCATTTTTCCGTTAATTATTCTCTTGTGAACCAGTAGAGCACCTTCACCTGTTATTTCAAAAGACTTCTTACTGACCAATTGGAATTCTTTGTCAATAAACTTGTATGATTCCTGACGATATATTCCTCCACCACCCCTTACAAATGTAGTCACCTCTTTTTTCAATGAATCAATAGTATGAATACACAATGAAGATAGTGTTTGTTCTTTTACGAATTGCGTCTTTTGAATGTCATATAACCAGCATTGCCAACCACTATTTCCTCCAGTTCCATCATCCCCATTGCAAATTCGGAAATCTTTTTCTCCATCAAAATTCATATCCTCAATTTTGATAACCCAATGGCAATGTTCTTTTGCATACCACATCCAATTTGTATCGGGAATTATCTCTTGGAAAAGAGAACTATCAGCTGTATTCATTATGAAAATTGTTGAAACCGATTCTCCGGTCGAATCCAGTTTGAATTTAAAGACGAATCGTTCAGATTCATTACTTGTATAGACAATAGATGTATCATATTTCGGCGTGGAATCTTTCACTACAACCTTCACTGAATCGACCGTTTTCACAGCCGGTTTCGGTTCAATCTCTTTTTTGCAGGAGATCAGAATCAAAGCTAGGACTATCATTACCATTCGCATGAGATTTCCCTTATTTCTCTTTGAATTTTCCCCGCAGGGAACCCGATTTCAGCCACGGTAATTTCCCGTGGGATTTTGAGCCAGAACAATCATTTCATTTCGCATGAGATTATACTTTATTGCTGACTTTGAAATGTAATTGATTGGATGATAATTTACGATGGGATTACTATATGCGTATCATCGCCGCTTGTACGATCTGTATTTGTCAATCTGTCAGTTCTTGCATCTCATTTTATCAATCATCAAGGCTCGTGTTTACTCACCGAAATATACTCGAAGATATCCTGATTAATTGGAAAAAAACACAAAATATTACAAAACATTTTATTGCATAAGTTGTTTGATAATAATCAAATTGAGTGTTTCTTGTATTTCGTCGAAATGATACAGATTGTCGTTCAAGACCAATATTGCAGATGATCGGATGGTAGAACCGTTCTTGACATTTGAGGTCAAAAAACGGTGATGGTGCAGAGCATTCTGTTGGATTATCAAGGATCTCTACGAGAACGGCTAGTTTCGTGAATTGGATTAATAATTTCTAGTATATTCGAAAATTTACGATATTTTTTGTTGATTAAATTTATTGTAATGCGATGATATTTAGGTAGTAAAAAAAATTAATATATTATCATCCAAAAAAGAAGATTACTTTTTTGGTTTCTGTCGTATATTAACTGTACTCAATCAGTGAATATTGGCATTTGAGGTAGAGATGGACAGAAAGAAGCTTCCCGTATCACCCTTTGACTACCAGAACTTTCGTCTGTTTCTGGTTGACCTTACTGTGCGATGGAAAAAGGATAACCGTCGCTGGAACTTTGCTGCATTTTCCCGTGAAACAGGTTTTTCATCGCCAAACTATCTGAAACAGATAATCGAAGGCAAACGCAATTTAGCCAAAAGTGCGGCAGAGAAAATCACTGCATATTTTGGGTTTAATCGCAAGGAAACTTCATACTTTTACGCACTGGTCGATTTTAATCAAGCAAAAACAGACACCGAAAAAGAGTCCGCTTTTCTTCGCATGCAGCAGTTTCAGAAAATCTCTTCTGAAAAGAAAAATGCTCTTGATTTTCATCGATTCTATTCAGAATGGTATAATCCGGTTATTCGTGAACTTGTTCTTGTAGAAGGTTTTACACCTGATCCGCAGTGGGTTAGTGAACGAGTTATGCCGAAAATATCAGAACAGGAAGCTGATCGTGCGCTCAAATTCTTGGTCGGTTCCGGTCAGCTTACGCAGGATGAATCGGGGAGAGTGGTTCAGACTGATCCGGTGAACACCACCGGCGAAGAAATTGCCTCATTGGCGGTTGCGAATTACCACCGCTCGATGATGAATCTCGCTGCGGAATCGCTAGAACGCCTTCCTGCAGATCAGCGGAATATCAGTTCGCTCACCATGGCACTTTCTCGTCCTGTATATGAAAAAATTGTTGAAGAGATTTATCAGTTTCAAGATCGAATTATTCAAATGGCATCAAGCGACTCTTCAGCTGAAGGCGTATATCAGCTTAATTTCCAGCTATTTCCAACTACTCAGATTCAATCAGGAGGCAAGAAATGAAATTTCCAATCTATATAGTGAGCGTCCTCTTTCTTTTTCTTGCAGGGTGCGGTGCACCTGAACAAGTCGCAATTACGCAAACAGGAAACCCTTCGCAAGTGACTATGGCTTTTGCAATTGGCAAAGGGGGGACAGTTCCTGCGCCGATCCAAATTCGTTCAGGGCGAGAGTTTGAAGGTGAAGTTACCTCGATAACGATTACTGCGGCGCAGATTGCTGTTCAGGAAATAACGCTCCACGGGAAAGACGGAGCACTGTTGTTTCGCAGAAAACCTCCCTATGTGGTTAATCTTGCTCTTGATAGTAGCTTAGTTGTTCTCGATTCTGCTTCAGCCGAAGCAGGGCGGGTATTTGATTCCGTTTCTCTCATGATTGGCACAGATGGCGATGCCACGGTTTTAGGTGGAAAAAGTATTGTGATCCGTGGTTTTGTAAATGGCGACAGTTCAAAAAGCTTTGAATTTATGAGTAACATGTCGATTTTGAAAGAGTTTTCTCTGACCGAACCATTTATCGTAAACAGTTCACGTACCAATCGCGTCAAGATGAATCTCGATATCAGTAACTGGTTTAAGTCTTCTGAAGGTGAATTGAAAGATCCGACTGATGAAGATGCGCAGGAGGAGATTGAAGAGTCGATTGAGGAATCAATCTACGGTGAAACAGAAAATGAAGATGAAGATGAAGATGATGAACATGAATCTAAATAGAACGAAAGGAGCAGGTATGAGACAAATCGTGCTTGCCATATGTGCGGTAACTGCCGTTATTTCTGCCGGAGTTGTTACCGGCGTGGTTCGTGATGCTGCGGGAAATCCGATTCCCAATGCAATTGTATCGATTCCAGCGTTGAAAATTCAGCAGAGTGCAGATGCATCGGGAACATACACACTAACTAATGTTTCTGCAGGAACATACGATGTGTTATTTGGTGCGACGAACTATCAAACAGGATATCTTCGCGATGTCACTTTTGAAGGTACCGCTATCGTTGATGAATCAAAATCTCAGGTCTATCGCATGGATTTGAAAATTTCCGGTATTAGTGGAACTCAGCAGATCAATTTTGTTATCCCTGAAGGAGTTTCTTCTTCTGTGAAAATTCGTCTTCATGATCTTCGCGGAAGAGTTGTTTCTGAAATTGCCAACGGGAATTTCAGTGCTGGGATGCACTCTGTTCTTGTTCCTGCTGGGTTATCTTGCGGGGTGTATGCGGTTCAGATGGTAATGGGGTCCCGTTCACTTGTTCATAAAATTGTAATTCAGTAGTTGAGGTATATCATGAAAAAACTTGCCCTTACAGCGATCCTTTTTGCTTCTGCAACCTTTGCTGCGGATGTGACTCTTGTTCCCACGGGATCGGTTTCCGGAACCGTAACAGTCAAAAGTGGCTCTTCCAGCGATGTTCCCGTCTATGTGAGTGGAACATCATTAGTTGGCTACACAAACAGTGCCGGCGCATTTACCATCACCAATGTCCCTGTGGGATCCTATACAATCACCGCTTCAGCCGGTGGATCAACCGCATCGGCAACTGTAAAAGCGGTAGTCGCTCGCGTTGGAGATGTAATTTCTGCGGGAACAATCTCGCTTGAACCGGCTTCCTCTCCAGAAAAGGATCTTCTTGTTTCTGCTGAAGATAAATATGCGAAAAATCAGTACTCTGCAGCGCGAAGTGATTTTCAGCAGATAACCGGAAGTGCCTCCTTTGGTGAAATTGCAAAATATCGAATCGGAGTCTCGTACTATCTGGAAAACAATTATGACCAGGCTATTACCGAACTAAATAAGGTAAACAAATCCGGTCAGTTTGGTGGAAAGGCGGCATATTACATTGGCCGAGCAACTCGTGGAAAAGGTGATGAGTCCGGTGCGGAAACACTGTTCAAGGCGATGAAAACAACCTACTCGGGAACCGATAACGCCACAGACGCGCAGCTCCAGATTGAAGATATTGTTACGACTCGCGGTTACAACAATTTCATTGAAGGGAAGTACAGTGCCGCGATCGCAGATCTTCAGAAATTCATTGATGAAAATCCCACTTCAAAAGATTTCGCCATGGCCTGTTACTATCTTGGTAAAAGCTACTCCGGCAACGAAGATGCGGCAAAAGCGATCGCCGTTCTCAGCAAAATCCAGACCAATAATCCTCGCTATCTTGATGCGATGGTTGAAATTGTTAAAACGAAGAGCAGTTTTGCGGGCTATACGATGAGCGAAGCCGCTGCGGATAACGAAAAGATTATTTCAGCGGATTCAAAATCATTTCAAGCTCGATGGGCTGCAGATATGCGTGCAAAATTGAAATGGGATATGGGTGATTCTACCGGTGCAATTACTGCATGGGAAACGGCGCTTTCCAGTTTTAGCGCGAACACCGCTGATACTCTTAATGCCTATTATTCATTAGGATATAAAAACTATCTGAAAATGAACTACGCAAAAGCGATAACCTGGTTCGATGCCTATGCAAAAAAGTGCCCATCGCAAAACACCTCTGCCGATTGCTATTATTACAGCGGGAAATGTCATGAAAAATTAGCAGTAAATGCGCTGAGTGCATCTGATCCGGAAATTGTAAAAGCAAAAGCGTCATATAATACGATCATTACAACCTACAAGAACTCTTCGCGGGTCGCCGATGCACAAGCGCGGCTGAAAGTTCTACCGTAAACAATATCAGTGGTGGAGGTAAGGATTCTGTACTTCCACCACTTTTAAAATCAATCTGATAGAGTATAACACACATACGTCTGTTGCGTGACCCGCCTGGTCGATCTATTTCCTAAGAGGAGCTAAAAATGAAAATGAAACTTCGACTATATACGGTGCTTTCTCTGATCGGAATCTGGTTGGTGATGGTTGTCTATAAGGTGTTTGTGCTTGAAGTTCGTCCCAGTGATGTCATTCCTGTTTCCGCTCGACAGGTGAACCTCACCATGAAATATACCGGCCATGGTGAACCGATTTCGATCCGCAATTTCCTACCCCAATCGAACGCTCACCAAGAGATCGAAGGGATAAAAGTTGAATCGGGAAAACTAAACGATTCAATCGTGAACAGCGGTGATAACCAGATTCTCTCCTTGAGTGGATCTGAAATTTCCGGTAAGCAGAGTGTACAAGTATCCTATCTTGTGAGACCTAAACTGATTGAATACAAACTACCGAAAGAACTTCCGCTGATAGATTATTCGCAGAACAAAAACATGGTTTCATATCTTGAATCGACAAAAATGATTCAGCACACCAATTCTGCGATCGAATCGCTTGTAAAATCGCTCAAAATTGATCAATCTCAAAATGCTATCGAGATTGTGACCAAAGCATTTTCCTTTGCTCACGATTCGCTGGCACCGGCGAAATTCTCTGCCGGAACCGATGCACTTCTCGCGTTAAAACTTCGCGAAGCAAGCTGTAACGGAAAGAGCCGGCTCTTTTCTGCGGTAACTCGCCACATGGGAATTCCCACTCGTCTTGTTGGCGGCGTGATTATGAAAAACGGGAAAAAACGAACCACTCACCAGTGGGCGGAAGTGTTCCTTGGTGGACAGTGGGTTCCTTTCGATCCCCTGAACAATCATTTCGCACTTCTCCCCGAAAACTACCTTCAGTTCTACACCGGTGATGAACCACTGTTCACCCGCACTTCGAACATAAACTTCAGCTATAGCTATGAAATGTCGACAATTATGGTGACACGAAAAAGTAGCGGGATCGCCAAAGAGTCGTTTCTTAATACGGCGAAATTGTGGGAAATGTTTGACAATGCTCAGATTCCTCTGGAAACCCTTCGCGTGTTGCTCATGATTCCTCTCGGGGCGATTATCATTATCATTTTTCGCAATGTTATCGGGGTGCACACTTTCGGAACATTCCTTCCGGTACTGATCGCCACAGCCATGCGAGGAACCGGTTTTCTTTGGGGAATAATCGTGTTCTGTTCCGTGATTTTTGTGGGGATTTTCGTTCGCCAACTTCTCGAAAAGTTCAGGCTTCTTCACTCTCCAAAGCTGACCATTATTCTCGTAACAGTAGTCACTTCTCTGATTGCTCTCACTGTTTTAGGAATCAAAACCGGCAACCATGAACTGCTTTCGGCGTCCATGTTTCCATTGGCGATTTTATCGATCACCACTGAACGATTCTGTTCTGTGATTGAATCGGCAGGACTGAAAAAAGCATTTATGATTTTCTTCTGGACCATCGTGGTGGTAACCTTCTGCTACATCGGAATGCTCTCCATTTTGCTTCAGTCGATCGTGATGGTGTTCCCGGAAACGCTTCTGCTGATTATCGCCATGTCGATCTATCTCGGAAGCTGGAACTCACTGCGTTTCATGGAGTTCATGCGATTTCGGAAAATCATTTTCCGGGGTGAAGTATGAATATCAGTGAAGTACTCGGGATGAATGGTCGCAATGTCGATTATATCTATCCCAGCAACAACAGAAAAGATTACCCTCTTGTTGACAACAAGCTTATAACAAAAAAGATACTCGAAGAAGCGGGACTTCCTACGCCAAAATTGATCACTCACTGTGAATGGTTTTGGGAAATTGGAAAAATGGTAGAAACGCTCAATCAGCATGAAACTTTTGTGGTAAAACCGGCTCGCGGATCAGCGGGCGGTGGGATTTTGATTATCAACCACCGCGAAGGTGAACATTGGGTGACACCATCGGGTAAGCGGTTTTCGCCAAAGCAGATGGAAACCCACGCCCAAGAGATTCTCTACGGAACCT
>JAIFMU010000230.1 GCA_020048285.1 bacterium | reverse complement strand
CGCGAAGTGATAATGCACCGCCAAAGTTGAGTTCAGCACCGGTATACATCATACAACGATCTCTCCAGCGACTATTTTGTCTCAAGTGTTTGTCCATAAATCCCCAAAATCGTACATCAAAGGGGATGTGAATCATGATTTTGTCACCGGCAAGTTTTCGATTTGCACTAAATCCAACTAGCAGAGATTTTGATTTGCCATCGATCCAATCGGAATCCGTTGTCTTTGCGCCGCTATATTTTGTTGTATCGATTGCAATATATGTTGAATCTGCAGTGTTTAAAGAATCCTTGTGGACAGTAATGATGCTGTTATCGTACTCTGACCACGCGTAACCAAAGAGATTTTCGAACACAACACCGTAGGAGAGGCCTCTTTTGAGGTCAATTTGGTATGCGCCAATATCAGCCATGACCGACTGGTGCTTTCCTTCGATGGAATCAAGTCCTGTTGGATGCAGAGACATTGAACTATTAACGGTAATTGGTAGTGAATCTTTTGCGTTGAATGCTCCGGTGCGGTTTAGATAGGAGAGATTTATCCCCCATGATAAAAGTCCATCCTTTTCAACCTCTTTGACAAGTGAAGTGTATGTTAGTGTGCCGCGGTGGAGCAGTGGCGATTTGTCTTCGCGTTGATTTTTGAGTAGGTAGTCGACTGCTAGCACATTTTGTTTGTCCAGGGCGATTGAAACAGAAGATCCTGCGAGAATTTTCCCGTCAAGCTTGTTTTGATAAGAACCGACAACGCCGAATCGCTTTCCGTTCAATTTGTGAAATCCGTAGAGAGCTGCAGGGTTGAGCGATGCGCCATTGGCTTTATCGGGGAGAGCGGCTCCACCGCCATTGAATGCTGCTTGTTGGATAGATCCCGATTCTGTGTAGAGCGGGAATAATTGATTTTCTTCTGCGAGAATAAGCGTCGAGGTAAGGAGTAGGATTGTTATTGATTTCATGGTGTTTTTTTCCTAGGGTAGAGTAAAAAAGGTTTCTGCAATACTGCAGAAACCTTTAATAAATGGCGGACCGGACGGGGCTCGAACCCGCGACCCCCGGCGTGACAGGCCGGTGCTCTAACCAACTGAGCTACCAGTCCGCGTATTTTGTGGTGGGGGTTGACGGATTCGAACCGCCGACCCTCTGCTTGTAAGGCAGATGCTCTATACCAGCTGAGCTAAACCCCCAAAAAACATTATAAATAGAATGAAAGTGGCGGACCGGACGGGGCTCGAACCCGCGACCCCCGGCGTGACAGGCCGGTGCTCTAACCAACTGAGCTACCAGTCCGCATATTTCATGGTGGGGGTTGACGGATTCGAACCGCCGACCCTCTGCTTGTAAGGCAGATGCTCTATACCAGCTGAGCTAAACCCCCGTAAAACTATTTTTTCAAAAGAACGGTAAGTGGGAAAAGAACCGTGTATACTGCTACCAGAATTACCGGTGCATATTTCCAGGAAGCGTCACTGTCTACAGGGCCAGTTCCTAGAAGTATAAAACCCACTACAGAAAGAACAATGCTTAAGATTAGAAGCGGTACATTTATCAGGTTAGTTACCTTCATTTTTCCATCCCTCTCTCAAGAACGGTTAAAATATACGAAAAAGCGTATTAGGAATCAAGAGGAATTTTGACATTTTCTAATATTTTTGTTTTTTCTTCGGAATCAACGGCTTCTGACAGTTGTTTGATCGTTGTACCGGAAACAATGATCACTTCATTTAAGAGGTCAGCCAGATTTTGAAGCTGATCTCCTTCGCGAAGTTTAACCCGTTCTGTAAAATCACCATCGATCACGCGATTCATCGCCAATTCCAGTCGATAGACAGGTCCCGCAAGTTTGTGCGAGAAAAACACTGTCAGTAGAAGAACCTGTGCCATCAGAAGAAAAAAGCCCGGAAGAATAATCCAAACTAATAGACGAATAATCGCCGTTCTTTTGCCTTCGTCTTCAGCAAAACCCGTGACAGTGTTCTGAACACCTTCAAGGGTTATTTTGTAATCTTCTGCCGAAGGAGACTGTTTTCCTTCGAGTGAAAATGTTATTTGCTCCGTAATATCTCTGCTTAACAGTTCGAGCGAACCCTCTAGCCCACGGACTAGTGAGAAGTAAAAAAGCATGGCAAAAAATGCCAATAGCGAGAGCATGGGAATTGCAAAGCTGAGCATATACCGGCCTTGCAGTTCTCGGTTAATGAAAAATTGTTTGCGCTTGTACTTAGCCATCTTCACGTTCCTCCTCTTCGGGATATTCAATACGACTGTGGAATACACCTTCTAAAATTGGCATCATGCCATTAGTTATTTCTGATAGATCGCTCAATGTCAGACCACATTCGTCGAACTGATTTTGAGCGACTTTTGACCATATGATTTTTTTAACAGATTCGCGAACATCTTTGAGCGAAGTGCTTTTCATCATACGCGAGGCTGCTTCAACAGAATCGGCAATCATCACTACTGCGTTTTCACGTGTTTGTGGTTTTGGACCACCGTAGGAGAAGTCGCGTATGTCAAGTTCAACGCCGTCTGCTTTTTCTTCCATCGCCTTGTGATAAAAAAATGAGATAGGACCATCGCCGTGGTGTTGCGGTATGACATCCTTTATTGCCTGTGGAAGTCGATACTCTTCGGCAAGTTCAAGACCCTCGCGCACATGACCCGCAATAATTCGCACGCTCATGGATGGCGAAATTTTATCATGAATATTTCGTTTTGAATACTGATTTTCGATAAAGTTGTGTGGTTTTTTCAGTTTTCCGATATCGTGGTAGTACGATACGACTCGACAGAGCAATCCATCAGCCCCGATCGATTCAGCTGCCGCTTCGGCGAGATTGGCAACCATTATACTGTGATTGTAGGTTCCCGGTGCTTCGATAGCAAGTCGTTTCAAAAGGGGGTGATTCATGTCAGCTAACTCCATAAGTGTCATGTCGGTAGTGAGATGAAAGAGCTGCTCGAAGAGAGGTAGGAGTAGAAAAGAAAAAGCCACGGTGGCAACGGCGTTGGCGACAGAAAAGAGTAGTGTCTTTGCAAAAAGTGCCATCGTTGGATTTGTGCCATCGATAAGAATCATGGTGATACCGATCAGAATGTTTGTCACAGCGATCCACACGACCATAGAAAGGAAATCGCGACGATATCTAAGAGATGCCGCTAATCCGCTGACAATCCCTCCTGAAATGAGCACCCCCAACGGAATAATTGGGTCGTATCCACCGAGTATGCTTCCGTATACCGAAAAAAACACGGAGATGATAAATCCGGTTTCTTTGTTAAAGAGAGCCGCCGCCATCAGCGATCCGATCACCATGGGAACGGCAGTGTATACAATGGCTGAGCTGTTTGAGAGAACTTCTGGTGCAACGCTTTTCATAACAATGGCGCCGATACGGATAATCACGAAACTGACCGCCATGATCAGTGACAGTGTCTTAAAAAAAGTCACTTTACTCACGCCGCGAGGAACCAATCCGCGAAGACTTCGGATGAGGATAAAGGTGAGCCCCATTAGAAGCATTAGGGTCGTGCATTGAGAAATTATTGATTTTAGAGTAATTGAAGAAGCATAGCGCTGATGATACTGCTCTTGAAGTGCATTGAGATTTTCAACAATTGACGGTGTAACGATCTGGTGTTTCCGCACTATTTCTACATTTCGCGGAACTGTTCGCAGAATTGATTTAACGTTGTTACGAGCTAATTCGCGGCGTTTACTCATTTCGTTGCCATCGTACAGAAGAGTGGGGCGAACGTTGTTGTCAAATAGCGTGTAAAGAACAGATGTGAGAGTTGCATGGTGTGGTGAATTTTCGTCGATCATTTCAAAAAGAGTGTGGTAAAGATCGGGAATTGTTTGAAGCGAACTTTTGTGAATGGTCGTGTCACCGGAAATACTAATGGCCGTGACAGACAGCGATGACGTAATAACGTGGCGGAACTGACCATCGTACTTTTCGCGGTAGAGTTCTATTTCCCCTAGATTCTCGATGGGAACATGTGAGAGTAGCCCGCGATGGAGAGATGTTTTAATTGTGTCGCAAAATGATTCAAAAAGGGGAATGTTCTTTTTTACGGCAGCAATTTCTTCGGGCGAAAAAGTCGTTTCAAGTTTTTCTGTAGCCGTGTAGTGGATTGAATCTTCAGGAGAGATCGTCGCTACTGTTTTGATCAGTTGCAAGAGTGTATCCAGTGATTCGGAAACTTGGCGAACTGAATGGCGATCTTTTTTGAACACTGGGGCTATCGAACTTTCGGCGGCGCGAATATCTCGTTGGAACAGCGAATCTGGTTTAGAAATATCAATATTGAAGGGCGCTGTAACGGTGTGTTTTGCTATTTCACCCGGTTTCGGGGTGCGTTCAATGACCAGTGCTTTTCGATAGGGGAAGGCGACTAAAAGAGCAAAAACAAAGAGAATTGCCGCGAATCTATGCTGTCTCCACTGAACCCGCACATTTTTTATGCCGGTGATTCGCGAAAACTCTTCGATATGATTTCTATTTCTCATTAGTTGAAAACACTGCGTGTCGAGAAGATCTGTCGCACGAAGTAACACTGCATCAATGGAAATAGTAAAGTCGTTTCAATCATTGAGTTTTCGTCACCATTTATTTGATTTTTCGTTAGCCACTTTCGGATTGCTCACGCGATTCTGAATATATATCACTTGCCCAGCTACAAACTTTATTTGGTATAATCAATCACGTTCGTTTCATCCTAAATCCTAGAGCCATCAGTTTGGCTGGTTCGAGATACTCTTTCACAATATTTTCGCCCAAGGTTGATTCGAGGAAACTGCGGAAATTGGTTTCCCCCGATTGTTCAAACTGATCGATCAGTTGCTCTGCTTTCTGGTAGCCGATTTCAGGAAGGAACACTGTGATACAGGATGTTCCCGCAAAAAGTCTCTCTTCGCAGATCCTTCGATTGGCCGTGATCTGATCGACATGGCTTGAAAGAATTGTCACCGCATCGCTCAGTAGATCGATCTGCGAGAGAATCGCATCGCCTAGAAGTGGCAGGAACTCATTGATCTGAAGTGAACCAAGTGCCGCGCAATCGCTCACCAAGGTGCTTTCGTTTTTCGCTTTCATTGCCAATTGGATCACCGATTCGAGAATTACCGGATTCACTTTGCCCGGCATAATCGACGATCCGGCCTGAAGTTTGGGAAGGGAAATCTCTTTGACCGAGTGAAGAAAACGCAAATCCATGGCGATTTTTATAAGATTAACCGCGTTGGCGGTGAGCGCAGACGAGACTTCGACATAGCAGTCGGCGTTGGCGGTGGCGTCGATAGTGTGATCCGCTCGTCCAATAGGAAGGCCGGTTTCGCTGCGCAGTTTTTCAATCACCCGAAAAATGTATTTCTGCGGAGCCGTCAATCCTGTGCCGATCGCTGTGCCGCCGATATTTACGGTGCGGATTCTTTCTTCGGATTTGAAACATCTCCACCGGTCGCGTTCAATTGCCTGAGCAAACGAGGCGAACTGCGAACCCATCGTCATAGGAACAGCATCCTGAAGTTCTGTTCGTCCCAACGTGATTATTTCGCTGAACTCTTGCTCCTTTTTTTGGAAAGCTCCTTGAAGTGTGGCAATCTTTTCAGAAAGAGCCCGCACTTTTCGAATGATCGTCATTTTCAGAGCGGTGGGGTAGACATCATTGGTCGATTGGTGAAGGTTCACTGTTTCGATGGGATGAATAGAATTGTAAGAACCGCAAGGGAGTCCGAGAATTTGAAGTGCGCGATTGGCGATAACCTCATTGACACACATGTTCGTCGACGTGCCCGCTCCACCTTGATATGCGGGAAGGGTAAATTCATAGATGATTCGATTGTCGGCGATTTCAGAAGCTGCTTCTGCAACTGCAGAAACGATTTCCGGCGAGAAAAATCCTAGTTCGCCGTTGACCCGAACCGCGGCGCGCTTGATCTCGGCGATGGCGGAAATCAGTTGGCGGGAAACGCGAGGCCCGCCGATGGGGAAGTTGGTCAGTGCTCGAGCTGTATGGATTCCGTGAAGTGCCGTTTCGTCCAGTTCCACCGTGCCAAAGTGATCTTGTTCTATTCTCATTTTTTATCTCTTGCTTAAGGCTGATTTTACGCTGACACCGGGAATTGTTCCCAGTTTTCCCGTGAGTGTGCCGATTTGATCAGATGTCATGTCCACCACAAGGGTAATGACGGAGACATCTTTTTCTTTATAGGGAATTCCCGTGCGTGCGATAATCGAATCGGCAAATTGGGAAATGAGATGATTCACTTGATCGGCGGCGGTTTCCCGTTTTTCTACCAGTATTCCTACAAATCCTACGCGAGTTTCCATGTTGGTTCCTTTCGCTCCCTAAAGCTATCGTGGTAAAATAGTTGATTTTCCGATTGATCGAGGAATTTCGGCTGAGGTATCGTTGGCAATCGAAGGTGTTACTTCTCTCTTTGTGCTGTGGTGGAGAAAAACATAGTGGCTCTCTTCCCTTTTGCTTAGGAGTTTGAATTGAGAAATAGTGGTATGATTTACAATCGAACCAGTGTTCTTCGTTGCACGCTTCGTCGGGGGCAACCCGCCGAATCGCCGATAGTACTTCGCAGAACGGGTATCTTCGGCCGGTTTCCCCCCGCTTCAGCCCGCCATC
This sequence comes from bacterium, assembly GCA_020048285.1. Taxonomy (GTDB): domain Bacteria; phylum Fibrobacterota; class Chitinivibrionia; order Chitinivibrionales; family Chitinivibrionaceae; genus JAIFMU01. The sequence goes on along the minus strand of JAIFMU010000230.1, from coordinate 379 downwards.
CTTCGCTCAGGCTCAGGAAGTTGACGGTCTTTGCTTCCCCTTCCGTACGGGGGACACCCCCGTAACTCCCCCGAAATCCAAAACATAATTAAACCCGATTACCCAGATAGAGCAGGTCGTGAATCAAAGATCTCTCCGAACAAAATTCGGCTACCACAGAATACACTAACCACATGGAAATTAAGATTTTATTTCAGTGTATTCTGTGTGGTCTGTGGTTTTTATTGATTTTGTTTCCTGCTCTAAATGGGTAATCTGGAAATAAAATGCCAATGCTCGTATTCGACTTCCACCATTTTAGGACTCCTCACGCTTTACTTGTCGTTCCTCACGCTTTATTAAGACTCCTCACGGTTGGTTTGCCGTTCCTCACGCTTTT
>JAIFMU010000007.1 GCA_020048285.1 bacterium | reverse complement strand
ATTGGCTATAAGCGATTATCAAACTGGCTGATCCAAACTGCTCCGCAGTTGGATTTCAGTTCTTCGATCGCGAATGTTGCGGTGGCATTTCACGGGCAATTTAGGCTGGAATTTGTCACTTAACTGCGGATTTTAGGTTAAAGACAATAAGTGATATAACAAGATAGAAACGAGTGAAACACAGGAAAGAAAGATGTTCCAACTGCGGAATGTAGGTTTAATTCACACCGCACCAATAAGTAATAGTGGCAGAGCCTTCGATTGACGTGTAGAGAAAAGACTGCAAATCGTCCCCTTTGCCAAGTAATGGTAAGTGTCGAACAGTTTGCTAATGTTCTGGCCCCCAAATCAATCACTTGGAACATTTTTGTTGAGATTTCCCTCACGATCTTCTCGCAGAACTCACGCGGAAGGCTTACAGGCGTAGAGATATCTTTTGTAGGACGAAAAGTTAACCGGTCAAATAGGAGGTTGTGTGAAACTGTTTCGAGCTACATTGATGGCTGCTGCAATTGCTGTGTCTGCAAGTGCCGAGCCTGTTATGAAAGTTACGTTGAAAAGCGGCGTGTCAGACAAAAAGATTTCTGCGATCGCCAAAATGTCGTTCAGCGATGCAGCACTGCTCGTTGACAAGGAAAGTATTCCTTACAGCGATATCGTGTCCCTCTCATTTTTCGATGATGGTACATCTATCACGAATTTCAATCGCATCGACAGACCAATCTCGTTTGGTTCAAACGGAAATTCATTGAGCCTAAGTCTCGACAAACCGTCGATGATGGTTGTGCGTCTCTACTCGATGAATGGTCGTGTTGTGAAAGAGCTGTTCAACGGAATCAACACCGGAAGCGCACTCAATTTGAACTACGATGGCGTTGCGCCTGGTATCTACTCAGTAGTGATTCGCGTTGGCAACGAAATGCTTGCTCGCAAAGTAATGATCAAATAATAATTAGAAAATACCTGTAAGGAGATATTCCATGACAAAGATGTTTGCTGCTATCGCAATCGCCGTTTCTACTGTAGCTGCTGCTACAACAATCAATATGCACATGAAAGACAAAACAGTGGTTACCACTGACGTGTCACTTATTGACAGCGTGTCGTTTACTACTTCTGAAGTTCTCGGTGGAAAATTGTTCAAAGGTCCAATGATCACCGATGCCGATATCAATGCCAATGATACAATCCTTCTCGACGCATCTGTTGTGTATACACTTTCAGGTCTTGTCTATGCAGAAGCAGGTTCTGTGCTCAACATTCCTGCTGGAACTGTAATCAAAGCAAAAGCCGGAACAAATGATAACGTCTCTGCCCTTATCATTACGAAAGGTGCAAAGATCAACGTTAAAGGAACTGCGGCAAAACCTGTTATCATGACTGCAGAATCTGACGATCTTGCAGATGCAACCGATCTCGACAATGCAACTGCTCGCGGTCTCTGGGGTGGACTGGTTCTTTGTGGTGATGCAAAAGTAAACACACTTTCGGGAACGTCTCAGGTTGAGGGTATCGCGGCGACCGAAACACGTACTGTTTACGGCGGAATGAACGATGCCGACAACAGCGGAGTTATCCAATACCTCTCAATCCGTTACCCGGGAACTGCTCTTACAAAGGACAACGAAATCAACGGTCTGACACTTGCTGGTGTCGGTAGCGGAACGGTAATCGAAAATGTGGAAGTGTTCAACTGTGCCGATGACGGTGTTGAATTCTTCGGTGGTGCTGTGAACCCAAAAAATGTAATGGTTGTTGGAGCTGATGACGACGGTTTTGACTGGGACTTCGGCTATCGCGGTAACGGTGACGGTTGGGTAGTCGTACAGATTGGAACTGTTGGTGATAAACTGCTCGAACTCGATGGTACAAGCAAAGACAACCGTGGATCTGCACTGTTCTCAATGGGGACAATTACAAATGCGACATTTGTTGGTAAAGTTGACGCCACTGCAGCTGCTGCTGGTGGTATGACGATCCACGAAGAGACTGGTTTGATTATTAAAAACTCAGTATTCGCAAATGTAAAAAACGGTGGCTTGAAAGTTGATGACAATGACGGTGGTAAAAACTACACCGGTACAGTTCATTTTGCAAATAATCAGTTCGATATGATGGGTAATGCTTATAATATCGCAACTCCATTTTCTCATGAAGAAGATGCTGTAAACGCACAGCCAAATAACTTGACTGCTATAATGGCAAAGTTCACTCCTGCGAACGCGTTCAGTGTTGCTGATGGCGTAACTTCAGGGAACCTTGTTCCTGCAACAAGCACTACAAAAGGTGCTCTTGCAGGTGGCGACTGGACTGGTTGGACATTCTGGAGTGCTACTTACAAAGGAAAATAGCCCTGTAGTAATTCTGAAAAAAATGAAGGGAACGATTCGCAAGAGTCGTTCCTTTTTTGCCGCTCCTGCCTGCCGTTCCCAATCCCAGGCACCCACAAGGGCATACGCGTCAAGCTAATTTATTAAGCATCATTTTAACAATGACTTACGAGGATCCTTTCGTTTGAGTACAAATGTGTTCCTATCTTCAATTTGCCACTCCCAAATTTCAGCTTTCTCCATTTCCGCAGCATCTGCCACAGCAACTGGAAAGTTCAGATAAAATGACTTCGTTTTTCCATTGTCAACCCTTTTCTTACTTGTATAATTAATAATAGTATATATACTATTTAAAGGTGTTTCTGATATGAAAAATCAAGAGTATTTAGTGACACAATTTCTGGAGTGAAGACGGCAATTTTCGGTTTTGGTGCATCTTTGGAATGCGTCGGATTGAGTGAGTTGAACTACCGTCGTTTCTTCTCATTCATTTGAAACTCCTTCAGTTAAAAACAGTTTGGGTTCTCAAATGTCCGAAAAAACGACGGTAGTTCATATTCTATGAAAAGTACCAAACAAAATTCGACAGAAAAATAGAAATCCCCTTTCGGAAAATACCACTGGGTCAAATCTTTACAGAACTGATTCTGATTACCCTTCGATTATTCGCGCGGGAAATGCCCTTATCGATTAATACTATAAACTTACCTCACTTACTCGGCGATTGTAATGGCGATCAACCACTACGAAAATCAGTTCCTCATACCACGATCGGCTATTCCCCACCGGCAGAAAAAAAACGCGAAGGAACACGTTCTTGTAAGAGTTATTGACTTGTGCACGTTTCTTGTATATATTGAAGCAATTGAGGAAGTCTCGACGAAAACCCTTTGGGGAATGTCTTTGCGAAAGCCTCCGGTAAGCCTGATTAGTTCAGATTTACCGGGGGCTTTTTGTCGTTTGGGGATCCAACAAAAAAGGAGCAGGTATGAGTGAAGAGGAAAAAGATTTGGCGATTCGGCGGTGGTTCGTGTTGATCGCCGGAATCGTATTGCAGACTGCTATTGGTGGCATTTACGCATGGAGCGCCTTTGTGCCATCGCTGGTTGAACTCGGTTTGACCAGAACTCAAACCGGACTCCTTCTCGGTGTCCAAATTTTGGTTTTTACCGTGGTTACTATTCCCGCAGGAGCAATGCTTCGCCGATGGGGGCCGCGAGTTCCCGCCTTTTTTGGGGCAGTTCTGTTCTGTAGCGGCTACGGACTCGCTTCACTGGCGGGGAATTCGTTTGTGCTTTTGCTCATTTCACTGGGATTTGTGGCGGGAACAGGGATCGGCATGGTCTATGTCTGCCCACTTTCTACCGGGATGCAGTGGTTTCCTCGCAATCGCGGTATGGTGACCGGTGTGGCCACGGCGGGTTTTGGACTTGGCGCAATTCTCTTGGCGAATGTGGCCAACTACGCTATTGATATTCACGGCAAGTCAGTACACGAGATGTTTCAGATCACCGCACTCTGTTTTGGAGGAACCGCTCTGGTGGCATCGCTCTTTCTGAAAATCCCCTCGGTTGTTCCGGTTCAAGCAAAAGGAGTAACAAAAGCGGTGTCATATCGTTCACCCTGGTTTTTGACCATTGTGTTCGCCATGTTCAGCGCCACCTTTGCGGGTCTGCTCTTGTCGGGAAATCTCAAGCCGTTCATTCTTTCCACCATCGAATCCGAATCGTTTGCGGTGACCAGCATAACTCTTTTTGCGATTGGAAACACGGTAGGCCGACTCACTTGGGGAGCAGTTCTCGATCGATTCAAAAGTTTCCAGACGATTCTGGTAGCCTTGGGATTTTTGGCGGTGACCCTCGTGGCGTTTGTGGTGGTGATCGAGTTTCTTCCTCACAAACTCCTGCTTCCGCTGATACTTTTCGTGGGCTTTGGATTCGGGGCGAGTTTTGTGATTTACGCATCGGCAATTGTGGAACGGTTCGGCATGGAACTGCTGAATAGACTCTACCCGATCGCCTTTGTGGGATACGGGATTGCGGCACTTGTCGCTCCCGCAACCGGCGGATGGATCGCCGATGTTCACGGAACCTACACGCCGGGAATTGCCCTGAGCTTCGTCTTAGTTTTTGCTGCATTTTTAATTGCATTGTATACGGGTAACAAAGAGTTTCACAAAAGGGGTGACCTATGATTTCTGTGTCTCAACATGAATCGCTGTATGACGAACTGGTGGCACTACGCTATTCACTCTACAGCGGATTGTTCTCTACGCTTCCCTATGGCAATCTGAAAAAGATCGAAAATCAGTTGGCGAATTTTTCTCACGATGCGGAAGAGATTCTTGCGCGTGGTGAATCTCCGATCAATTTAGTGGATCGTTTTCTCGTAACTCTTCCCGAATCGGAACGGTGGGAAACGCTCTTTCGGTTCCTTCAGATTGTGGAACGGGAAATTGTTCTCTTTGACGCTGTGGAAGATGCCGCGTTTCCGGCTCTTCATAAATCATCCGATTCGGGAACGCTGAAAACATTGATTCAGCGAGTTCGCGAAGAGGGCGTTCAGGATCAGTATATCGAAAAACTGCGCGACTACTCGGTGCGAATCGTCCTGACCGCTCACCCGACGCAGTTCTATCCCGATCAGGTTTTGGGGATTATTCGCGAATTGACTCCGGCACTTCGCGGCGATGATCTGGACACAATTCGAATGCTCATGATACAACTGGGGCGGACGCGCTTTCGCAACCGGGAAAAACCGACCCCGATCATGGAAGCACTTTCGGTTCTCTGGTATTTACAGAACAATTTTTATTCCGTGGTGCCCACAATCTGGGAACAGGCGGTGGAAGCATTTCCTTCGGACTTAGCACCGGAATCATTGACATCCCTTTTAGAAATTGGATTCTGGCCCGGCGGTGACCGCGACGGCAATCCTTTTGTCACTGCCGATGTGACACTTGCCGTGGCAGCGGCTCTAAAACGGTCGATTCTGACCTGCTATCTTCGCGATGCCAAGGCGCTGAAAAAACGACTCACCTTTGACGGTGTCTACGAACTACTCATTGGCATGATTTCGCGGATCGAACAGACTCTTGCCGTGGTAAACGGAAGCGTGGTGCAAAACGCCTACGGTTCGGCTCAGGAGTTGGAACAGGATATCCAAGCAATTCTCGATGCGCTCTATCGCGATCATCAGGGACTCTTTGCCGATCAGGTTGAACAACTTCAGTTGCGAATCCGACTCTTTGGATTTCACTTTGCCGTGATGGATCTTCGCCAAGACAGCCGAGTTCACCACGCGGTTTGCACGGAACTGATGGTTCATTTAGGAAAGACCCGAATGATTACAACGGCAGAACTGGAACAGTGGAACCGGGGCGAATCGCCAGTGGAACTGATCACGGCGATTCTTGGGCGAGATATTCCTGCAAAGATATTTGATTCGGCGGATCTATCGGAAATTGCCCGCGACACTCTGGAATCCTACGACGCGGTTCGGTCGGTGCAGGGTTCCAACGGCATGCGGGCGATTCATCGGTCGATTATTTCCAATACCCAGAGTGCAGCGAATCTGTTCGAAGTGCTCTTGTTGATTCACCTTTCCGGTGGCTCAATTGAAAATGCGCATCTCGATATCGTGCCACTCTTTGAAACCATCGAAGATCTGAAAAATGCCGATGCAATTATGGCTGAACTCTACGCCAATCCATTCTACCGCGCACATCTTGAACGGCAGGGAACGGTTCAGCATATTATGGTAGGATTTTCCGATGGGACCAAAGACGGCGGCTATCTCGGCGCGAACCTCGGGATCTATCAGGCGAAACGGCGGTTGACCGCATTGAGTCGCGATGCGGGAATTCGAGCGGTATTTTTCGACGGCCGCGGCGGGCCTCCGGCGCGCGGCGGTGGTAATACGCACCGGTTCTATCGTTCCTTGGGGAAAGAGATCTCCCACGATCAGATCCATCTGACGATTCAGGGGCAGACGATCAGTTCGAACTTCGGCACACTGGAAAGTGCGCGGTACAATATTGAACAGATTTTTACGGCAGGACTGGAATCGTCACTGTTCCATCACAACGATGGCGTGCTCGGATCGTCCGATGGCGAACTTCTGGAAACATTGGCGAAAATTGCACGGGAAAAGTACAAACTTCTTCGCGATGATCCGCTTTTTGTTCCCTATCTCGAAGAGATGACCCCCCTTCGGTTCTACGATCGACTCAATGTAGGCAGTCGTCCGGTGAAACGAAAAGGAACACTGCGATCGTTCAGCGATCTTCGCGCAATCCCCTTTGTGGGATCGTGGAGTCAGATCAAACAGAATGTTCCCGGGTTCTATGGACTGGGAACCGCGCTTCAGTGGGCAAAAAATCAACCGGAACTGTGGAGTGAAATACGCAAACTCTATCGGGAGAATCTATTTTTCCAGACGCTTTTGGACAATGCGATGCAATCGTTGGCGAAAACCTGTTTTCCCCTTACCGCTTCATTGAGAAATGATTCGGTGTACGGAACATTCTGGCAGACCCTTGAAAGCGAAGCAAACTTGACCCGTGATCTCATTTGCGAAGCTGCGGGAATCAAGACACTTCTCGAAAATGATCCGATGATTCGCTCGTCAATCACTATTCGAGATTCCATAGTTCTTCCGCTTTTGGTAATTCAGCAATATGCGCTGGAACGATTACAAAACGAATCGACGATCAATCCTGAAGAGCAGGAGATTCTGGAAAAACTGATCGTAAAATCGCTGGCGGCGAATATCAATGCCAGTCGCAATTCAGCTTGAAAAATAAAACTACCAATAACAGGAGGATCTGCTATGTCAGCCTATAAAGTTCTTGAAATGAGTAACGACCTTCCCATTCGCACAGATAAACCGATTCACAGCGGAAAAGTGCGTTCAGTCTACTGGCTCACCGCCGAAGATAGTCGCCGCCTGATCAAAGAGAAAGGATACGCGGTTCCCGAATCGACAGAGCTGGGAATCATGGTGATCAGCGACCGAATCTCTGCGTTCGAATGTATCTGGAAAGGCGAAGGCAGCATGAACGGCGTTCCCGGAAAAGGCGCGTCGCTCAACGCAATCTCGAACCACTGGTTCAAACTGTTCCGCGAAAAGGGACTTGCGGACAACCACATTCTCGACACGCCGCATCCGCTGGTGTGGATCGTGCAGAAAGCGCGTCCGGTGATGATCGAAGCGATTGCGCGCAACTACATTACCGGTTCCATGTGGCGTTCATACACCAAGGGCGAAAGGGATTTCTGCGGAATCAAAATCGCCGAAAATCTTCAGAAAGACACCAAACTTCCGGAACTGCTGATCACCCCTTCGACAAAGGGAATCATGGTGGGGATTCCGGGAATTCCCGAAATCGACGATGTGAACATTACTCGTACCGATATTGAAACCAATTTCGAAGCATTCAAGTTCAATAGCAAAGATGATATTGCCCAGTACGAAAAACTTCTCACCGAAGGGTTCCGCGTGATCGAATCAGCGCTTGATTCTATTGGTCAGATTTTCGTGGACACGAAGTTTGAATTCGGTTATGTGAAAGATGTAAACGGCAAGGACAAACTGATCTATATGGATGAAGTGGGCACGCCGGACAGTTCGCGTTTGTGGGATGCCAACGAATACGCCGCGGGCAAAGTGGTGGAAAATTCCAAGGAAGGTTTCCGCAAAGCGCTTATGGCTCATTTCCCTGATGCGGATATTTTAACGAACAAAGATCGCATGCCTGAACGGGTAGATCTCGCTAAAAACCTGCTTCCGCAGTCGATTCTTCTCGATGTGTCCGAAACCTACACATCGATCGCTGAAAAAATTATCGGAACCAAAATTGAGATTTCCGATGATCCCAAAGGCGAAATTATCGCGATTCTAAAAGATCAGTACGGCTTGATCGACTAAGACTCGCTCGTTCTGGAAACGTATGAGGTTCTCTTGGTTCAACGGCGAGCCATTGCCGTGACAATCGAGAGAACCTTTTTTTGTTGAAGAGTAGATTGCGCTACGGGGTGCAAGTTCTCCCCCGAAGTTGGAGGAAGGGTTGCGTAGGCGTGCAAGGTTATCCACCGGCTGTAAAGTGGCTTGCACAGACGTGCAAGCTCTCCACCAAGTTGGCGGGAAGGTTGTACCGTTTGCAAATGGATAAAACGTGCTTTTTATGGGTAGATATATTCCAAATTGCCGGATTCAGTTCAAAAAGATGTAATTTACGATTAAAAGCGCGTTCACACTACCTGATTGTTAAGGAATAACAGTGCCGAACCGACGACCATATTTAATCTTTTAAGGAGACTCCATGAAGAGACTTGCTACATTTGTTGCGCTGTGCCTAATTCTGATGCTCCCCGGGTGTAATTTAGTTGATGATGACAAAACTATACCGGGTGCGAATCAATCCACCGGTAAAGAACTACCTCTGAACGTAGTTAAATCCGGTACACTATCAATTACCAATAAGACGGATTCTGTGTCGACTACTTTTAATGTGGAAGTTGGAAAGTCGTACGCTATAGATTTTCCATCTGGAAATTCTGGAAACACTTGGGTGATGGCAATAGCGATTTCCTCAAACGGCGATACACTGAGTAATCTCAAAAATTATTATGCAAATTACACAGCGACTTTTAAGGCAGTTCAGAATGATGTCGTTACGGTAGTATTCTTTACGAACAACGGCGATCAATATCCCTACTCCTTTGAATACAGAGTGATCAGTTTGAACTCAGTGCCCGACCTCAACGGTACTTGGCTTCTCGTCAAGTCAGAGTCCGAAGCACTAGGAGAAACGGAAACACATACCTACCCTGCTTCCGCTTCAAATGTTCAACACATCATTACCATTCGCAATGATTCACTGATTAGCTATTATGTTGTATTTGCAAAACGCTACAACTACGAAAAAGAAAAGTATGAGGAGATGAGAGATAGTGTTAATGTATCGGGAAGGCTTCTTGTCAATTCATGGATAAAAGACTATTCGTATGCACGTTCCGGCTCGCAATTGATACTTCGTCAATCGGGGCCACTGGGCCGGGCCGTAGAGACGTATACTGCCTACACCGGATCCATTGATGATATTGTGTGGGCATCAGAAACGTATACTGTCCCCACTGAACTCATTGGAGCGTGGTTTATGAAATCACATCGTGAGCAGATGTCACAAATTAAATATGGTGACATATCCGAAAGTGATAGTGCTAATTCATACTCTTCCGCAGAAGAATCAACCAATATCTATGTGATCACCGCTGATTCTATTATTCAATATCATCGTAAAGCCCCGGGAAATTACCAACGCTATGCCAATACGGTGAAGAGGCGAATGGATTTTTTTGATAGATTTTCTATTAACGGAGATGCTGCAGTTTACAGAGAAGTTGATTACGAAAAAGATGGTGATAACATTTATGCCTGGCACTCAATTTCAGAGTATGAGCGGTATAGTGGATCGCTTCCCCCTGAATCATGGGGCTTACAAACACAGTGGTAGATAGTATCACACCTTGTTCTTGGCTGGGCATGGCTATCTGAGAGTCACCGGCTCACCGAATCAAGAACAAATAAAAACTTCAAGGAGATGTTTAATAGCATCTCCTTTTTCAGTTTCAGCCTACTTGAGTCACCGGTCTACCAAATAAAATGGCTCTTGAATTAAGGTGATTTGCGGTAAGATCATACAAAATGAAGCATACTGAACTGTTCCGTAGTGAGTGCGCTGGTCTGAGTCGTGGTGAGCGCATTTACCGCTGCCGATGTCAGCGCGAACAGATCAGCCGTTTCCATCACCGTCAATTGACGTGTGGAAAGCCCGCTCATTTGCGAAGGCTGAAGTGCCGCCGCCTGGGAAGTGGTCAAGGCCACAACTTGAGCGGTGGAAAATGCTGAAACCTGCGAAGAGCTCATGGCGGAAAGATCATTCGGTTCAATCGAGGCAAACTGTACCGTTGAGAAATTCCCAATCTGACTATTTGAAAGCGCCCCGACCTGCGATTCGGTGAGCGATGCGATCTGTTCAGTGGCAAACGAACCGGTCTGAGTCGTAGTTAACGACATAATCTGCCCACTGGTGAGCGATTGAATCTGCTGTGTCGAAAGTGCGGTGATCTGATCGGTGGAGAATCCACGGGTGGTGGCAGTTTGCATCGCCGCCAAATCAGCCAATTCAAATGCACGAATCTGCGCGCTGGTTAAACCGGCCAGTTGACTGGAACTAAACACCGCCACCTGAGCAGTGGTCAAGGCAATAATCTGGTCTGAACCAAACTGCTGGACCTGGGTTGACGAAAGTACGCCAATCTGATCCAGTGTAAGTGATTTCACCTGAGCCGTGGCCAACGCGCGAATTTGTTGCGTGGTCACTACTGCAAGCTGTTCTGCACTAAGGTTGCGCACTGCCGTCGTTGAAAGCGCTTGGAAATCTTCCGTTTCGATAGCGGCAATCTGATTTCCGCTGAGATACTGAATCTGATCTGTGGTGATCGACTTGGACTGAGCTGTTGTAAGCGCGACTATCTGCGCAGTGGTGAGACTGGCGATCTGATCACCGCTCATGGTGCGAATCACCGCACTCGAAACTCCCGCAAAATCTTGTGTTTCAATCGCTCTAAACTGATCATTGGAAAGACCGGTGATCTGCGAACTGGTAATCACCGATGCCTGGGCGGTGGTGAGTGCCGCAAGCTGAGATGTGGTGAGCGTGGCAAGCTGATCGGCGTTAACCACTTTTATCTGAGCCGTGGTCAACGATTCGATCTGCGCTGTTGACAACGTGGCAAACTGTTCAGGGGTGAGGTTTTTCATAACCGCTGTTGAAAGTGCTTGAATATCATCGGTTTCGAAGGCTGCAATCTGGGATCCACTGAGATACCCCACCTGATCGGTGGTGAGTGATCTCGCTTGTGTGCTGTTCAGCGCCACAATCTGATCTGTCGTAAGGCTGGCGATCTGTTCTCCGCTCAATGCGCGAATCACAGAACTACTCAACAAAGCAAAGTCATCGGTTTCCAGAGCGCGGATCTGTTCGTAGGTGAGACCAGAAAGTTGTGAACTAGAGAGTGCGGCCGTTTGAGCGGTGGAAAGGGCTCCGATTTGAGCAGTGGTAAAACTAGTCAGTTGATCGCCGGTAAGAGCGCGGATCTGCACCGTAGAGAGTGCGTTGGTCTGAGCTGTGCTGAGCGAAGCTATCTGGTTGCCACTGAAAAATCGAATAGCCGCGGTGGAAAGCGCATTAAGGTCTTCAGTTTCGAAGGCCGCTACTTGCGTTCCACTAAATCCGGCAATCTGTTCTGTGGTGAGAACTCTTGCCTGATCCGTAGTGATCGCTCCGATTTGAGCCGTGGTGAGACTCGCCATCTGGGAACCGTTCAATGTACGGACAACCGACGTGTTAAGTGCGGCAATGTCAGCCGTTTCGAGCGCGGAGATCTGTTCATTTGAAAAACCGGTCATTTGGGCTGTGGTAAAGACCGCCGTTTGCGCCGTGGTCAAGGCTACAATCTGACCGGAGGTGAAATTGGTAATCTGATCTGCCGCAAGCGACCGAATCTGGGCAGTGGTGAGTGCGTCAATCTGACTCGTCCCGAGAGCGCGAAGTTGATCCCCTTGCAAAGTCCGCAGTGAAGCACTGTTCATGGCGACGAGATCGTCCGTCTGCAAAGCACTAATCTGCGCGGTTGAAAGAACCGATACCTGAACCGTGGAAAGGTTCTGCGCCTGTTCACTGGTCAATGCCACAACCTGTGCCGTGGTGAACGCTTTTATCTGAGTCGACGTAAGCGCACGGAACTGATCAGCCGTGAGTGATGCGATCTGAGCAGTAGTGGCGGCACTAATCTGCTGTGAACTGAGCGATTGAATCTGATCCGGTGAGAATGCGGTCAGTTGCACCGTGGTGAGCGAAGCGATCTGAGCCGTGGTGAAACCGCGAACTGCCGCAGTGGTCAGAACTGCCAGGTCATTGGATTCAACCGAACGAATCTGTTCAGTGGAAAGTCCAGAAATCTGCGCCGAACTAAGCACTTGTACCTGTGTTTCAGAGAGTCCCGCAATCTGCCCAGTGGTTAAATAGCCGAGTTGATTTGACGCGAGCGATTGAATCTGTCCAGTGGCCAACGCAACGATCTGTTCGGTGGAAAGCGAAGAGAGCTGAGTTGAAGTAAGAGTGTTTAATTGATTTGCGTTGAGCGTGCGAATCGCCGAACTAGAAAGTCCCGCGAGATCGATTGTTTCAAAGGCGCGAATCTGATCATTGGAAAGGTTCGAAATCTGTGCAGTGGTCAGTGTCTGTGCTTGAGCAGTGGTCAAAGCAATCACCTGATCAGAAGTAAGCGCGGAGATCTGATCGGTGGTTAACCCGCGAATCTGAGCAGTGGTAAGATTTGACACTTGCGCCGTGGTGAGCGATGCTGTTTGGCTCGCATTCAACGAACGAATCGCCGTGGTAGAGAACGAGGATATATCCGCTGTTTCAAAGGCGCGAATCTGATTGGTCGAGAGCGATTCAACCTGCGAAGAACTAAGCGCACCCGCCTGTGCAGTGGTCAGCTTTTCGATCTGAGATGTCGTGAGATTGCGCAGTTGATCTGCCGTGAGCGAGGAGATCTGCGCCGTGGTGAGCGATTCAAACTGGGAAGTGGTCAACTCGGCAATCCGCGATGAGGAGAACGAACTGATCTGCCCCGTGGTGAGACTACTGATCTGGTTGGTAGTAAGCGCGGTCAACTGCGACGATGAAAGCGCTGCGAATTGCGAAGAACCAAATCCTTGAAGGGCGGCAGTAGAAACCACGGCCACATCTGCAGTTTCAAGAGCCACCACCTGAGAAGTTTTCAAGCTTTGCAGTTGCACCGAAGTAAGTCCCAAAGCCTGATCAGTGGTTAATGCGCTGATCGATACGGTGGAAAGCGTTGCCAGTTGAGCCGTGGTGATAGCTCCGATTTGGCTCGAAGAAAGCGCACTTACCTGAGCACTGCTGAGCGCGACAAAATCAGCGGTTTCAAGAGCCGCTACCTGACTCGTGAGAAGCGCCGAAATCTGACTCGTTGTCAAGGCTTTCACCTGTGTTGAACTGAGTCGAACCACTTGGTCGGTGGTAAGCGAGGCGGTCTGGTCACCTCGAAGTGAGTCAATCTGAGAAGTGCTCAAGGTGGCTAGTTGTTCTGTGCCGAGATTGCCGATCTGTTCTGAATTTAAGCCGCGCAGTTGATCAGTGGTGAGTCCGGCGATACGCGCAGTGGTCAACATGCGAAGATCGGCGGTTTCAAGAGCCGAAATCTGTGAAGAGCTAAATGCGCTGATCTGATTTGAGCTGAGTATTCGCGCATGTGCCGTGGTGAATGCGGCGATCTGCCCCGAAGAAAGGGCAGCAATTTGAGCAGTGGCAAGTGCGGCCACCTGACTGGTGGTCAAAGTGCTGATCTGCTGTGAAGTGAAATCTGCGATACGAGCTGTAGACAGAGTACTGATCACCGCCGTTGAAAAGGCACCAATTTGCCCACTCTGAAGAGCACTAAACTGCGAACTGGTCAACGCCGCAATCTGAGCCGTTGAAAATCCTCGCACCGCTAGCGTCGTCAACAGAGTGAGATCCGCCGCTTCAATCGATGCGATTTGATCAGTGCTCAATGCACCAATCTGCATACTAGTAAGCGCTCCCGCTTGAGAAGTGGTCAATTGAATTACTTGATTCGTGCTTAATGTTCCAACTTGCGCCGTCGTCAATGCCCCGATTTGCGCCGAGGTGAGCGACGTAAATTGCGCAGAACTGAGAGTTGCAATCTGATCAGAACTCAATCCGCGAACTGCCCCTGTGGCCAGCGAAGCCATATCTTCTGTTTCCATCGCCGCAATTACCGTGGTGGCCAGCGAAGTGACCTGCAGACTTGACAACCCTTTCATCTGCGACGTGGTGAGTGCAACCACTTTATCTGTCGAGAGCGCTGCCGTCTGAGCCGTGGTAAGTGAACTGATCTGTGTAGAACTCAAGGCCTGAATTTGAGTTGTGGAGAACGAAGCGACCTGATCCGTGGTCAACGATCGCACTGTATTTGCCGCTAGTGACACAACATCACCAGTTTCCATCTTGCTCAGTTGATTTGTAGAAAAAGCGGCAATCTGAGCTCCCGTGAGGCCGCGGGCCTGCGCTGTAGTAAACGCCACCACTTGCGCGGTAGAAAGCGAAACCACTTGTTCCGTCGTCAATGCCGAAATCTGCTGACTCGTCAGTGAAGAGAACTGCGCTGTGGAGAGTTCCGCAAGTCGACTCGTCGAAAGTGAAGTTATAACGCCACTGCTCAACGAACTGAGTTGCGTTGTAGTGAACGACGCAAACTGTGCCGAGGTCAACGATTCAACCTGATGTGAACTGAGCGACCGCACCGCCGCTGTGGCAAGTGCAGCAAAATCATCCGTGGCAAAACTGGCTACTTGCGCAGTGGTCAAGACGGCGATCTGAGAACTGCCCAGCGAGCGAGCCTGATCTGTAGTGAGAGAGATAATCTGATTTGATGAAAAATGAGAAATTTGCCCAGTGGTGAGCGAACTGATCTGAGCAGTGGCCAATGAACTAAACTGACTTGAACTCAACACGTTCATTTGATTTGAATCCAACAAGCGGATCGATCCAGTTGCAAGAGCCGCGAGATCTTCATTTTCAAGTGAACTAATCTGTACAGTTGAAAAAGATTTCAGTTGTAAAGAATTAAGTGCTCGTGCTTGATCAGTGGTGAGAGATCGTATTTGTGCGCTAGACAGTTGCGCTAACTGATTGGTAGAAAATGAACTCACTTGTGTCGTCGTAAGAGCGGCGATCTGCCCTGTGGTAAACGATTGCATCTGAAGAGTTGTTAATCCGGCAATTGCTGAAAGCGAAAGCGCCGCCACATCATCCGGTTCCATAGCCCGAAGCGCCGCTGTGCCCATCGCACTGATCTGCGCTCCCACCAGCGAACGCGCCTGGGCTGTTGTCAATGCCGCAACTTGATCAGTAGAGAGATTTGCCAGTTGAATTGTCGTGAGCGATCCCGTCTGAATGGTAGTTAGTGAACTGAACTGGTCGTTGGTAAGAGCTGACACTTGCACCGTAGAAAGCGCGCGAATTACCGGTGTGGATAGAGCCGCAAGGTCTTCATTTTCGAGCGAACGAATCTGCGCAGTTGAAAACGCCACCGCCTGAGCACTGATTAATGATTTCGCCTGTATTGATGAGAGGGAGATAATCTGGTCATTGGTCATTGAAGCGAGTTGGGCGGTGGAAAAGGCACTAATCTGAGCAGTGCTAAGAACGGGGATTTTGTGATTTTCCAGTGAACGAATCTGATCCGTAGTAAATCCACGGATCGCCGAGGTTGAAAAAGAAGCTAAATCGCGACTTTCTAATGCATCAAGTTGAGAATTGGTGAATCCTTGCACCTGATTCGACTGAAATGCTCGAACCTGGGTAGTGGTAAACGCTTCAAGTTGTTCCGCACGGAACGCCACAAGTTGTTCACTTCCCAATGAACCGATTTGTGCAGTGGAAAAAGCGGCAATCTGAGCACTGTTTAGATTAAACAGCTGATCAGTGGATAATTTTCTCACCGTTGCAGTGGCAAGGGCTGCCACATCAGCAGTTTCAATGTAGATCAGCTGATCCGCGCGGAAACCGCTCACCTGTAACGAAGTCAACGCGCGCGCCTGTTCAGTGGTCAAGGCCGCCACATGTTCAAAGCGGAGTCCATCGATCTGAGCAGTAGTCAAGGCGGCAATCTGAGCAGTGGCAAGTGAAGCAAACTGGGCTGTTGAGAGATTCCAAATATATGAATTATCAAGTGATGCGATTACCGCTGTACTTAACGACCGAAGATCGGCGGTTTCTAGTGCCGCAAATTGAACCGTACTTAGTATGCCGATCTGACTACTGGAAAATGCTTTCATCTGATCGGTAGAAAACGCCACCAATTGTGTAGAACTGAAACTAGAGAGTTGTTCCGACGTCAAAACGCCTATCTGTTGCGATGTCAATCCGGCAATCTGAGCAGAGGTGAGTCCAGCCAATTGCCCCGTGGAGAGTGCGGCAATCTGTCCCGTTGAAAAAGCGCGCACCTGATTGACGAGTAACCCTTTCATGGAGTAGTTAGACAGGGAACTTATCTGCCCCGTACTGAGAATGACCAAATCACGAGTTTCAATAGCAGAAATTTGTTGCGTACTCAGAATACTCAACTGTTCGGTTGACATTTGCGCGTAATCGTCAGTGCGCAGATCGCGAATCTGCGTAGTAGTAAAAACGGCAACCTGATTCGCATTAAAACCTGATATGAAACTCATTTTTCCCCCTGTTGATCCGGTGACCATGAACTCCCGTACTCTCCTTATATCGGCAGATTCTCCAAAAAATCGAGGTAGAATCGCCACAATAATTGTGCTCTATTCAAAAGTACATAAAAAACAGACTATCGCCTCTCTTTTTCGCAACTATTTCGAAGCAAAATGGCCGCCGGTATCGCAGAATTCGTGACAATAACGATTTCTTTGGGAATTGAACCAGAGGGAAACGAACAACCCCGTCGGAAAGAGCCCCTATTTCGCTTCCACCACCAGATCAATCTGAGCGGTTCCTGCTGTCTGAATCGCCTTGAGAATCGGGGCGATTCGTTCATAGCGGCAGTTTTTGTCGATATAAATCGAGATGACCGACTCTTTTGGCAGTGAATTCAAAGTCTGCACAAACGCCGCTTGATCGATTGGCTTACTGTCAAAGGCCATGGCCGATTCTGATAGTTCGAGGGCGTGGTTTTTCTGGTTGGGCGGAGCGACTTCGCCGTCGGTTTGCGGAAGATCGATTTTCAGCGTCGCCTTTTTTTCCTGCATCGAAGCGGTGGCGACAAAGAAAATCAGCAGGATAAACACGCAGTCGATCAACGGCGTGAGATCGATCTGCATCAGTGTGGGACGTTTTCTCATGAATGCACCACCAGTTTCAGTTCCAGTGCCTTGAGAATTTCGTTTTCAATTTCGTTGCGTTCGCTGTCGATTCGGCTGATAAAGTAGTTGTAACTCACCACATGAGGAATCGCCACGATCAAACCGACAATCGTTGTGATCAGCGCGATATTGATTCCGCCCGCCAACGCCTGAGGATCGGCGGTTCCCTGCTTTGCCATCATGCCGAATGTTTCGAAAATCCCCATTACTGTTCCCAAGAGCCCCAAAAGCGGTGCCGTCGAAGCGATTGTGCTGATCGTGGTGATACCCTTTTCGAGCGGGGCAAAAGCACAGGAAGTTTCGGTGCGGATCAGTTCGAGCATGACAATCGAGTTTGCTTCCACATTGCGCAGTTTTCTCAAGATTTTTTCCGGAAGGGTTGTCCGTTCCCGTTTCCAAAACCGATGTATTGTAATGAATTTCCACGCGATCTGCCACAGGCCGATCACCGACAGACCACAGATAATCCAGGCGATCGCTCCGCCGTTATTGATAAACGAATAGATACTCATAGGTTCCTCACTTTAGTTCGTAGACCAGCGGAATATCCACGGTCATTTCTGATTTTTGTACAATTTCCGGAATTGGCGCCACTGATCGAAGGTCAGCCATAGCTGCAAGCGTTGCGCGTTCAAGAACGCCATTTTTTCCCGAAGGAATTTCACAGGAACTAACCGTTCCGTTTTTCAAAATTTTCAACCGAATCGTGACGGTTCCTTCGATTTCCGCAAGCATCGCCTGTTTCGGATACTTTTTCCGGCTTTCCACGGTGGATCGCACCGCACTGAACCACTTCGATCGTGCCGATTCGATTTCCGAAGCGGTCGGTTGGTACACCGGCGTTTCTACAACGGTGGACGAACCTTTTACCGGTTCTTGAACACTATTTACTGTAGGAACAACCGCGGGAGCCGAGACTTGTGCCGGTTCTTTTGGTTCAATATCCGGTGTTACTTCCACCGGTTTTGTCGGATCAGCCCGCTTTTTTTCAACGATCACCGAAGGCGGAACAACTGCGGACTGTTCCACCGTTGGAGCGATTGATTTCAACCGAACGCGAACCGTTTCCGGCTCGGGAATTGGTTTCAATTCCGGTGATTTTTGAGGAACGGTCAGGGCAAAAACGATCGCATATACAATCAGAATTGCCCCGAACAGAACCGCTTTTTGAACGCGAACTTTCATCTCCCTGCAACCCGAAACCGAGAAAGCAATCCTTTTGCAAGAGCGGAAAATCCAAGGAAGAAGAGTCCGATTACAATAATTCCTCGCCAAATATGTTTCGCCGACTCTTCAGAACAGCGTTCGTAGTAATGGAATTTCGGGAACGAATCATACGCCGCGCCATCGAGACGAATTCCCCGTTCTGCGCGAGTTATAAAAAATGTTCGCCATGAATCGTGAAACTGATCCACCTGATCGCTGTAGGAACGATAGCGAAGGCTCCCTGTTCCGGCAATTTCAGACAGAATCTCCTGCATCACAAGAACCGGAGAACTGAGTTTCAAGATCGATGCAAGGCGATTGCGCTCATCAAGTAACCTGTTCTGATTTTGGTAGATAGAATCGCCAAGTACCTGTGAAGCTTTGATACTTTGCAGGCGAAGGTAGGTCTTTTCCTGCACCGAACCGCGTTCCATTGCAGGATCACTATGCGTATGAACCGCCGTGTCTTCACCGTGAGTGTGCCCAGTCTTCGCGTGGTCAAGTTCGTACTGCGCCTGAGCGGAACTGTGTTTTGTTTCCACCTGAACCGCACCGTTGCGCACCGCCAAAACCATTTCCGATCGAATCGGCGCTGGGTGAACAATCTCAACCACCGCATCGATTCCCGCGGGAATTACAAAAGCCGTACAGATCCACAAAACACTCATCACTAAGGCGTTACCGGTCGAGTCCAATCCAAAACCGTTGACCGCAAGAGCTGCCGCTCCCCAAAAAAGTCCATAAACAGTCACCGCAGCGGCGACAAGGAGTACTTCATTGAAAGCGGAAGGATTGATACAAAGAACCGCCGCCAAGAGCACAATCACCGCGGTAAGTACCGGAACGGCAACGCGAACCAACAGTTTTGCACTCATGATTACCCGAAGAGGTACCGGCGAAGCGGCGTTGAGCGACAAGGTTCCCTGTTCTCGTTCAGCGGAAATCACATTGTAGGTGAGCGCCAAGATAAAGAGCGGCAGAAGTACCACGAGCACAAAGGCGGGATCAAAAATTCCGGTCAAAAGATGGGACGGATTGCTAATCTCATCATTAAAAAGAAAACTCTCTTTTCCTCGTGCAGAAACGGGAATCGCCGGCGGAAAAAGATCACTTTCTCCCACGGACAAAAAGGCAAGCGGCCCTTGCGGAAGTGCCGCCACTTCGGACACGCTTGAGCCTACATAGATCGTATTGCCCGGATCCTGATAGGGTTTATCCGGCACAGGGATTTTTCCCTCGGCAATCTGCTGAGCTTTATCGCGTTGCGATGCCACTTTCTCTTGAGCACTTTTGGTTACCGCTTCTGCCGATTTTTGACGGCTTTGCGTAAATCCAACGCCGCTGATCAGAGCGTAGATCAGCGTTAGAGCGGTCAAGAGGATCACTAATTTTGGCGCCGTTTCCGCTCGAATCAGTCGAAGTTCGGTCTGTATGGCTGCATAAAAAGCATGTCGTTTTCCATAATCAATCCCTTACAGCGGTTTTACCGATTTAATAGAACGAATGGCGAGAACCGTTGCAAGAACAGCCCATCCGAGTAAGACAAGCAGAATCGGAAACTGTTGTTGTGCAACCGAATCGACCGATGCTGAGTGATACACAAACGGTTTCATTTTTGCCCACAACTCCGGCGAAGCGGCGTAGGTTTCATCGCCAAATTTTGCGTTGAAAATCAAATCTTCACTGGCGAGCGTCTGAATCATGCGCCGATGTTTTTCCACTTCGGTGACAAAATGAAAATGCCCGCGATTGTCACTTCCGGCAAAACTCATGGAGAGCTGTTCAATCGCCAAAGAAGGTATGATAAACCCAAGAGATGCGCGCACCATATCTTGCTGATAAATATCGTCATAGAGTTGACCAAAGAGCGTGTCGTAAATCGTGTATCCCACTTCATCGGATCGGCGAAGTGAAAGTCCGCGCATGTTCACGGGAAGCTGCGACACCGAATCGACCTTATAGAATTTCAAAATTGAATCCTGAAACGCCGCGTAGGCTGGATGATCGGTGCTGTGCCCGAAATCCTTCTTTTTCTGTTCCGCGATTGCCGTGTTAAATTCAAGTGAAGTCGGCAGATTTGGACGATCTTTCACGAGATCGCTCATGATTCGAGGAGCCGCAAAGGAGCTGAAAATCCAGAACGCGGTCAAAATGACCAAGGCGGTTCCCGATGTTTTCGACCGAGCGGACACGGCGATTGTAACCGCTAACCATCCAAAGAGATAGAGCGCATAGATTCCCACAAGCCATACGGTTCGAGCCACAAGGTCAGCAAGAGGAAACGATACCGAATCTTTGAAAATCCACAGCGTTACACCAGTTCCGACAAGAGCGGGAATCATGAGCAGGCCAAGCATCACAATAAATGCAATAGATTTTCCTGCAAAGAGATCCGCCGGTGATACGCCAAGGCTCAACAGCTGGCGAAGCGTTCCCCGTTCGCGTTCTTTGGTAAAGGCGGAAAAGGCAAGAAGGATAATCACCAAAGGCATCATTTTTTGCAGAACAAAGGCCAAGGTCAGCGTTGCATTTCGACCGGCGGTTCCGCGATCACGAGCCGGTGAAAAGCTGTCCGGATTCTGCTTGTGCGCCTCCATCCAGATCGCCGTTCCTTCGTAGAGCGCCACGCCGGGATCTGCTAAAGTGAGCGGACTCCACGGTTTAAAGGCGTACTGACCAAAGTGAGCTGCCGCGTGAGGATTTTTCGCCCCTTGGCTGTTCCAAATCTGAGCGTCCATTGTTGAAGAAGCTGTTTGTTCGGCGTTAAATCGTTTAATTTGAACAGTTCCGAACATAATTGCGCAGATTGTCAGTACGATGGAAATGCCAAACAACCAGCGATGGCGCGATTCACGAAAATGATCGGCCATCTCTTTCAGAGCGATTCGCTGAATCACCGCGGCGCGATTCATGATCCCGCTCCCGAAGAGATTGCCAAATAGATTTGTTCCAGTTCGATCAGATCGAGTGATTCTGTTGCATGAATCTGCTTGAGTTGGCCTTGTTCCATAATTCCCACGCGGTTACCGCACTGTTTTGCAAGAAATAGGTCGTGAGTCACCATGAGAATCGCCATGCCTCGATCGCGCAGTTTCCCCATGATCGCCGCAAACTCATTGGCCGCTTTCGGATCGAGTCCGCTGGTCGGTTCATCGAGCAGAAGTGCCTGCGCATTTTTTGCCAGAGCGATTGCGATTCCCACTTTCTGACGCATCCCTTTGGAAAATCCTTTTACTCGACGAGCAAACGCCTCTTCCTGAAGACCAGATTCTGCCAAAAGCGATTTCAATTCTGTCTCAGAGTGTTTTTTCCCCGTGGAGATCGCCGCGAAGTATTCCAGATTTTCAAGAGCGGTGAGATTCGGGTAGAGCATCACCGTTTCGGGAATGTACGCCACATGACGGCGCGCTTCGAGCGGATCTTTTGCGCTGTTGATTCCGCACACGATCGCCTCGCCTGAAGTGGGTTCCACAAAATTGAGAAAGAGATTCACCGTGGTTGTCTTTCCCGCACCGTTCGGCCCGAGAAGACAAAAAATTTGGCTATGTACCCTTTAGCTGTGGGGTAACCCTAACGAAATCCCGAAGAGTTCAAGTGGATTCATGTTTTTCCCATTTTCCAACTGGTG
>JAIFMU010000135.1 GCA_020048285.1 bacterium | reverse complement strand
ACTCCAGCAAGGATCGCTAACTATTTCAAACACGAAAAGATTCTGTATGCGGGGGTATAAAACATGTCATATTTGCCCCGCGAAGCAATAACAACTTCGGGATTCTCAAAAAATGCAATTGACTATGCTGAAAGTCTTAACGGCACAACTACCATTGTTTTGATTGATGGGGAACAATTAGCATCATACATCTATGAATACGGGCTCGGAATGCAGCTAGAAGAGACAATCATAATAAAGAAACTCGATAGTGATTTTTGGGATTCAATGGAAGATGCAAAGTAATACTGAAAGTATCTCGTTTGATTCAAAAGTTGGGTATTTAAATCGGAATTGATGCGGCGCGTGCTGTATAGGTTGCACATGAAACAAAAAGGGTGATCCGATTCTACGGGGCGCCCTTTTTGATATTCGCCATCGATGAATCGATGGCTGAAGATGTAGTTGCATCCTGCGGATGAGTGCGAGGTTCATCCTCGAGATTTAATTCAATCGAAGGCCCGGATTTCAATCCGAGGAAGACATTGTTCCACGTGAAACATCTCCCCTATTTGCGCTATTGAACCGGATAACATATTTTAGCGGGCAACTGTACCATGTACTATTAAACAAAGGAGAAAAACATGGCAGAAAAAATGGAGTTCCAGACAGAAGTCAAACAGCTTCTTCAGCTGATGATTCATTCGCTTTACAGCCACAAGGAAATTTTCCTTCGTGAACTGATCTCAAACTCGTCCGATGCGCTGGACAAGATTCGTTTCGAATCGCTCACCAATTCGGCGATCGCTTGCGATCCCGATAAACTGAAAATCCGTATTAATCCTGACAAAGAATCAGGAACCATCGTGATCACCGATAACGGTATCGGTATGAATCACGACGAACTGATCGCCAACCTCGGAACAATCGCTCGTTCTGGGTCGAAAGCGTTCCTTGAATCGCTGTCAGGTGATCAGAAAGCTGACTCGAACCTTATCGGTCAGTTCGGTGTGGGTTTCTACTCGGTGTTCATGGTGGCGACGAAAGTTGAAGTTCTTACTCGTCGTGCGGGATCAGAACAGGCGTTCCGTTGGATTTCTGAAGGCGAAGGTTCGTTCGAAATCGAAGAAGCTTCACGGGCAGAAACCGGAACAGATATTATCATTACGCTCAACGATGAGTCTAAAAACTACGCGGAAATTTGGGAGCTTAAATCTCTCATAAAAAAATATTCGAACTTCATCGCGTTCCCTGTTGAGCTGAAAAAAGCTCCTGAGTGGAAAGACGGCAAAGAGGTTGAAGGACCGGTTGAGTTTGAAATCGTGAACAACAACAAGCCGATCTGGACTCGTTCAACTTCGGAAGTAACCGAAGATGAATACGCAGAGTTTTTCTCTGGTGCGTGCGGTGGATTCGGCAAGCCTCTCAAAACGATCCACACGAAGGCTGAAGGAACACTTGAGTATAGTTCGATCATGTACCTTCCGGAGTCAATCTCTCCATTCGAATCGAACAATATCGAACGCAAACACGGCGTGAAACTCTACGTTCGCAAAGTGTTCATTTCTGATGAAGTGAAAGAGTTGATCCCAGGATTTTTCCGTTTCGTAAAAGGTGTGGTTGACACCGATGACCTTCCGCTTAACGTGAGCCGTGAAATCCTTCAGGACAATCCGATGATCAAAAAAATCGGAAAAGCTCTCACCGGAAAGATCTTTGCAGAGATCAAAAAGATGGCGGAAAAAGAGCCGGAAGAGTTCGCGAAATTCTGGAAACAGACCGGAACGATTATCAAAGAGGGCCTTCACAGTGAATATGAACACCGCGACAATCTTCTTGAAATCGTGCGTTTCAATTCGACCGTTGGTGGCGATGAAAACTATCTGACGTCGTTCAAGGAGTACGTTGGTCGTATGCGTGAAGGTCAGAAACATATCTACTATATCAACGCGGAAAACTACGCGACCGCTTCGAAATCTCCTCACCTTGAACTGTTCCGTGCGAATGGTATCGAAGTACTCTATCTTACCGATCCGATCGATGAGTTCGTGGTACCTCAGCTCTACAAAGTTGAAGACAAAGAGCTCAAGTCGATCACTGCAGAAGATCTTGATCTGGGTGATCTGATTTCTCGTGATGAAAAAGCGGAAAAGAAAGAGGAGAAACGTCTCGGTAAGTTCCTCGAAGGGGTGAAAGAAGTTCTGGAAAGTAAGCTTGAAAATGTTCGTCTTACCTACCGTCTGAAAGAGTCACCCGCGTGTCTCGTGAGCGGAGCGGGATCAATGACTGCTCAGATGGAACAGATGATGCGTGCTATGGGTCAGCCGGTTCCTGAATCAAAACAGATTCTCGAACTGAACGCTTCGCACCCGATCGTGAACAATCTGAACGATCTCTACGGGAAAGATCCGAAAAACGATCAGGTTCAGGAGTGGATTACGCTTCTCTATGAACAGGCGTTGATCGCTGAAGGTCGTCAGGTTCCGGATCAGACTGCGTATCTGAATCGTGTGAACAAGATGTTCGAAGCGGCGACCAAAAACGCATAATTGTGCCACGGGGATAAATCCCCGGGCTACTATGAAATTGCACCCGTTCGGGTGAAAACATAAATGCGAGGTTCAATTGAATCTCGCATTTTGTATTTAAGCCCACCACGGATGAATCCGTGGTCGAATATTTAATTTCACCCATTGGGGTGAATACTGGAACCGTTCCGGTAGAATCAAAATGGATATTAGACCATGGATTTATCCATGGTTAATGATTGACCATTTCATGGATGAATCCGTGAAATTTCACCCATTGGGGTGAATACGGGAAATCGATCCGGCAGGATCAAACTGAATATTAGGCCATGGATTTATCCATGGTAACGGTGGACAATCAATCCCAAACAGTATTCGGGTCATAGTCAATACCATACCTATCAAGCAGTGTGATCATTTCGATTTTTGGGCAGAGCATTCGATGGTGTTCACGTTGGTTTTTGATGTAGTTGATTAACTGATTCAAATGAGAATGACTCAATGAAAATGCACCATATCCGGTCTGCCATGAGAAATTATGGATCATGTTTGATTCTGAAATCCAATGCGAAGATGATCCTTTTATGTGTCGAACTAAATCTGCAATGGTGATAGTTCGGGGAAGATCGAGGGCGATGTGAACATGGTTCTCAATACCTCCTACCCGATAACAGTATGAGCCGTGATTTTCAATTATCCCCTTGATGTAGTTATGGATCGCAGGAAGGTGTTCTTCTGGGATTGGTGCTGATGTCGTTTTGATATGAAATGTAATGTGGATGATAACTTGTGAAAACGAATGAGGCATGGTTGCTCCGATCATTGATTTTGAAATTAATTGTATCAAAAATGTAGTTCCTTGACAACGGGAAATGTGGTTCCGCAGAATCGGTTCAGCATTTCTGATTGAAAAACAACGATGCAAGGACACAACGATTCAACGAAAAAAATATCACGAGCAACTGCTCACGGGTTCCAAAATCGAAATGATTCATGGCTCTAAATAGTCATGGTTTTCCAAGCTCGATTGGTAAAAAATTGGGGAGGATCAAAGGAAAATGGCGAATCGGGTTTCCGGTTCGCCATTTTTGTATGAAAAAGGGCGAACCAATGTCCGCCCTCTCCTGTTCGAAATATGAAATGAACTTTTCTATTTCAACCCCATCGCTTCTGCCATTCCGGGGTGAAGTGTTCCTGTTTCATCGGAAGCACCAAACCAATAAGCCCATCCGATACCCAATTCATCAAAGATGGAGGTCGCGGCCTTGAACCAATTTTTTCGGGAGTCGAGAGAACTTTTGCGATCAAATGCTCCAAATTCATTACAAACTATTGCGACATTGTTTTGAATCGCCCAGTTTTTCACCGGGATAACTTCATTCATCATCGCATTTTTATTGCCGGTTTTGTAGTACTCTTTAAAGCTGGAAAGAATCCAACTCGGCGCAGATGTGGATATTCCAAAATTGCTAAATTCCGTTGACCACGACTCTTTTGTGTAAGGGAACTCCACGTTCTTTGAATTGCCCAAACCTTCGGCCCACTCTGCCGCTTGATGGGTAAAAATGAATGGCCCATAGTAGTGAAACGCATAGACAATATTGCCATCGTCGGGTGCAAAGAGCGGTGAACTGATCAGCGTCTCGATATTATACCAACGGGAATCGCCATAGATCACCGTGTGCCGCTTGTTCACCGTTCTGATCGAATCAAGCATCTCTTTTGCTAGTACGCGCCAGGCATCGTTTGGTACATCGTCGCTGATCCCCGGTTCGTTTGTCAGTTCGAGGAAGATATCATCGCGCTTATTTGAAGCCACATAGTTCGCTACCTCTTTCCAGCAGTTGGACGCCATGACACGATAGCCCGCGTTGTTCACCGAAACGGCGTTCAGACTGTTGTCGTACTGATGATAATCAATAGTGAGTGAGAGCCCATAGGTTTCGGTCCAAAGAAGAAGTGAATCGATCAACAGAAAGAGCGATGGTTCAAGTTCAAAGGTGGCTGTTCCGGTAATGACGGCCGATTTGTTTTTGACAAATTTGTCCAGATCGATGGGGAAACGAATACTCTTAAAACGCTGGTCGGCTTGGTTTTTTATCCATTTTCGATCGTATTTGAATGTTCCATTAAACGGTTCTACCGTTTCCATCCAGTCAGAAAGATTCACCCCTTTGGTGAGATATTTTTCGACCTTTGCTTGGACTGGGGAGGTGACCGTCCCTGACTTGATCGGTAGAAGTTCGGGGATCTCAGGATCCTTTACCTGCATATCGTTTTGAATCTCTTTGGTCACGGTTTTCATCAGTTTCAGATCGTCAAATTCAAATGATCCTTTCGTGCCGTGTTTGGCATTTTTTTGAAAGGATATCCCCGTGATCTTATCCAATGCAAGAGGAACTGCTTTTCCCCACGAAGGCTGAAAGAAATCTTGTTCAAAACTGACCGTAATAGTTTTCCACACTGGACTTGCGGGAAGTTCTACTTTGTAATCGGCGTAATCGAGTACCGTTGATGTAATCAGCAAGAGAGAAAACGCATCCCCGCGATATCGTACAGACAGACCTTTATAAGCAGAACAATCGTACCCGGCAGAAGGGAATTTCAAGATTACACCAGCAAATGGATCGTATTCATTTGCCCCTTGGTCGAGTGAAAATGATAGACGTCCACTCTTGCTGGATGATTCCAAAATCGTGTCAAAAACGATGGTTGATTTCCCTTGGTTATCAGCATCTGCAAAGCTGAGTAATTGAAAGGATTCGAGAAGTGGATGATCAAAATCGAGAAGGCTGGTTGTTTTGATTGAGTCCGTTGTTTGGGTAGTGTCTGTTAGCTGTATTGCCTCTGGTTCTGTTATCGTTTTCGCACAGGATACGAATAGTAGTAATGCCGAACAGAATAACGGTATTATGTAGTTCATGATAGAAACCTTTCAATAATATTTGCAGGTATTGCGAAAAGGCGAATCACCGTTCGCCTTTTCGCTTTTCTCATTGTATCGATGCGCTATTGGTTTTTTGAATCAACCTATTTCAGCCCCATCGCCGGACCAACTCCGGGAATCAGATTCTCCTTTTCATCGAACAGACCGAACCAGACCGCGTAGCCGATGTTCAACTCCTTAAAGATCGATCCCATAGCTTTGAAATAGTTTGATCGAGACTGAACATCAGAACGCATGTCATTAGCACCAAACTCATTACAGACGATTGGAATGCCCTGCTGAATCGACCAGATTTTTGTTTCCGCAACCGCATTGTACATGGCATTTGAATTGCCCATTTTATAATATTCTTTGAACGCATCCTTGATCCACTCTTCGTTGGATTCGGTTACGCCAAGCTCAGAAAACTCAGTAGACCACTTTTGTGAATCGTAGGGAAAAGAAATCCCGTGAGTGCGTTCCATATCAACCCAAACAGCTCCCTGATGAGTGAAAATGAACGGTTCGTAAAAGTGAAATGCATACACAATATTGCCGTCTTCGGGAGCGAATCGATTGTTGTTGATCATCTTGTCGATATCATACCAGCGTGAATCTCCGTAGATCACCGAATGGAATGTGTCCACGGTTCTGATCGAATCGAGCATCTCCTTTGCCATTTCGCGCCACGAACTGTTGGCAATATCATCCATGATTCCCGGTTCGTTGGTCAGTTCGTAAAAAATATTGTCGCGCTTATTTTTGGCGTAGTACGAAGCCACCGCTTTCCAGAGATTGGCAGTCATTTTCCGATAACCCGGATCCATCACCGATTTTACATTGAGACTTTTGTCGTACTGATGATAGTCTATCGTCAGAGACAGTTTGTATTCATTTGTCCAGTTCACGAACGAATCGAGAATGGCAAAGAGTTCAGGATTGACCGAAAACGGTTTGGTTCCCGCCACCACCGAATCGCGACCGTTCACCCATTTGTCCAGATCAATCGGAAGGCGAATTGCGTTAAATCCCTGTGAAGCGTATTTGGCTATCGAAGCTTTGTTGTACTCGAATTTTCCATCCCACTTCTCGTCCTCTTCGAGCCAGTTGTGAAGGCAGACACCACGGGAAAGCCACGTGTCCACCCGTTTGTGAAGTGCCGTCGGTTTGGCGGCACTCTGAGGAATAACTGTCCGATCAGGCAGTTCTGCCGGACTTAGTTCCATATCATTTTTTTTTTGAACCGTCACTTTTTGCAAAAGTTCGATGTCATCAATTTCAACAGTTCCCGATTCTCCGGTTTCGCCATTTACGCGCCACGAAAAGCCTGAAATTTTTCCCGCACTAAAGGGAACCGCAACTCCCCAGTTTGGTTGAAAGAGATCATTCTTAAATGATACAGTCACCGTTTTCCAGCCATCTGTAGCAGGTTGATTTGTTTCCCACCAACAGTAATCTTTCACTTCATCGGTCATCACCGCGATTGCGTGTTTCGCTCCACGGTATCGGTAACGGAATCCTTCGTAGCCCGAAGCATCCAGTTTTTTCCAGATTCCCATATCGCACGAAGCGTACGGTTCCCACTCATATTTTCCTTTGTCCAGCGAATAGGTAAAGAGAATCGATTTATTCTCGCCGGAAGTGATCGAGGTATTTCCCTTGGACTTTCCGCCATCGGTTGAATCGGTGTAACTGTAAAAATCGTACCCTGCCGATTTTCCGTCGAAATTTTCCAGCATGCGATCCTGAGCATCGATTCCGGCACTCATTGTAAGAATTGCCGCGACTGATAAAAGTGCATAGTTCATACAAACCCCTTTGGTTAGTTGAATAGTTTTCTCTCCACCAATCTGACTCAGGAAACTTTGTTCTGCCTTTGAAAAAGGTGAATGGGTGAATTACGATTCAATTTGAAAAGTTGTTCCGGTAAAATTGTTCCACGTTTTTTCATTTACTACTCATCTCTTGTTGAAAAGTGACTCTTTGCACATTTTGTAGGTGAAAAAGAAAAGCTGACATTTGGAGTAAAAATTGTGAAAAATGAAAATTTCGATGAAATATGGCAAAAAAAGCGCTTTCAGAAAGGGCGATTTTTGAAGCGAAAGAGGTTTTGGGAATGGTTTTGCTTCTCTTTAGGGTGTTTGTGCTCAAAATGGCCGGAAAACAGCGAAATTTCGGGCGGTGGTTTCGAAGGCTGACTCGATATGCTCATTTTTTACTCGCCGCGAATTGAACTGCTGATTTTTTAATGAATCAAGGAAAATCGCTATGGGTACGACGAACTTTGTATTTTGAACAAAACTAGTGTAGGGGAAAAGATGCTTACCAAAGATCTCTTGCGATTCAGAGTTGCCAAAGGTGAAATCAAACCGTCCTTTATCGATCCATCGAAAGAACACCTTGGGGTGATGGGGATTGTCAATTCGACCCGTGATATAAAACTGGCAAAAGGTCTGAACAAATTGATTCTCGATCGCTGTGAATTTTCTCATGGCGGAACACTTGATCATCGATCGGTGCGCAACGAACTATTCACTCGCGGGGCAGAACTTCTAAAATCACCGCAAAAGTTCAGTGAATTTTCCGCCACTATGACCGGCGAGTTTTCTCACTACGCCGATTTTCTCACCGATATCTACAGCGATCATCCGGAAAACGAACGACTCGTTTCGATAAAGCCGATTACCGTGCCACAACTCCTCGATCGCTACAATGTGGCGCTCGTCCAGTCGCTCCTGATTCAATCGCGGTCGGTGGAAATTCGTCTGGTTGAACCGGACACGGCAAAACTGCGTCGCCTCTTCTCCTATCTCAAGTTTTTCCGATTGCTGGCGGATATTCGTTTCAACCCCGATCGCCCCTACCGACTCGATTTGACGATCGCCGGGCCCGGATCGGTTCTGGAAAACGTCAACAAGTACGGCCTGCAACTTGCCTCGTTTTTTCCTGCCATTGTGGCGATGAAATCGTGGGAGTTGCGCGCGGAAATTCAGCAGGAACGGGGAACGGCTCATTTGGCGATCGATCAGGAATCAAAACTGGTGTCGAGTTTTCGGTTTTCCACCTACGAACCGCCGGAAATCAAGGTGTTCCGCTCTGAATTTGGCGCCAAGTGCACCGAATGGCAGATCATCGAATCGGTGAACATTATTCCCCTCCCCGATGGCTCGGTCATTTTCCCGGACTTTCAGTTCGTCCACGCCTCCGGAACCGTTGTCTCTATGGAACTCTTCCACCGGTGGCATGAATCTCCTCTTCTTGCACGACTGAACCAGCTTCAGTCGTCAAAGGTTCCCCTGTTGATCGGTGTCGATCGGTCGGTGGCGAAAAAAAATGTGGTCAGCGAAGCGCTTATGAGTAGCGCCTATTTTGAACGATTCGGCTTTCAATTCAACGACTTTCCCGCGATTTCCGTGGTGAAAAAACTGCTCGACTCGGTTCTTGAGTCTACCCAATAGGGTATGTTGAGCGTTGTGCGATGGGTATCCTGCTTTCATAGAAGAAGGATTTTTTAATACGATTAATTGCGCCAGGTTTCTACATTGTCAACGTCTTACGTTTATGCGCACGTATATTTTGGTCACACTACGTGCTTGTTATAGGGATTGATTAAATAATTATTTCAAGGAAATAGGATGACAAGGATTGTTCACATCAATGAGATTTGTATCGACAATATAGGACGACTCCTTATTTCTACGGAAAAAGAATACTCATTCATCTATCGTACAGCAAGTGGAGTAAACTGGGATTCCAATAGTTCTTCGCTAATCTGTCCAGAGCCCAAAGAATGGTCATATGTAAACTGGTTTGAAAATGCCTATTCTGCGGTTCGATATGAATATGGAGATTCCATTTATCTTTCATCTAAAACAATATGGACTAATGTACCAAGTGAACTTCGCGATGAACTATTAAATAGCAATGCGATCATCGAAGAGAAATTACATGCAATTTTAATTGAAAAACAAGAGTTTGCAAGAGATTATGCACTTAAAGTAGAGTATAAAATGCTCACTTCAAAAGCAGACTTCTACTTTAAAATTGGGAATTTTGAAGAAACTGTTAGACTACTCTCAACTTGCAAGATACCCCTGTCAAAAGCTTATGAGAAAAAGTTAGAATACTCACGTGGAAAATTAGTTATAACCGGTTCGGTTGTTGATGAGGAAACTCGCTGAACTCGTTCCCACACTACCAAAATTGTTCCCCTGCGTTCCATTCCGTTCAAAGCGTACCCGCTCTCGTTTAAATAGGTCCTCCGTTCAGGTCGAACAGGTTCAATTCCAGTGAGAGCTGGTGTCTCTCTTAGGTCGAATAGGTTCCATTCCAGTGAGATCAGGTGTCTTTTCTAGGTCGAACAGGTTCCATTCCAGTCCGATCAGGCCTTTTTTCTAGGTCGAACAGGTTCCATTCCAGTCCGATCAGGACTCTTTTCTAGGTCGAATAGGTTCCATTCCAGTCCGATCAGGCTTTTTTCCAGTAGAATCAGGTTTGTTCGTAGGTCGAACAGGTTCTTTTCTAGGCGGAACAGGTTATTTCAGGTCAAAAAAAGAGGGGATAATTCTTATTGAATCATCCCCTTACAGCGAGTTAGATCTTTCAAACAGGGACGTCTACCCGATGGCGTCATTTCCCTCTTCGCCGGTGCGAATGCGAATGCAGCGCGGAAGGTCGGTGACGAAAATTTTCCCATCGCCGATCTTTCCGGTGCGCGCCCCTTTAATAATCGCTTCGATCGTCGGTTCAACGAAATTGTCATTCACGGCTATTTCGATACGCACTTTTTTGATCAGTGACACTTCGGAAATAGCTCCGCGATAGGTTTCCGTGTACCCGCCCTGTTGACCGCACCCAATCACATTTGAAACGGTCATTTTGTGAACATCCGCATCGATAAGAGCCTGTTTTACATCAGGAAGTTTCTGCGGTTGAATAATTGCTGTTATCATTTTCATCTGTTAATCCTCTGTCGTGAAAATCTGGAATCCTTTGTACCCTTCCATGCCCATCTCGCCGATGTCGAGACCGCCAATCTCTTCCTCACGGCTCACGCGAATCCCCATGGTTTTGTTCAGGATTGTCCAGCCGATCATAGAAAGACCAAACACGGTTGCTCCCACTGAAGCAACGCCAATGATCTGTTTTACCAAAAGATCAGCACTGCCGCCCATGAACAACCCCGCTCCCACTGAACCACCGAGGTAATCGGCAGAAGCAAAGAGACCGACGGCCAGTGTTCCCCAGATTCCGTTGCCCAGATGCACCGCCAGTGCGCCCACGGGATCGTCAATTTTGAGCTTGTCAAAGAATGGAACGAGGTAGGCGACCAGTATCCCCGCGATTGTTCCCACAATTATCGCGCTCACTGGGCTGAACACAGCACAACCGGCAGTCACCGCCACGAGTCCGGCGAGAGATCCGTTTACCACCATAGAAAGATCTGTTTTGCCATCGCGAATCGACACGACTGCCATAGAGGAAAGAAGCCCCGCTGATGCGCCAAGTGCCGTAATAAGAGCGATTCTTGGTACGTCGAGGTTCATGGCCAATGTCGAACCGGCGTTAAAGCCAAACCACCCGAGCCAGAGAATAAATGTTCCCAAAACCGCCAGTGGAATCGAGTGTCCCATAATCGCTTTTGGTGTTCCATCGGCGCGGAATTTCCCGATTCGCGGCCCGAGAACGATGATTCCTGCCAGTGCAGCCCATCCACCCACAGAGTGAACCACGGTGGATCCCGCAAAGTCGTGGAAACCGAGTTTAGAAAGCCATCCGCCCCCCCAAATCCAGTGACCGATCATGGGATAGATCACGGCGATCATGATTACGGTAAATACGATATATGCGTAGAACTTGATTCGCTCTGCCACGGCACCGGAGATAATCGATCCCGCCGTTGCGGCAAAGGCCATCTGGAAAAAGAAAAAGGCAAACAGAGGAATATTGGTCACCGGATTGTTCGATGATTCATCCACGAGGAACGAATCCATCCCGATGATCACATTTCCCTGACCGAACATTATTCCGTAGCCCACGGCCCAGAAAATGAGCCCTGCAATTGCAAAGACGGCGAAATTTTTGGCGAGAATATTCACCACATTTTTAGCACGGCAGAATCCAGACTCCACCATGGCGAATCCGGCATTCATAAAAAACACCAGAAATCCCGCCATCATAACCCACAGCGTATCAACCAGATTGACCGCTGAATCGTCACCGGCAAACAGTGCCGATGTTCCTAGGAGCACAAGAGCGCCCCATTTTGCTGCTTGTTTCAAACAGCCCCCCTCTTGTTTAGTTGTGGCCACAGTCTACAATAGATCCGTGATTTTTCAAGAATAAGGGGATAGAATCAGCAAATTCTAACAATTGAAAGCAAAAAGGCCGATCAGTTTCCCGATCGGCCTATTTTGAACTATGACAGTAGCGTTAGAATCGTATCGCGAACTGAACACCCTGAGGTGAAACGATCAGTGCTCTTTTGCGCGACTCTTCGAGGATGTTTTTACCCTTGCGGATGCTGAGGATTCCGCCCACATCGATCCCGACGCCGGCTGCTGACATTATCGCTCCCATAACTTTTGAGTGGTCGCTATTGTTTGACATCATTGCCGCTCCTCCGCCTATAAGGGCCGTACCTCCTACAAGCATTGCAATTCCACCTGCCTTGTAGCGGCGGGCTTCAGTTTCTACAAAATCGTCGTAATTATTTTGAGCATACAGGGAAACTGACGAGATAAAAATCAGTAAAAAAGCGAAATACGATTTCATAGTAGCACCTCATTAATTGGTGGAAAGTTTTTCTCAAACCAATGTAACGAAATTTTACTTTATTTGCTCTTTTTTCTCCGAAATTATCCAATGAATAGGATGATTTTTGTGCTTCTTCCATTTAGGTTGAAAAAAGCGGGAAAACTATCGATGAAAATGGTATTTTCTAGAGCAATAACAAATGACGGAAGGCCAGAATCAATGACGACTGCAAAAAAAATTCATACCGAACCTGACATGGATGTTCAGCGCGAAATCATGAAAGGGCAGGAGAAAATTATCACCATGTACCGCAAACGGCTCACTCCGAAATTCCAGCAGGAGTTGCAGAAATTTGCCTCTTCGGGAAAACAGATCGGCAGTAGCGACTTTTTCAAGTTGAGTCCTCTAGTGCGGGAAATTGTTGTTAAACTGAGCATGACTAACATCGATATCATGTCGAAACGGACAAAAAACCCCCTTAAGAAGCTCCAACTTTGGATCGCTCGCGTGGCGACCACAAAATTGGCAAGTTCGACACCTCAGAAAAAAAAGAGCGATAAAAAAGTGGTAAAAGGAAAAGAACCAGTCGCTCCTATGAAAAAGCTGTTTGGGAAAAAGTAAATATCTCGATTTTTCCTTGAGAATATTCGGTAAAAGGCGTAGAATTATAATCTACGCTTTTTGATTTTGGAGGGATTGTATGAATCGTATTATCTGCGTTAACCCTCTTCTAATTATGCTCTCTGTGGTTTCACTCGCCGCTGATGATTCACTTGCTGAACTGAGTTTTGAAGATCTCATGGATATCGAAGTATCGGTAGCGTCTAAAAAAAGCGAATCGATTTACGATGCTCCGGGGATAATAACCAGTTATAATCGCACTGATATGAGCAATTATGGGCGCTACACCCTACGCGAGTTGGCTGATATTACCCCTGGGTTCAGCGGAAGTTGGCTCTACGGTGAACCTGGATTTGAAACGCGAGGTGTCAAAGCGAGCAGTTTCAATAATAATCGCCACCTTGTTCTCGTTGACGGAATTCCCGTAAATCACATCCGAGCGAATAAAGCTCCTGCCGGTGAAGAGTTATCACTGTACGGCATGAATCGTGTAGAATTTCTTCGCGGCCCCGCCTCGTCACTCTATGGAACTGGTGCGTATTACGGGGTGGTCAACATTGTTCCCGCAGTCCCCGAATTGAAAAGTACAACGTTCAAAAGTCGCACAGGGTTTGGAGGGCCAATTCCTCATCGCCATGCTGAAGCATTTGCGGCGCATCGCGGTGATAAGCAGCAGTTTTGGGCATCCGCTTCATATATTCAAAATGAACCGAGCAAAACATATGTCGGTTCGGAAAAAGACCAAAATTTTCGCTATTGGAATGATCTCAAGGCTTTTTCCGCTATGGGGAGCTATCGCGTAACAGAAGGCCCACTTGAAGGTGTTGGCGCTGGAACTTACTATTTGTCAAGGTTTTCCGGTCTTGGTGAACATTGGAACGGTGATTTCTCACATGAACTAAATGATATTCGCTGGGAAACATTCATAACCTTCTTGCGTTATGACAAATCTGTTAGCGATATGGTTTCGTTCAATACATACTTGAAACACAATCGCTCCACAGAGACGGGCTCGTTTACCCCATTAAGCGACAGTGGATTTACTAATTTTAACGGAAGTGGTGAACTCTTGTATCACTACGAAGTTCCTGTTGTTGGATATGAATATTATTTCGATATGAATTATGCCGGAAAAGTAATTGACGTAACAGGTGGAATTGATCTCGACTGGCGATATCAACCGGGGGAAGATGGCGGAACGTTGTTTTATTACATTGTTTCAAGCGATAGCATGTTACCATATCAGGCAGAAATAAATCCGATGCGCCGATCTGCAGATTTTAGAACTGGTGCGGCATTTTTACAAGTTAAAGGTGAACTTCCCGTTCTCGAAGGGTTGATTCTTACCGGGGGCATTCGGAATGATCTTGGGCAAGGCGGAGAAAATAGCTATACACAACTATCGCCGCGCGTGGGGGTTGTGCAGAGGTTTACCGATCATCTTAACCTAAAATGCCTTTATGGGACAGCCTTGTTATCTCCTGGAATTAAAGAGATTATGTTAAATGAAGAAGCAAAAATTCGCGCGCCTGAGTTGACTTCACAGATCGTTGATATTTCTGCAGAGACGTTTTCTACGTTAGAGTTTGGTTTAGTGTTTTATCAAACGCTGAAATCGGAGAAAAACTTATTTAACATTAAGGCTGAAGTGGGTGGATTTGTAAATCAGTCAGTGAACAGAATTCACGAGCAACAAGGCAGTACTTCCGACGGAAGAGTGCAGAACTATTTTTCAAACTCCAACGATACGGTAATTTCTCGGGGTGTAGAAGCCGAAATTCGTGGTGAAGCCGATTTCGGCATAGGCTTTTTGGGAAACTATGCATTTGCAGAGGCGTTCAATACCCAAAAGGTTGTGCAGGAGGATATCCCTGTTCACAAGATAAATGCAGGAATAACCTATCGTTCTGATCGAATTGGCGTGTATTCTTCGCTTGTTGGTCGCCATGTTGTCAATTTTACTGCTGCAGGGTTGGAGAATAGTGCGGGGTTTACCACTGCGGATGCTACAGTTGGTTGGCGTTCATCAATCGGGATTGGAGCAGAACTTAATCTCACAAATATCACCAATGAAATATATCGTCTTCCAATCGGGGGAATTCCGGAAATTCCCATGGCTCAACGACAGATGGAATTCTCCTTAACCGCTCAATTCTGAGGATACTATGAAAGTAGTTCGACAGTACATTTTTGTCATGTTTTGCGCCTCTGTGCTCTTTGCACAGGAGAGTTCAGAATATCGGCTAAAAGCAGCATTTGTCGAACGATTTACACGGTTTGTCACCTGGCCGCAGGAACATATGCTCAAAGATCCTGTCGTGATTGGCGTTAGTGGGGACGCAGTTATTTTCCTTGAAATGAAATCATTTTTTGAATCTGTAAAGATTCAGAATCATCCGGTTGAAGTACGAAATATTCTTCCCGGCTCATCTTATGTCGATTTTGATATTATCCTTGTCGGCAAGAATGAACAACTGACCGTGGCCGACGTGAAACGAAAAATAGGAACAAAAGCCGTTCTCATTATCGGAGATACGCCTGAAATGGCTGGCTGCGGAGCGATGTTTGCTTTTTCCCTTGTGGGCGGAAAACTCCGCTTTCTCATTAATAATGGTGAGATTGAACGATCTGGCTTGAAAGCCAGTGCAGTGCTTTTGAATTCGGCCACGGTGGTTAAAACGAATGACGAGGCACGCAAATGAAAAAGGTTATCTCTATTCGAAATCGTATAATTCGGTTAGTTATGGTTGTTTCAACGGTGATTATTGGGATCACGGCACTGCTTTTTTCTCTATTTACGATTTCCATTTTTAAGAATAATCAGAAAGATTCACTTCTCGCCGGAATGGGTTTCACCGCAGCCTATTGCGTTCCTTCATTGCTCTTTGACGATCCTAACGGAGCTTCGCAAGTACTTCAGAATTACTCTGCCATGCCACAAGTTCTCCACGCGGTTCTACTAGATGATTCCGGTGCTAACTTTGCATCATATTCGGTTCAAGGACATATTGTTGAACTCTCTCCAGTGCGAGCGCTTCCCGAGTATACGTATCTTTCGGGAAAATTGGCTCTAGCGGTGGCAGTCATGTCTGATAATGAAAAAATCGGCGAACTTCACATGCTCGTTTCTACGAAAGAAATGACAAATATGCTCTATCGGATTGCTGGATCTTTCGCCATGGTAGTTCCACTTCTTCTCTTGTTTGCATATTTATTTGGATCGCGCCTGCAAAAGAGAATTTCCGGGCCCATTTTACGTTTATCTGCAGTGGCTGAACAGGTTCGATACGGTAGTGCAATTCCGGTCATTGATGAAAAAGAGGCTGGTGCTTCTGAAATTGTTTCGTTGAATAATAGGTTTAGGGAGATGCTTGAACGCATTACGGCTGGTGAAAAGGAACTTGTACAGGCATCAGAATTTCTTCACACGATCGTAGATTCAATGCCATCACTTTTAATTGTTGCTTCTAGAGAAAAAGTTATTACGCTATGCAATGAATCTGCAGTCTATTATTGCGATCAGGGCCATCCTCTTCAGATGAATCTTTTCTTCGCATTTCCTTTCTTGGAATTGCTTTCTAATGAAATCGATCAGGTACTTTCTGAAAATAGAAAACAGGTTCTTCGCGGTGTTACTGTTAATGCAAAAACGATTAAACAGTGTGATATTGAACTGTTTCCACTCAACTATGAAGAACAATCTGGCGTTGTGATTTCGTTGACAGACGTGACTGAACTCGCTCAAAAAGATCAGCAGTTGGTTCAGATTCAGAAAATGGAGACAGTGGGGTCTCTGGCGGGAGGTTTGGCGCACGATTTCAACAATATTCTTTCTGGAATCGTGGGAACGCTGTCACTTATGGAGTATCAAAATGCTGAATCGATCAATTTTGAAGAGTTGAAAGAGTATGTTGCCATCATGAATCACGCTGGCGATCGAGCAAAAGAGATGATCGATCATCTGTTGTCGTTATCTCATAAGAGCGATACATCCTATGGAACAGTAGATCTTAAGGATATCGCATTTCATGCAATTCGGTTTTGTGAACATAGTTTTGACAAAAAGATTAGGATTGCACCGCTAAAAATCGGTGAAAACTGCTATGTGCGAGGAAATGCTACTCAGTTGGAACAAGTCGTCCTCAACCTCTGTGTCAATGCGTGTCACGCCATGACCATGATGCGAGATGATGTTGATTCTTATGGAGGTGATCTGAGTATTTCTGTTGAATCGCGCGGTGAAATGATTTGCCTAGTAGTGCGTGATTCCGGTGTGGGGATTCCTGAAGAGAACCTAACGCAGATATTTGACCCATTTTTTACGACCAAGGGTAAGGGGAAAGGAACGGGATTAGGACTTTCCATGGTGAATAATATTGTCAATCAGCACGGAGGATTGCTTCAGGTCGAATCGACCGTGGGAAAAGGAACGGTAATCACTATTGAATTACCTCGCGTTGATTCTGGAACTGATGTTTTAATAACACCTTCCGGTATAAAAACGGACCTTTTTGGCACCGGTAAAACGGTGCTCATTATCGACGACGATGTTCAGATTCGGACGGTTGCGCAAAAAATGATATCTCGCCTTGGCTTTACTGTTGTCATTACTGAAGATGGATTCGAGGGAATTGATTATTTTACAGAGTCTCATAATTCGGTAGATCTTGTTCTTTTAGATATGGTTATGCCTGGGATGTCCGGCAAAGAAGTCTTTGTGAAATTGCAGGAAATCGATTCTCGTGTGCCGGTCATTCTCTCCTCTGGATTTGGTCAAGATGATCGCGTTCTTGATACACTGCGGCTTGGCGTTCGCGATTTCTTGCATAAGCCTTATACTATGAATGAGTTATGCCGGGTGTTGGAAAAGTGTATCTTTCAGACAAATCTGCTTTGAATCTCACTTTTTACACATCTTTACTTTCTAAGAAATGAATAAATTATGGTTGACTTAATTGTAATAGGTGGCGGGCCAGCAGGTTGTCATGGTGCTATAAATGCAGCTACAAATGGATTAAAAACAGTGGTTATTTCTAACGGGGGTGTCGGTGGAGTTTGCCTTCACTCTGGTTGTATTCCTTCCAAGACAATGCTTTATAGTACAGAATTATCGAGGGATCATGCTGATTTCGCCATTTATGGGGGTCCGCATCTCGTCGATGTACCGGTTCTTCGGGAGCGAATAGGATCGATAGTTTCCACCCTCGAACGGGGAATTACTCAACAGTTCAAACGATTGGGGGTTACACTTCTCGATGAAGTGGCCGAGATTCTACCTAAGCGCGATCGATATTTTGCGGTGAAAGCAGGATCTGAAATTCTCATGAGTCGTTATCTTCTCATTGCCACCGGATCTCGGGAGCGTGCCTTGGATATTCCCGGGATTGATAAAGTTTCAGCTGTAACTATCTCTGATCTGATTGAACATGAATCTGCTCCAGAATCGTTGTTAATTGTTGGAGCAGGCGCAGTCGGTTTGGAAATCGGCTCAGCTTTTGCACGAATGGGGACACAGGTCACCATAATCGAAAAAAGTGATCGAATAGCTCCCCAATTTGATTCCGATTTAACCCGTATTTTGGCCGGTGAGCTCGAAAAAGAGGGACTAAAAATCCACACTTCTTCAGTGGTTGAGCGGTTCCATTCACACAGTGCAGATATCCGCCAAAATGGAAAGATCATAACCTGCCGATTTGAAAAGGTACTCTTTGCGCTGGGGAGGTCTCCTCGACTTGATATTACTGGATTGCTCAATTTGTCCGTTACCATAACAGCTGATAACTCATTGGCGGTATCTTCCTGT
Source organism: bacterium (assembly GCA_020048285.1). Classification (GTDB taxonomy): domain Bacteria; phylum Fibrobacterota; class Chitinivibrionia; order Chitinivibrionales; family Chitinivibrionaceae; genus JAIFMU01. Next base: position 11,390 of record JAIFMU010000135.1, on the reverse strand, counting down.
GGTGAAACATCCGAGCCTGGCTGTTACGCAGCGGGCGATGTAATTGGTGAACCAATGCTTGCTCATGCGGCATATTACGAGTCTGAGCAGGCTATTGCGAATATGCTCGGGAAAGTTCGCCCCACGAACAATCCATGTGTTCCCACCGTTCTCTATACATATCCTGAACTTGCGTCGATTGGACTTTCCGAAAAGGATGCGGCTCAACAGGGGATTCCCGTGGTGGTTAAGCGGCGACCTTTTGGCGGAAATGGACGATTTCTCGCGGAAACCTCCGGGATGAGAGGAGTCTGTAAGGTCTTGCTTCACAAGGAAACAGGAGTAGTCCTTGGGATACATCTCGCCGTGCCTCACGCATCGGAACTGATAGCCATTGGCTCGTTGATCATCTCTCAGAAACTCACCGCCGATGACCTCGCACATTGTATCTTCCCGCACCCGACCATGGGGGAAATAATCAAACAGTGTATTGTTGAGGAGATATAATGCGACTGCGGAATGTTGCCGGTGCTAAAGAGATGCTTGCTAGTAATCCCAATCTGGTGATTCAAAATCCAGAAAGCCACAAGGGAAAATGGGATGCACTCTTTGGAAATACTAATCCTGTTCATGTTGAGGTGGGCATGGGTAAAGGCAGATTCATCTACGGTATGGCACTTCAGAATCCCGAGATAAATTTTGTAGGTATTGAATATTTTGATTCGGTGTTAGTGCGTGCAATGGAGAAATTCATAGCCGAACCTCTTCCTAACGTTCGCTTGCTTCGCTATGATGGTGAACACTTAGAGAAGTGTTTTGAAAAAGGCGAATTAGGACGTATTTACCTCAATTTCTCTGATCCATGGCCGAAAGTTCGCCACGCAAAACGCCGTCTCACTCACGAAGTTTTCCTGAAAATCTACCGCGAAGTTCTTTCGCGCGACGGTGATATTTGGTTTAAAACTGACAACCGCAGTTTGTTTCAGTTTTCGCTGATCAGCATGAACAATTTTGGGATGATTTTTGAAGATGTGGCATTGAACCTTCATGAAGATGAGCCAGAAGACAATGTGCGCACTGAATATGAACAAAACTGGAGCAGTCGCGGATATCCGATCTATCGGGTTGAAGCGCGATTTGACTATTCGAGGGTAAAATGAGTATTTCGCGAATCAATCCACAGCGTCGATGGTCTGATGTGACCGTATTTAATCAAACCGCATATTTCGTCGAAGTTGCTGATAATCCTGAAGAAGAAGCAGAAGGACAGGTGCGTCAGATTCTCGCTCAGGCGGAACAGCGCCTCGCTTCGGTGGGATCTCACAAGGGAAACCTTCTCTCAGCGACGATCTATTTCACCGATCGCAAATGGATTTCAACTATCAATGAACAGTGGGAATCATGGTTGCCCGAAGGGTGTGCGCCGGTTCGCGCTGCGGTGAAAGCCGAGATGGTTGATCCGTGCTATCTTGTTGAAATATCATTTGTTGCAGCCATATTTTAAGCGGTGTTCTCACGCTGACACGCTGAAATGAGGTGTGTCACCTTCATAGGGAGACCTTTTCCCTCTTGGTCAGCTGTGTTTTACATACACCTCTGAAATGCTGAATCACTAACAAATCGTGGCATTCGTTTAAAATTATTCTGTAATCGGCTAGAGATCAGTAAATAATAAAAAAAAGATTTTTCTGTTGATAACGTACAGTTTGATTGTATTTCCTTGTTTTATAGTAAGATGAGATATGCTATTGGTTCTTTTGTGGGGCGTGGCTTGGAAAAAATAAAGAAAATGAGAAAAAATTACTTCAGAATTGGATAAGCCTGCCGATAAACTTAATAAGAGGTGGTCCACTAAAGCTTAGGGAAGGAGGACGCCATGAGACTAGAAAGCATTCGCGAAGCCGTTGCGACGGAATTCAAGAAAATAGACAAGACGGAAAAGAAGGCGGCCGAAGTTCGCCCGAAAGCGGTAGTTAAGGATTCGGCTCGACTTTCTGAACAGGCGACTAAAGCCGCACCGGAGACGAAAAGTATAGCCGCTCGAATCGCAATTGAACCGGAGATCCGGGAAGAAAAAATTGCTGAAGTAAAAAGCCGCATTGAAAGCGGATACTACAATTCGAACGAATTTAACGAAAAGCTGGCTGATAAGCTGATAAAAGACTTCGGTTTTTAGCAGTTGATAGATCTTCAGAATTGCCACGTCTTTTCGGAAACACCATTTTAAGAGGAAATACAGCGAATGTACTTCCTCTTTTTTAATTATTTCGTGCATATCTTCGCAAAAATCCGTCTAGAATGATGCAAAATCGGCGATCTCTTTAGATCTTTCTCAATTCGTGCAATCACAATTGTTATTGATTAGATTTACAAAAGTATCTGCATTCGATAGTTATATTTATGCTACAGGATAACCGTGTAGTTCATATTGTGGAGTATTCATGAAAAATAATGTCGCTGTGGCTCGGTTAATTAAACGCACTCTCTTTGTGTTTGGGGTTGCATTGTCAGTCTATGGGGTGCCCAAAGAGGAGCCAAATGCAGTGCAAATCGCGGAACTTCAAAAGAAAATCGCTGAATACAAAGAAAAAACGACAAAGGTTCAAGAGAAAATAGGAGCATCTCGCAGTGAGTCGGTTCAGGAACAGCAGAGTCACGATCGATATCGTGAAACGTTTGCAATTGAGTTGAGCCGTCTGGAAAAAGAGAAATCTGAACTGACTTCTGAAAAGATCAAAATTGGTCGCAGCGCTGATTCTCTTGGTGTTCAGATCACTTCGTTTCAGGGAGTTACCCGTGAAATGGAACTTCGCCAGCAGCAGTTTTCTAAATCGGTTCTCGAGGCTATAGAAATCTATAACCTCGAACTTTCCCGTTTCCCGGCTCCGCTTCTAAGCAAAGAACGTGAATCACTTCTCTTTCTCAAAAATGAACTTTCCAATGGTTCGATAAGTGCCATCGAAGGAATTGAACGGCTCTGGACTGTGATTCAAACGATCAATCGCGAAAGACTTACCGTTGATGTCTGGCAGGCGCTTTCCACGTGGGAACAGGTCACTGGACAGGTTCACTATATGCGGATTGGGTACGGATGGCTCGGTATGGTCAATGAAAATAGTTCCAAAGGCGCTGTCTGGAATGGAGATTCATGGGTACCTGTTACTAATCCTTCGCAGTTGAGTTCCATGCGCACTGCGGTTAAAATTCGCGGTGGCAATGCCGTTCCGTTAATTCTATCGCTTCCTGTCACGGCGACAGAGAAAGCGGGGAAACAGTGAAATTTGGATTGAGGTCGCAAGTGAATTATCGTTCTATCTCATTGTTATTATTAGTAGTGTGCTCGCTGTTTTCCCAAAGTCAAAATGTGGCAGATTTGGCTCGTCAGCTTGAAGCGGCTAAGGAGTTGTACGGCGACAAGATGGCTGAGCTTGAAAAAGTATCCAACGACCGCTGGAAAGCTCGCCAGAAAGCTGTTTTGGAGAAAGAGCAGAACCAGATTCAGCTTGAACAGCAACGCTCTTCTGTGGAACAGCTCTATAGCGATGTTGCTCGAGTTCGTGAAGAGAAACTCTCTCGTGAGGAACTCCTTTCGGTGGAACAGTCAAAAGCGAAAGATGCTCAGGAGAGCTGGAATGGTTTACTTGGCGTTGTGGAACAGAAACGGTCCCTGACCAATCGCGAAAGCGGCGGCATTTTCCCGATTGGTCTGGAACAGCGCATGGCTGCGGTTGCGGCGGTGGACGCGCGATTCCCCGGGAATCGCTACCCTTCGGAAGTTCTCAAGGGGATCGTAAAAACACAAGCGGATCAACTTCGCGACAGCAGAGAGATTACTACGACCAAGACTACCATTGTGGATGAAGCAAATAATCCTCGCGAAGTCAATCTGTTGCGCATTGGTCACGCTTATGCTGTAGCGCGAACCGATTCTGCGGCATTCTACCTCTCGTTCTTCGGTGAAGGAGCTTCGGTGCCGTTCAAATGGCTTTCAATTGAAGATCCTGTGGTTGGTTCTCTTGTGGGCAATGCCATTGCGGGAGTATCTCAGGGCACGGCGGTTGTCGTTCCTGTTGATATGTTGCAGAATGATCAGAGTCAGGAACTTATCAGCGGTAAAAAAGCGCCGTTACTCGTGCGGATTAAAGATTTTATCATCAAGGGCGGCTTTGTTATGGGCCCGTTGATTCTCGTGGCACTTTGGGCCATTGTGATTGCTCTGAACCGGATCGTGGTGTACGCAATTCACCATCGCCGAGATTATCAGTTTATCAATGAAGCGGTTCGTCTGCTTGAAATGGGAAAAATCAGCGAAGCTAAATTGTTTTCAGAACGGGGAAAAGGTGTCCTTGCCCGAGTTCTTAACAGCTGCTTGAAACACACGGATCAGAGTCGCACTGCGGCGGAACAATCGGTGAAAGAGATGCTTCTCGGCGAGATGCCCTCCTTGGAAAAACATCTCGATACCTTGGCAGTGATCGCTGGATCTGCGCCACTGTTGGGGCTACTGGGAACAGTGACGGGAATGATCAATATGTTTGAAGCGATTACCGCGTTCGGAACCGGTGATCCGAAACTTCTCGCCGGCGGTATTTCTGAGGCGTTGATAACCACGGAAGTTGGTCTCGCCATTGCAATTCCGGTTCTGTTACTTCACAACTGGCTACGCAATCGCCGCAACGGTATTCAGGCGGAGATGGAGATTTACGCAATGCGGATTCTCAACCGGATTTGGCCGGCGGAGTGACCATGAACGACGACATCTATCGTTTTGTCCATTACTATTTCGAACAGGGTGGCGTAATCAACGTACTGATTTTCATTACGGCGATCGTCATTTTCTATATCACGTTGGACAAACTGTTCGTTTTCGCGGCATTTTCGCGGCAACTCCCCGATTCTAAGGAAGTTTCGGAAACATTGCTAGATGGGACAATGCCCAAGCGGTCACCGGCAAGTTTTCAGGCTGCGTTTTCTGATATTTCAGTGGGCATGGGCGAACGACCGCTCACGTTTTATCAGAACCGGTTTCGCGAAGTTCTCATTATCGAATCGGATCGTCTTGAACGGGGATTGTCTACCATGGCAGTGTGGATCAATGCGGCACCGCTTCTGGGACTGTTCGGCACGGTTATCGGGATGACGCAGACTTTTGGCGTCATAACGGCCTTTGGAATTGGAAATCCGACACTATTGTCGGAGGGGATTTCACTTTCGCTCATAACTACCCAAACGGGATTGATCGTCGCCTTTCCGGGTTTGATTATTCATAACATACTGACAAGTAAGAAAGAAAAGCTAATGCATCGCCTTGTTAATCTCGGTGAAACAGCATTTCGTTCGAAAGGTGACATAGATGCTTTTTGATGATTATGGATTCCTTCAAAAGAAAACAGCTTCGGCCACGGTCGATATGGGCCCACTTCTGGATATGGTGTTTATCCTTTTGATTTTCTTTGTGATAACAACGAATTTCAACCGCCAGACCGGCGTTGAAGTTCAGAAGCCGAAAGCGCAGTCTGCGGTGAGTCAGGGGAGCAAGACGATCATGGTGGGAATTACTCAAGAAGGGGCAATTCACATTCACGGTCGACAGGTGACTGCGGATGGTTTGGAACAGATTCTGGCGCGTGAAATTTCCCAGCGCCCCGATGCGACGGTGGTGATCGTGGGAGATCGCGGTTCCACGCTGGGAAGATCGGTGGAAGTCATGGATCTGTGTGCCAAGGCGGGCGTCACCAAGGTTTCTATCGCTGCGGATGCTGAACAGTGAAAAACGAAAGAAATCTCTTTGTCGCATTGATATTGTCACTGGCAGCTGCCGGAGGAAAACTTGCGGGAGCTGTTGTGCTCGCAGTGCTTCTCTTTGCGCTGTTTCCGTTCTTAAACGATCTGTTCCACGGTGAATATAGTGCGGAAAAGAAGATTGAGAAAGGTCAGAAAACGATTCTCATGACCATGGTGACCAATCCTCCGCCAAAACCTTCAGAAGAGCCGAAGCGGATGCGGACCGTTCAGAACAGCGCCTCGCGGCCAAACCGGGCAACGGGAACCTCTTCGGCGCGGTTTGCCCCTGATCTGTCTCTCGGTGGTGGGGATGGCCCCGCAGTTGAATCTGCGGGAAATGGTTTTGCCGATGCGATTTATGAGGAAGGTGAAACGGATGAACCGCCTATGGCGATTACGCGAACGCCTCTCGCCTATCCGCAGGCTGCTCAGCGCGCCCGGATCGAAGGTACTGTGGAAGTGGTTTTTCTCGTCAATCGCGAAGGTCGTGTGCAGGATATTGCGTTTACACAGGTTCCACACAAGATGTTTGAACAGCCCATTCGAGCGACTATTCAGACCTGGCGATTCAAACCGGCCATGCTTCAGGGTGTTCCCGTGGCGGTGCGGGTTCGCCAGCGAGTCGACTTTAATCTTCGTCAATAGGATTTGGTAGAAATGAAACAGGGATTTAGAACAGCAGAACACCTTTCGCTATCGTCTCGTATGACGATGGTGGTGCTGTGCATTCTCCTGTCGTATACGTCTGTTTTTTCCGGTGAACTGATGAAAAAGGGCGATGATCTCTACCGCGCCGGGAAATTTTTCGAGGCGATTCCGGTCTACAAACAGGCACTGCGGGCCGAAGAGAATCCGCCGATTACCCATTTCAACATTGCAAACTGCTGGTTTCAGCTCGATTCTCTGTCAAAAGCTGCGGTGCACTACGATCTGACCATTTCGCAAGCGCCTGAGTTTGTGCGCGCTTATCTCAATCTGGGGATTGTTCATTTCAACATGGATCAGTTCGGGAGTGCCGTGTCGGTGTTAGAGCGAGGAAGAATCGAAGATCCGGAGAATCTCACCATGATTCAGGTGCTGGCGGAATCCTACCGCCGTCTCAAGAAATACGATCACGCCATTCCGCTCTATCTCGAACTGATAGATCGCGACAGTTCAAAAGTAGACAGTTGGTTTGTTCTGGCTGAAATGAGTCGCGAACTGGGCGATGGTGACGAAGCGGCGGCCTATGTTAAAAATTATCCCGATGCGGGGCGCCGACAGGGTGATAAGTATTTCATGTTGGCCGAGATTGCCGAAGAGCGCGGGCGGTTCAGCGAGGCTGTTTTTTATCTCAATCAATACGCGGTGCTGAATCCCAAAGACCGCTGGCCTCACTACAAGTGCATTGCGCTTATTCAAAAACAGGGAAATCCTCTTTCGGCAGTGTTTAAGGCGCAGGAAACGGTGAAAAAGTTTCCCGACTTTTCCGATGCAGCATTGCTAGGTGGTAATATCGCCTTTGCTGAAAAGCAGTTCCGATTTGCCGAAGAACTCTACCTCATTGCCTACAAAAACGGTTCTGCCGGTGGAGTTACCGGCTTGAACAATCTCAATCGCTACTTCACGCGAACGGGAGACCGCGAAAGTTCCAATCGAATCGCGCGAATCCTAGCACTTCAGGCCAAAAAACAGAAACCGTAACCGACAATCAGGACAGGAAAAAGATGAAAAAAGCAGTTGCTGCTCTCCCCTTTCTGTTATCTGCCGCGGCGGTTTTTGCTGAACCGGCGGTGATGGATCTCGAGACGATTGTGGTGACCGAAATGGTTCCTCTGGAGGAGTTTGTCCATCGCTATGATGCGATTGGAGAACTTCAATTTGATGCGGAAGAGTTGACCAAACTCCCTTCGGTGGGCGAATCGGATCTATCGCGCGCACTGAAATATCTTCCCGGTGTCTCTGCGGCCAACGAAAACTCGTCGGAACTGATCGTTCACGGCGGTGCACCGGAGCAGAATCTCACCATGCTCGACGATATTCCGCTCTACAGCATCGACCACTTTTTCGGCTTTTTCAGCCCGTTTAATGCCGACGCGATTTCGTCGGTGAAACTCTACCGCGGATTTGCTCCGGCGTGGTTCGATGATCGCCTTTCGAGTGTGGTTGAATACCGCCGCAAAGAAGGATCGGTGGATACGCTTGTTACTGCAGTAAATCTCTCAATGTTGTCGCTTTCCGGCATGGTTTCTTCGCCGTTGACCAAACGGGGAACAGTACTTCTCGCGGGACGCCGTTCCTACTCGGATCTCGTGAAAACTCCGCTTTATGAAAGCATTTTCCATCAGTTCTCCAACGATGGCGAAATGAATAAGGATCTGGACAACTTTCAGGTGAACCGCGACCCTTCGTTTCACTTTTACGATATAAACGGCGGTTTGAATTTCAAAATCAGTGACGGCGATTCTCTTTCCGCGTCGTTCTACACCGGAAAGGACAATCTTTCCACGCTGGCGAAAGCGCACAGCACGCATCTAATTCAGCTCAATCCCACTCCTCTTTCGCTGGTTCCCCGATCGGTGGATGTTCGCCTTGAAAACGACGGATTCTGGGGAAATCTCGGGTTCAGCGGGAGTTGGAACCGTTCGTGGAACGATCGCTTGTCATCCAAACTGACCGCCGGGCGATCGCACTATTTCTTTGGGAATCAGGAGAATTTTTTCACCGGTGCGGTGATCGGCGACACGATGGATGCTGCGTTCGAAGCCAAACAGACGCGCGATGCGGACAATTCGCTTACTGATTTTTTTGGGAACATCCGCACGACTGTTCGATTTGAAAAGATGACTCTCGACGGCGGGATTGATTTCCACGCCTATACGACCAACTATCGCCAGCAGGAACGGTACACGAAACTGACCGGTGAAGTGCAGGGCGAAGAGACCGAAGAGTTCACCATTCTCGATTCGGCAAAGCTGACCGATCTATCAAAAGAGAAACAGCTCGTAACCCTTTGGGCTCAGGAACAGTTTTCGCCAATCGAAAAGCTCACGCTGGTGGCGGGAATTCGCGCAAATATCTACGAAGGAATGGATAAACTCTACCCATCTCCCCGAATTTCTGCCGTGTACGAACCGCATCGACTGGTCGCACTGAGGGCCAATGGATCGATTCTGCATCAGTTTCTGCACCGCTCGCCCATGTACGATCTCTATCTCGAAGGATCCCGTTTTTTCTGGATGCTTTCCGACAAGGATGAATCGCCGGTATCAAAAGTGAAAAAGGCGAATGCGGGAATTTCATTCAAACCGGCGGGATTTTTGATCGATTGCGAAGGATACTACTCGCATCAGAGTGGACTTGCGGTCTATCGCGAAAGTTTTACCCCCAGCTCTTCCGATTTTGCCCTCGGGCAAGGGTGGACGCGGGGAATCGACTGCATGATCCAAAAAGACCTTTCGTGGTACACCGGATGGGTCAGTTATACGTTCAGCAAATCGGTGCAGCAGTTCAGCGAACAGATCAACCACGGCAAGCCCTTTGTGTCGCCCTACGATCACCCACATGAAATCAAGATCGTCAATATGATTGATCTGAAAAAGTTCAATTTCACCGCCACCTGGGTCTACGCCACGGGCGCATCCTTCGAAACGCCCGTGGGAACCTACCTTCCGGACTATTTCGACTGGACCACCACCACCTTCGGCATCGGAGGATGGAAAAACAGCGAACGGATGCCCGAATATCACCGCCTTGACCTCTCCGCGTCCTATCGGTTCACGCCGGGAACGCAGTGGAATATTACCCTGAACGGATCGGTTTTCAACTGTTATAACCGCAAAAACATTCGCGGGTACGGATTCGAACACGCCCTCGACATGGGCGGTAAAGAGGTCGATCCCTATCGAATTTACCCCACCGAATCGTACTATCTCGGCATTGTTCCTTCACTTTCGATTGCGGCTGAACTGAAACATCCCCGGCGAGGTGCTCAATGAAATGGCTGATTCTTCTTCTGACCCTGCTCTTTGCGGCCTGTATGCCCGAACCGGAACTGGATAACGGCGGAAAAAAGTACTATCTCAAGGCCTATCTCTTTGCGGGGGAAAAGGTGAAACAGGTGCATGTGAAAACTGTGCTTGCCTATAATCCTGTGGTGGCTGATTCGATCAATCAGATCATTCCCGAAGAGAGTGTTGTGCGCGATGCTAAAATTACCCTGTTCCTCGACAACGAACCGATTCCGCTCGTCTTTGACAGTTCGATTTTGGGGAATTACGTGTCGGATCACGTGGTGAAAGAGGGCGGGAACTACCGGATTCAGGCGGAAATATTCGATACGGTCAGTGGCAAAACGATTACACTCACTGCGAAAACGGTCTGTCCCCGCAAAGATCCCAAGATCCGCCTCGACACGACCACCTTTTTTATCGATCAGCAACTGCTCACCGACCGGTTCTGGGATGTCTATCGCGAGCCCGAAGCATTTTCGCACTTAGTTCTACACTTTTCGCCGACCGGTCAGTACCACATGCTCACCTTTTCCGGAAGTGGGAACTCCATCGTGAAAATGGCGATTCCGGCGTACAAAAAACGGGTGCCACAGCAGGCGGACAGCATGATCATTTCGCCGATACATTTTCAGTCGTACCGATTCTATGAACAGTATCGCGTGGTGGTGCATCATCTCAACAAAGAGTACGCCGATCTCTATGTGCTCAATGGGCCGGAAAGCGATGCGTGGCTTCACGGGAACACGGATCTCGTTCCCGAAGGAATCTCCAATGTCAGCAATGGCGGCGGGATTTTTACGGCGATCGCTTCGGATACGCTGAAATTCTATCTGAAAAAGAAGAAATAGAGATAATTCTGGAACTGGCGAAATCGCCGTGTGGATGGCTTCGTTGTTTTTGGGCGTTGCGTTTCGCCTTGGCTCACCGCCGGGCCCTGCCAGGGGTTCCGTGCGGAGTACCGCACCCGCTTCGCGGCCCTTCTGGTCCCTAACGCGAACACGCCCACGGAATGTATCTCACCTGTCCGCCGCAAAGGGAATTGGAACTCTTTTCGTGGACCTTTGTAGGGGAGGCCCCCTGTGGCCGCCCAAGGTAAACACAAAGTCGGTTTGTAATACCGTTACGCTGCCATGACCGCGGTGACTGCCGTGACCGCACCGAGGACAATTGCCACCACATTGCTCAGAACAATCGGCCAGTCCACGCGCGGTTTCAGCGAACCGTAGGTGACCCATGAAATCCCGTTGATCACCGTGGCGATCGGAAGGATTATCGATCCCGGTTGACCGCTGATATTCAGGCGAATCTGATCGATATACGATCCAAACATAATAATCCCCATGATTGATGCAAACCAGCCGATTTTGTCCACGATTTTCTGATCCATACATTCTCCTTGTAAATGTTGTGTAAAATAGATCTTTACGATCGCTGGAAATGACTCTTCACTCCCGATATCGGATACTGCTGAATGCAGAAATGGATTTTGAACCTGCAGAACAGGTAGTGCAGCCCCGAGAAATGAATAATCCGCTCCGATATGTCATATTAAGTCGCGCCCCAAATATGGCACACATTGATATATTTTAGGGCATGGAAAAACTAAATTTAAAAACAGTAGAAAAAGTCGTCCGT
>JAIFMU010000123.1 GCA_020048285.1 bacterium | reverse complement strand
AAACAACAAGTGCGAATCAAAATGGGCAGATTGTTCTCACTCGTGAGATAGTCGAAGAATCTATACAGAAGAAAGCTGTTCTCTATGATAAAGATGGTGATGCGCACTATGATGTTACTTCCGCATTTATAAAATCATTGCGTGGTAGTGATCCCGATGCTTCGCTCTATTGGTTGGCTAAAATGATTTACGCTGGTGAGGATCCCAAGTTTATCTTTCGCAGAATGGCAATTTTTGCCGCAGAAGATGTGGGCATGGCTGATCCTCAGGCACTTGCGATAGTTATGGCCGCGATGCAAACATATGAATTTATCGGTATGCCAGAAGGTCGGTTCCCTCTTTCGCAGGCGTGTATATATCTAGCAACTACGGAAAAAAGTAATACCACTCTCGCATTGTTTGATGCTTTAAAGTCTGTGGAGAAAGATATCTCCGGTGATGTACCCGATCATTTAAAAGATAGTTCCCGTGATCGGGATGGTTTTGGCCATGGCGAAGGGTATTTATATCCTCATGCGTACCGCGATCATTGGGTTGCACAACAGTATCTTCCTTCCGAACTACAGGGAAAACTCTTTTATAATCCTTCTGATCAAGGGTATGAACTATCGATACGAAAAAAAGTGATTCGAAATCGCGAAGTTCAAATTGCCGAGCTCGCTGATAATTCACGAAATAATACTTTTATGTGGCAAGGTACGAGTTGGGAACAGCGAAGTTCAGAAGGACGAGGTGGGTATTACAATACACTGAGAGAAATTCTTTTTGAAAATGCTGGCATTACATCAGAATCACTTGTCCTTGATTGCAACTGTGAAACAGCCTTTTTTGCTGCCGAAGCTATGCGAATTGTTAAAACTGGTGGACTATGGGCAGTTGCTCGAACATTGCGCGATTATGAACTTTCTGATCCCTATCTTCAATGTGAAGATAGTTTTTCTAAGCCTCATTTGATTTCACGAGGACAAGATTTATTATCAAACCGAATTGCAACTGAGGCCGGAGGTTCTGTTGTGTTTGACCGTATCATCGGTCGAAATCTAAGCCAATCGGATTCAGGGAGAGCAGATCTCTTAGAACTTGGATCTATACTAGCCAAAAATGGAGAAATTCATTTAGTGGAGCATCTCGCATTAGAAAGTTCCACTCTGGGTGAATTGTGTGGGCAGACAGAATATGCGAATATTTTACAAACGATTGAAAATGATATTCATGGACCAAAGGCTAATGAAAATGTCGAGAAAATGTATAGGTCAGCAGCTGAACAGAGTGGGCTTGATATTTCCATTCGAAAAGAAAAAATATTGTTGACGAAAGGATTTTCACGAAAAACCGTCCAAAGCTGGTTCCGAACAACTGTCGACGGCTCTTCGTTGGGGGATCGTATAGAAAAGAAATATTCTCCAGAGATTCGATGCGCAGTTGAAAAAACTCTCATTGAGTTTTTCAGTGTAGGTGAACATCCATGGTATCAGTGTGTTGCGTTTATTCGCATGCGACACAAAAGGCCGTAACTATTTCTTTTTCTGTTGAAGTAAAAAATCGATATACTCCATGATCCAGATTGGATGCTTGTTGCTTTTGTACATGTATCCATTAAAATAGAGTGTAGGAGTAAAATTCATGTCGTTCTTTTTAGCTTCGGCATAGTTGAGGTCGATCATTTTCTTGTAGGTTGCACTCTTGTCGTTTACACTTTTCTTTAAGCGAGCTACATCGAGTTTTGCTTCTTTCGCAGCTTTCAAAACACCTGTTTCATCAAGGCGTCCTTCGACATTCGCGTACGCTTCGAAGAGTTCCCACGATTTACCCTGTTCAATGGCGGCAAGAAGTGCGTAATCACCAATTTTGTGGTGAATTGGTTTGATTTGAAAGCTCATTTTACCTTTGTAAACCCCGAGAGCAAGTTCTCGCAATGGAATACCAACTTGTTTACAGTGTGGACAATCGGATGAAACATAAGCGATAATTGAAATCGGTGAGGTTTTAACTCCTGCCATGGGGATTTGAGAGGGCAGTACACTATATTTCTTAGGTTTGAAATATGTGTCATTGTGTTGTCTCAGTTTATCGATAATGTAATCGGCGGGTTTGTTCTCTTTTGCATACCACGCTGCATAGTTGTAGAATGCATTTGATTGAGGACAAATGAAGTTTTTACGCGTTTGTGCCATGGTGCCTTTACAGCCATCATCAAGCGAAAATGCGCGCGCTGCGCTATCGAGTGTTTTTTGTTGGAATGTGGTAAGAGAGTCTGAAAAATTCAAATCGATGGCAAAACATGTTGCGATTGACAATAGAATAGATAAAACAGGTTTCATGTTTGTTTTCCTTTACTAAAATTGAAGAAATTCTGGTCCGCCCCAATAGCCTAGATCGGGAAGTGAACCATTTGGTTCTTTAAATCGAGCCGCAGGATGTCCCGCATCTACATAAGGTGAGTGTTTTGATAAATAGAATTTTCGGCCTGATGATTGCTTTGTTGGCGCAGAAATTTCTTGTAGTTCTTTAGGAGAAGGGGCTTTAAGACTTTTTTGTTGCAATGCTTTTGTTTTTGCTTGAATCGCTTTAGTTTCAGCAGATGTGCCGGTGAACATTGGATCCAGTTTAAGATTGCCAAAAACATCCGTGGAGTCACCATTTTTGTTTTTCTTTTTCATGGCCAATATCGCAGGAGAACATCCCGTTACAGATTTGTCGCCATTACCAAAGAATCCTGAATTGTTAATAGATACTTTCGATACGCGATCACTGTAGATACCGATATTGCGGTTCTTGTAAAAAATCGAATTGTATACCTCAGGATTAGCTTTCTGTATACGCAATCCTGCAAAAAAGTTGTTCGTAAAAAGAACATTTGAAATTCTTGGCGATGAGCCGTTGTCGGTGCGAATACCAATATGATTATTTTCAACGAGTGAATTGCGGATGAGCGGAGTTCCACGAGAAACGGTAATGCCCGCGACTGCATTATGAATGTGCGTGTAACTAACTGAAATTTCATTACTCCGAGTAGAATTAAGTATAATGCCTTCCCAGTGAGAATACTCTTCGCCCGCAGTAATGTAGCGGCCACGGAAAACTATGGGGCTATCCGGTTTGCCATTGCACCGCAGCGCACCTAAAACGCGAATCGATACAGCAAATGTATCCGAACTGCTGAGCTGTTCAATTCCCTTGGGAACTGTAAGCGGTTTCTCAATTATTATTTCCACGCCTGGGTCGATAACTAAACGGGCTCCCTGAGCGATAACAACATCATTCGTTAGTACATAAGGGCATAGAGCATGGCGATAGATGCACATATACTAAGTATTGATTTCATTTTTACCCCGGAAGTAGTGAACGCTTACTAAAATACGCAACGCAGTCTACTTTATGAGTGGTGGAAACAAAAAAAGAGACCTTCACAAAATGAAGATCTCTTTTTGGCAGGGGCAACAGGATTCGAACCCATGACACCCAGAACCAGAATCTGGTGTTCTACCAGCTGAACTATGCCCCTGTCTTACGAACGCTGATAAAATAAGATTTAGGCAAGAAAAGTGCAAGGACAAAATTTGGTTAAAAATGGGTTGAAGTTACGTGTAATGGGTTGTACAATAGTTTACATTTTACAGAGGGGGAACCAATGAAAAAGAAATTAAAACGCGAAGTACTTCTTCCGTTGTTGCTTATTGATTTAGGCATTGCTGTTATGGTCGCTTTAGTTATTGTCTACATCCCATATAATTTAACGGCAGCGTATATCTTGATGGGGGCCGCATCGGTGGCTGTTGTTGGTTCGATAATGCTGTGGCGGTTCATTATTTCAGAATTGCGTTCGATCGCTCGTTGTGCTGAAGCTCTTGAGTCTGGCAATGTTTCAAATTTTCATGCTGATCGCGATGACGAGTTGGGAGAACTTGAAGAAAAAATCATTGCCGCTTCACAACATTAAGATAAATTAGATTTCCAATGCTGAAGGATCGCTCGAACGGGCGATCTTTTACTATTTTATGACGTCAAATTTTTTACCAACTATCGAAGGGAATGGAATGCAGGTTTCTACATTCAATCAGATTATTGCCGACAATAAAGCGGCTCTCGATGCACTCACCGCTTCAAAGAAATTCGTTATCGGCACACTGGCGACCGGTAAACTTCTTGCTGATGAAGCAAACGCAGAACTTTTTGCTGATAAAGATGCCGATGCAATCAATGCTCTTCTGAAATCTGATTTCCTTACAAATTACAAAACTGCAGTTCTTGTTGATTTCGCGAAAGCGGTTCAGCTCTATGCTGGATCAGACCAGCCTGAAGCAGCTCGCATTGAAACTGCAATCATGATGGCTCGCGTGAATTTCATGGGAACCGACGGAATCCGTGGAAAAGTTGTTCTTGATGCAAAAGATGATTTTATCACTGCACTTCTTAAAGACAACGCGTTCACACCTGAACTCGTTTCAACAACTTCGTTTGCCTACGCGACCATGATCAAAAATGAAGGAATCATCAAAGCCGGTGAAACCGTAGTAATCGGTAACGACGGTCGCGACAAAGCATACGACTGGAAACTCAACGATTCTGTAAAAGATGGTTTCACTCGTGCGGGACTCAATGTGATCGACACCGGTGTTGTGCCAACTGCGATCATCCCATGGAAAATGCTTCAGCTTGGACACCGCGGCGGTGCATGTCTGACCGCTTCACACAACCCTTCCAACCAGAACGGTATCAAGTTCTTCATCGACGGTGCAAAACTTCTTCCTGAAGGTGCACTTGGTGACTTCGTTCTTTCTGCGCTCATGTTCAATTTCTGTCGTCTTGAAAAAATGCCTTCTCCGTCGGCAACTTCGACCAATCACGACTGTGAAAACGATTCAGTTGAATGGATGCTTTCAGTTCTTCCTGAAAACATGAAAGATGCTCTTGCTGATTCGATTCTTGTTCTCGACACTGCAAACGGTGCGACTGATATCATCGGTCGTAAAGTTCTCGACAAACTTGATGCGAACTACACAAGCCGTAACGAAACTCCAAGCGGTGACAATATCAACCGTTCATGCGGTGTTGCGGAAATCGAAGGAACCGAACTGTTCAAAGGAACCGAGTACGATTCTCATATCGCCTTCGTGAAAGAGATGTTCGACAAAGGTCGTACAAATCCTGAAGGAAAAGTGTGGGGGATTCCCGTTGATGGTGACGGAGACCGTGGTTTCCTTATGTATTATGACAAAAAGAACGACGATGTTCATGTTCTCGACGGTGACAAATGCGGATACATTTTGGCCGAGTATCTGATCAAAAAACAGGGACTCAACGCAAAAGATTACTGGTTCCTTTCGACGATCGAATCGGACATTATGACCGCTTCAGCGGCGGCGAAAAACCTTGGACTCAACACTCGCGTTGTTTCTGTTGGTGACAAATGGATCGGGAACTTCCCTGATGGTGAAGTTGTTGTAGGTCTTGAAATCTCCGGCCACCTGATTTTCCCAATCAAAGTAAAAGATAACAACGGCGTTGAAAAAGTTCTTCTCTCCGGAGTTGGCCTTCTCACCGGACTTGTGGCTCTTGCGGCAGTTAAATCGCTTAATCTTACTGAAGAGCGTATTCTTGAACCGTTCGAACCTGGTTTCTCGAAAACATTCTATGTGTTCTTTGTTGATAAAACAAAACATTTCCGCGGATCTGCGGTTTGGAACAAAGACATCGCTCTTGTTGAAGCTGAAGTTGCGGCGGCGAAAGCGGCGGGAACTCTTCCGGCTGACACAACGCTTAAAATCGAAGACAAAGAAGATCCAAACGTTCTCTATGTTAACGTAATGAGCGGTGAAAAACTTCTCGGTGTTCTGTTCATGCGTAACTCAGGAACTGAAGATAAAAACGCGACCTACGTAAAAGGTGAAATCGCCTACGAACACGTTCTCTCTTCGATCGGTAAGAAAGTGCAGATCATGCACACCGAACTTATGAAGAACGAAAATCGTATCGAATACACGTACGAAAAGATCACTATGGAAGCTCTTGCGGCGACCAAAGAGTCTACGGTTGATGCGATCCTTGCGGCGGTAAAAGCAAAAGGTCTCGAAGTGACCGAAACTGACCTGTTCAGTGTGCTTTACGGTTTGAAAAAAGAAGGTCGTATCGCTGTTGAAGAGCGTACGGTTAAATTGAAGTAACATCGGTTTAGACCGAAATAGAAAGGCACGATTCGAAAGGATCGTGCCTTTCTTGATTGTTTACTTCAAATTGGGGAACTTTTTGTGAACATGATTCTCTGTGTAAATCGCTTATGAATCATGTGGATCGCCATTGGTGATAACGTATATTTGAGCGTAAAAAAATAAAATGAGAGGTGGTCACTATGAATCTTTTTGCTCGACTAAAAGAGGGCTTGACCAAAACGCGAAATCAAATTGCAGCAATCGTCGAACACGACAAGGTTGTATCGGATGATTTTTATGAATCCCTTGAAGATGCTTTGATCACCGCTGATGTCGGCGCTGATTTAGCCTTGGAAGTGGTGGAAGAACTTCGCCGCGAAGTAGAGCAGTACGAAATCACCTCGTGCAAAGAAGCCTATGGAATCATGAAACGGATTCTCGCTCATCACCTGTTGATCGTAAAAGATCCCGATGATTTCCCGCCGAAACCGTGGACGATTCTCGTGATTGGCGTCAACGGCGTGGGCAAAACCACAACCATCGGAAAGATAGCTAACGAGTATCGCCAGTTGAAACGATCGGTTGTTCTCGCCGCGGCGGATACCTTTCGCGCTGGGGCGACGGAACAGTTGCGGATTTGGTCTGATCGCACGGGTAGTGATTTTGTCGGGCAGCACGAAGGTGCCGATGCGGCTTCGGTAGTGTTTGATGGTATGGAAGCGGCAAAAGGGCGCGGTCACGATGTGATGATTATCGATACCGCCGGGCGTCTACACAATAAAAAGAATCTCATGACCGAACTCGATAAAATTGTACGGGTCTTGCAAAAATCAAATCCGTGGACACCGAATGAAGTACTTCTTGTGCTCGATGGAACCACTGGTCAAAATGCGATCAAACAGGCCGAAGCATTTAACGAAATTATAAAAGTCACCGGTTTTGTGGTGACCAAACTGGATGGAACAGCTAAAGGCGGCGTGGCGATCGCGCTTACCAAAAAGTTTGGCATTCCCGTTCGCAAGATCGGCGTTGGCGAAGGAATTGACGACCTGCAGGATTTCGATCCTGTTGCCTATGTCGAAGCGATGTTCGGGGATTTTGATCCCACTGCGTAATGATACACATTTCAGCGCACACTGTTCCGAGACATTTTTTTGTACATGTGATTGATAGGATTACCAAATGAAACCAGTTCTTGCCGCTCTTCTTGCAATTTCACTGACCTTTGCAGCTGCAGACTCAACAAAAACGAAACCAGTGGCGAAACCCGCTAGTTCCCCCGCAAAAACGACCACTACTGCGACAAAATCGACTGCAGAAAAGAGTTCCACTTCAAAGGTGACTTCGACGGCTACAAAAGCGACCGCTGCTGCAAAACCCGCAACGGATAAAGCAGGCACAACGAAATCGTCAACGAGTACGGCAAAATCAACCACTGAAAAGAGTTCTTCCGTAAAATCGACCACTGTTGCAAAACCTGTTTCAGCTAAGAGCGAAACGCCCGCGGGGAAACCGACCACCGAAAAGAGCGATTCAAAAGAGAAAACTGCTAATTCGAAGGAGAAAAGTAGTGTAAAGAGCGACAGTAGCAGTTCGAAAAAGAGTACCATGAAAGTAGATTCAACAAAGAGTCTTACCGCAGATTCTCTCGAAGAAAAAGAGGACTCTTTGGAGGCTGAACCTGCGCCTACCGCTAGGAGTGTGGACACGCTCGTGTTGATCGATTCATCGAGCTATTTTGATTCCGCTTCGCAGGCTGCTACAGCAAAGGCTAATTCGTTGGACAGTGCAGCGGTTGTGAAAGAATCGAAAGATCGTTCAACTGTTGTTCAATTTTTAAAAGTGGGCGTTGTCACTGTTCTCGCCTTAATAATTGCGGGACTCTTTGGCTTTACTATGATGCGCATGGTTCGTGAGAAAAAAACAGTTATCCGCAAAAAGGATGGCCATAAGAACTTCTTGACTCGCACGCGCATTTCGGTCATGGACAGTGAAGTACAATTGGTGTGTAAATACGTTGAAGGCCACTATTACGATCCTGAGCTTACATCAGAATCAGCTTGTCGCGCACTTATCACAGGGCAGAGTTTTGTGGAAACCCTGTTTCGTCGCGAATTAGATATGACACTTGATCAGTTTATTACACATGTGCGAATTCACCATGCTATTGGTTCGATCAATGATGGCTTTCGCGGAACAGCTGAAAAGTTGGGCGAGAAGTGTGGCTATGTCGACATGACTCGATTTGCCGATGATTTTCGCACCGTTACGGGGAACCAACTTTCGACAATGCTCGCCGCGAGAAGTGACGTATAAAACGGTAACAGGTAATACAAAATTAACAAAGGGGCCGAACTCTAGTGAGTTTGGCCCCTTTGCACAATGAGCGGTTAGTTTCTTGGAAGCGTATTTTTTTCACCAGATTGATCTGCGGTAAGTTGTTCGTTTTGAATCAACCATTCTACGGCGCTGAACTGATCAGCGGCAGGCTTGTAGAGAATTGTGTGAGCCTGTTTACCTATAATGGCCGTGTGAAGTTGATGTGTATAGATCATTATCTCTTTGCGGTTGCGCCGATTGAATCCGGAGTGTTTTGGATCGATAGCCAGCGCTAATGCGGCTTCGTCGATTCCCCAAATCTGACTGTTGATCCCCACGGTTTTATCGCCCCATTTGATGTTCATTGCGTGGTACGTTGGAACAAAATTGACTTTGCTGATTCTCACCATCCCTTTCAAGGTGCGCGCGAAATCGATCGAAACTACGCCGCCGGTTTTGGCCGGTTCAATCCAATGGTAGTTGAACGTGATATTTCCCAAAGAGTAGGCGATGAAGGTTTCTCGGCCATCACTAGTGGTGAATTTTTCCATTGGTTGCAGGCAGTGCGGGTGGTGTCCTATAATAACAGTGGCTCCTCGTTCGGCCAGCTGATGCGCTAGAGTCACATTGCGCACAGGAGGGTAGAGTTCCCATTCTGCTCCCCAGTGAAGATTTACCCAAATCACCTCGGCACCGCGCGCTTTTGCAGAATCAATCTGATCGAAAATTGGTGAAAAGTCTTGTTGATCATGATTGATGTCATTCAATTTTACAATGTTGCCGTAGAACGGTGTTTGGGGCTGTTTCACCCGATTTGTGCCAAATGCAAAGGCGATAAAGGCGGTTTTGATTCCTTTGACTGAAACAATGGGGAACTGATCCTGTTCCTGAGCAGATCGAGCGGTCCCCACGGAAAGAATCCCGCAGGAGTCGAGAATTGATTTGGTGGAAATGACCCCGCGAATGCCGTCATCGAACATGTGGTTGTTGGCTGTTGCAAAGAGATTGAACTGTTTTTTCCCATTCCCCGCGAGTTTTTCAAACATTTTCTTATCGAGATTGAAGCGGGGAAATCCACGGGGGCGCTTTTCGAAATTGAGCGGTGATTCCAAGTTGGCGGTTACAAAATCTGCGCCGAATAGCAGTTGTCCCGGCGTTCCGTAGAGATTGGCGGTGGGTGAATTGTCGATATTGTGCTGGAACATAATGTCACCGGTGGCACTGATCGATGCAACTGTTTGTTCTTGTGCTGAATAGGTGAAATCTTGGTTGTGGAAATATTCAGTGAGGCCTGAACCGAACGGTTCTCGTTCTATTGATCCGCGCGTTAGTTTGCTCCAGTAGTAGCGGAAGTCTCCGCGCTGGCGATTTCCTGAATCAGAACTAGTGACTTTGGGGTAGTCATTACGAATGAGCCAACCTCGTTCAGATGCGGCGTGAAGAAGTGGCTGATCCTGTGTGATAGATCCGCGAACTCGTTCTCCTGCAACAATGAGAAAGGGCAGACAGAGAAGAATTGTCAGTTTCATAGCGCTGCTCCGGATAAAAAGCCGCCGAATTGCTGATCCGGCGGTGTCGCTAATATAGTTATACCGAAACTGTACGAGTTAGTTTGCTTGATGCTTGACAAGAAGATCGGCCACCGTCCCTACACACCCTTTGCATGAGAGTTGACCACTTGCTCGAATCGTTTTGCACTGAATCGATCCTGCTTGTTGTTCGAATTCATCGCTGATTTTTTGCTGTTTCTGAGGATCTGTTTCGAGAATGAGTGCGGCGTGAAGTGCTCCACAGCGATTTCCTTCGGCACGTCCGCCACCGGACACTTTGTGCTCGATAATTAGTGCCTGTCCGATAATTAAGTTGTCATTGATTTAAATAGATATACAGCTTTTTTCGCGTGACAATTTTATTGGAAAAGTATGGAACGG
>JAIFMU010000232.1 GCA_020048285.1 bacterium | reverse complement strand
CAATAGTACTAATTCTCAAATAATTTGTGTGAATGATATGAAAATCTTTCTAGAAGAACCACGTGATAGTCTTTCAAAAGAGTTCGAATCAGATTTCCGAAACATGAAATGCCCTCCCGAAAAACGGGAGAGCAATTTTTCGAACAAAAAAGTTCTTTTATTTCGCAGGGAAATATCCAACCTGAGTTGCCATTGCCTGACCTTCAGCCGAGAGAATCCAGTCGATATACGCTTTCATTGCTCCGGTAGGTTTGTTTACAACATAGAGGTAGAGGTAGCGTGAAATTGGGTAGGTCCCGTTAGCGATAGTTTTCGCTTCTGGAAGATACGCAGGGGTTGTAGCATCTTTTTTAACAGGGACTTCTCTTACGCCTTTTGCATAGGCAGCTCCGCCGTAACCAATAGCATATTTGTCTTTAGAAACAGCATTTACTACCGCTGCAGTTCCTGGAAGTGACTGCATTGAAGCGACATAGTCTTTTCCTTTAAGAACAAAATCTAGGAAGTAGGTGTAAGTACCAGAACTGTTTTCACGTCCGTATACTACAATTTTTGCATCCGCTCCGCCAACCTGTTTCCAGTTGGTGATTTTGCCGGTATAGATCTGAGCAAGCTGAGCAAGAGTGAGGTCTTTAACTGTATTTGAAGGGTGAGCATATACAGTGATACCATCTTTTGCCGCTTTGATTTCAACACCATTTGACGCGTACCGTTCATTAAGTTTCGCTCTTTCACTTCCTTTCATAGGACGTGAAGCGTTACAAATGTCGGTGCTTCCGTTTACAAGAGCAGAAATACCTGTACCTGAACCACCACCAGTAACCTGAATTGTTACGTCTGGGTGAGCAGTCATGTACTTTTCAGCCCAACGTTGAGCCAAAATTACCATCGTGTCTGAACCTTTTACGGTGATTTTTGCTTTTGGAGCTGCAAGTACCGATACTGCTGCTGTTGCGATAAGCGCAAGAGTTAGAATCTTTTTCATCATACTACAATCCTTTTGTTTAAAATCTTTTTTAGAACCGGAGCAGTTTTTTCTGCCCCGGAAAATTTGATACTCTTAGAAACGACCCTGAACGCGAATGGTCACTTTGTCGTGGTTGTCTTTTACATCTTTGCTGTAATCATAGGCGAGATTCTTTTTTCCCGCAGGATCAATAGATACGTTTTTAGATGTTTCGTTCATCATGTGATCCCAGTACAGAGACAATTTGATATTGTCGTTCACGAAATAGTTTGCACCAATTCCGAGGTTTTTCTGCGCCAATTCTACGGTTCCCAAAGAATAAGTGATATCATCGCCGGCGATATCGGTGTTCGGGTCAAAGAAATCGTATTTCACAACACCCTGGATTTTTTTGCCGAAGTTCTGAACATACATGGCATACCAACCGCTGATATTGCGCATTTGAGTTCCTGTCGAAGCACCGGATGTTTGAACTGTTGTCGACTTACTTACAGAAGGCTGTGCTCCCTGGATGTATTCGCCCATAACTTTGAGTCCGCCGATAGGAAGCGACGCGGTAATTTGAAGGTCACCACCTGCATAGTAGCGCTCCAGCGGCTTATTAGTGTAAGCGCTTTTATCTTCTACCCACGAATTTGTATTCGTGTTGAAGGTATAGAGTGCTGTTGACTTGTTCGCTTTTGAAATCGAGTCAGTGGGGGTTGCATGAATATTATTTCCGTAATATCCCGATCCACCACCGGAGAAATTCATATTGATTGCATTGGCTGGAACGTTGAATCTAAGGCGACCAACTGCTGATTTTGCGTTGTCGAGTTCTTTTGCGAGCTTACCACTTGCTGAACCGTTGTTTACACCAACCACAAGGTTCATAATCTGGAACACTTTTTTTGATCCATCGTGACCTTTGAGCATGTAGTATACACCCATGTCTTTTTCGCTGGGGAAAGCCGTGGTAACAATTTTAGAGCGTTCTGGAGTTTCGCGAGTTCCTGAAGAGTAACCGTTTTCAAAACCGAACGGAACATCCTGATAACCAGCCTGAATCCAGTTCATCTTGGTCCATTGATCTTTAAAATTGACATACACATCTTTTACTTCGAACGGATCCGTTCCACCGATCGGGTTAAACGAGAATACCACATTTGCAAGCGATCCTGCATATTCGAGTTTGAAGCTACTGCGACGGATCTGAAGGTTTGTGTTATATTCGCTCCATTTCCCCTTGTTGTCAGGGTCTTGCGTTTTAATCTGCATTTCGGCATGTATGTATCCGGAAACTTTGATCTTTTTTAGCTTGTCAACAGTTGTTTTTGTTTCGAGATAGCTCTCTTCAAGACCGTTGAGCTTACCTTCCATTGTAGATACTTGCTCTTCAATAGTAACTTCAGATGTAGCTTCTGTGTTATCTTGTGCTGCTTCATCAGTTTGCGCAAATACGCTAGCAGTCATAACCAGTGCTGCGATTCCTGCAAATTTTGCCATGTTTTTCATACGCTCTCCTTCAATTGTATCAAGACATTTTGTCGTTAATTTTTCTTACCCCGTAAATATCATTTATAAGTGTTAGATTAGTGTTAGGATACAGTGTTAATATTGTTCAAACATTTTGGACATGACAAGATAATGGTCTCCGAATGCAAATCTCATTTGTCACTGCATGGATCGTTGTTTGCGAGCCAATTGAGAGGTTGTAGTTAGCGTTGGGTGAGTGATGTGGTTTGGTGTGTTCTTTTTTGGGAAATGAGCGGAGGTTATATGGAAAGTGAGATGATGATCTCCGAATGGAGAGTGAATGGGGTGTGGGAGCTGAATAGCAACTTCACATTTTAGAAGCGGCTTCGTGCGTTGTTTTAGTGTTAATCACCACCATGGGATCTGCATTCTACTGTTATACCGTGCAAAAAAACTAGGATCTGTAGATTGTGAGGCACTGTATCTAGGTCACAATGGAAAAGAAATTGTTAGATCGAGGCTGATGCAGGATTTCTCTGGGACCCTATTACAGTGGGAGGTGTATGTTTCAGAAGCGTGGTTTACTGCCAGGCCTCGAGCAACACAATTTTTTAAGATTGTAACGAAATGCCTAGAATTGCGTGTGGACAGTGTCCAATTATTTCGTTGCTAATATTTATTTACGGCGGTATACTTACCTTGCTTATTCTCCCTGCCCGTTGATGATTCCATCATAGATACCTAAAGCATTCATTGCTTTAAGCTCCAAGAATTGCGCTGCTGGTATTAATTCCGATCTGTATTTCTTCTTTTTGCTTCTCGTTTGTGGCTTGCTCCTTTTTTAACCCATTTGTGGGTATGAATTAATGAACGTTCGCAATAAGATATCAAAAATGAACCAAAATTATTTGTAAGATACTCCGATTTTACAGGGGATTCGCCCTGTAGCAGAGGTACTTAGTCCAGTTGAATCGGTGACGGGGCCTGTCGAAGCGGTTTTGCTTTCGGCGAGCTCTGGAATAAAACTTAAACCCTGAACGACGCGAAATTAACCTTTGAAATTCTATACGGTGTCTATTAATTGATCTCAACAAAGGAATCTCTCCATGGCACAAAGCAAAAACTACCTCTCAGACCTGAACCTTCTTCGCAAAGATGCAGTCGAACGCTACCAGCTCCAAGAAGATCAACGGGAATTTCCGCTGTCGGATCAAAATCTTGCTACAGAAAATGATATTCTCTACGAACTTCAGGTCCATCAGATCGAACTGGAGATGCAAAACGATGAACTTCGCAAAATTCAGCATGAACTCGAACTGACCAAAACTCGGTATTTCGATCTCTACGATCTGGCTCCGGTGGGGTACCTTACCGTAAATGGTTCGAGTGAAATAATCGAAGCAAATTTCACTGCCGCAACCATGTTTGGGACAACGCGATGTGGTCTCAGTAAACGGCCGATAACGCAGTTTATCTTTGGTGAAGATCAAGATATCTACTACCTTCACCGGAAAGAACAGCGCAAAGAAGGAACCGTTCAGACCTGTGAACTTCGTATGGTAAAATCAGATGGTGCACCCTTTTGGGTTCGATTTGAAGCAACCACATCAACCGATGTTGATGAAACGGTGGTAACCCGAAACATCATGATCGATATCGATGATCGGAAAAAAGCAGAATCAGAAACTCAAAAGGCGGTACGTGCTCTCCGTGAAAGTGAATCTCGCTATCTCGCCATTATCGAAGACCAAACGGAACTGATCTGCCGATACCTTCCCGACGGTCGCCTGTCGTTTGTCAATGAAGCGTATTTGCGGTATTTTCACAAATCGCGATCAGAAGTGATGGATAAAAACTTTATTCCCAACATTCCTCAGTCTGATACAAATATCATTGACTCTCATCTGAAATCGATTTCGCCAGATTCACCCATAACCTCCTTTGAACATCGGGTAATTCTCGCCGATGGCACAATTCGATGGCAGAGTTGGAATCATCGAGGAATATTCTGTCCGAATGGAAAATTACTTGAATTTCAGGCTGTCGGAAGAGATATAACCGATCGCAAAGAGGCGGAATTAGAACTTCAGGAGAGCGAAGAGCGGTGGAGGCGCCTGTTCGAAATCCTTCCGGTGGGGGTTGCGGTGGTGAATCATGAACACGAAATAATCGAGTGCAATCCTGCTCTGGAAAAAATTCTTCAACAGTCGCGTTCATCGGTGAAAAAACTCTCATTCACGGATCAAAATCTTCTTCGAACCGATGGTACACCACTCTCTATTGACGAGTTTCCTTCGAAATTAGCGGTCGATCTGAA
Organism: bacterium; assembly: GCA_020048285.1. Taxonomy (GTDB): domain Bacteria; phylum Fibrobacterota; class Chitinivibrionia; order Chitinivibrionales; family Chitinivibrionaceae; genus JAIFMU01. The sequence continues at coordinate 2,393 of JAIFMU010000232.1, read as the reverse complement.
TCGAATTATTCCTCCCTTAGAAATTGGAATTATTTCGCCCAATAATGTACCGATCTGGACCGAGGTAACTGCCGCGCCGCTTCATCTCCCCGGAACCGCCGCGGTGGTGGTCACGATGGATATCACCGAACGAAAGCAGGCGGAACAGAAACTCCGCGATCGCGATGCACAGTTTCGATCGCTCACGGAACTGGTTCCCATCGGAATCTATATGACCGATTCAGAAGGGAACTGTATATACGCCAATCCTGAATGGTGTAAACTGGCAGGACTTACGTTGGATCAGGTTCGCGGTGATGGGTGGAAAGAGGCTATTCATCCCGATGATCGTCAGGTCGTGTCTGATAAATGGGATACAATGGTTATGTCGCAGGGGCAATGGGGGCATGAGTATCGATTCCTTCGTCAAGACGGCGAAATCTCGTGGGTATTTGGGCTCGCGACAGCCCAGTACGACGGTTCGGGAAATCTGACTCATTACATTGGCGTTAATCAGGACATAACCATTCGCAAAAAGTTTGAAGAAGAACGCATGAAAGCAGAATATCAGCTTCAACAGACACAAAAACTGGAGTCACTGGGATTTTTGGCGGGAGGAATTGCTCACGATTTCAACAATCTTATGGGAGGAGTATTCGGGTATATTCAGCTGGCACAACTTGAATCGAACGAATCGCCGGTGAAAGACGATCTGGCCCGAGCGGTGAAAGGAATTGATCGCGCCCGCGGATTGACACAACAACTGTTAACTTTCGCTGTCGGCGGTGCTCCTATTCGCGAAGTGGCCAAGCTGTTTCCGTTTGTCGAAGAGACCGCTCGCTTTGCCCTCAGCGGATCGAAAAGTTCCTGTGATTTTACCGTTGCCCCCAATCTCTATGCGTGCAATTTCGATCGCAATCAGATCGGTCAGGTGATAGACAATATTGTGATTAACGCTCAACAAGCTATGCCTGACGGAGGGCTGATTCATCTGACTGCCGAAAACTGTTCTATCAAAAAAAATGAACATCCGATTCTGACTGTCGGTAACTACATCCGTATAGTTATTAAAGATTCTGGGTTAGGCATCGCAGAAGAAGCAATTTCTCATATTTTTGATCCCTTTTTTACTACTAAAGAGATGGGGCATGGATTGGGCCTCGCTACGTGCTATTCAATTATTAAGCGACACGGTGGTTGTATCGATGTGGATTCTACCGTAGGAGTTGGGACTGCTTTCACTGTGTATCTTCCGGCAGTTTTGAGCCGTGTTTCAGATTTGCAAAAGTCACATCGTGTGATACACTCAGGTTGTGGAACAGTTTTGGTCATGGACGATGAAGAGATGATGCGCGGAACGATCAGTGGGATGCTAAAGCATTCCGGTTATCTACCACTGTGCACCTGCGATGGCAAAGAAACAATTGCACAGTTTAACGAAGAGATTACTGCGGGCCGAACAATAGCCGCACTGATTCTCGATCTGACGGTTCCCAACGGCATGGGCGGCGTTGCTACGGTGGCTGAAATTCGGAAAATTGATCCACTGGTTCCGGTTTTTGTGGCAAGCGGGTATGCCGATGATCCGGTGATGACAAATCCGACGGCCTACGGATTTACGGCCAGTATCGCAAAACCGTTTGGGAAAGATGATCTCGCGGAGATGATGGCAAGGTATATTGTTGAATATGAATCAGTTTAGTGAGTTAATCGCGGACTTGCACCAGAAATATGCTTTAGAGGCAAATACCATTTGCCTTTCATGGCCATGAATTCAATCGTTTATTTGAGGGGCAAGGGGCGAAAAGCATTCGCCCCTACGGCAAAATGATGTTAGAATCACCATTTCCTGTATTCCCAACCAGAAAGAATATCCATGTCAGAAAAATTCCCTATTGTAGGCATTGGAGCTTCCGCTGGCGGACTTCATGCCTTTGAATCACTCTTTAAAGAGATCTCCGCTGTCGCGCCACCGAACATGGCCTTTGTTCTGATTCAACATCTTGCACCGGATCAGCCAAGCATCCTGCCTCAATTGATCCAGCGAGTCACCGATCTTCCCGTCTATGAGGCTTCCGATGGGATGGAAGTTGCACTCAATTCGATCTATGTGATTCCTCCGGGATTCGACATGGCGATTCTGAACGGTGTGCTTCAGTTGATGGAACCGACGGTTCACAAAGGTGCTCGACTGGCGATCGACTACTTTTTAAACTCGCTGGCCCAAGATCGGGGCGAACAGGCAATCGGCGTGATTCTTTCCGGAACCGGTTCCGATGGATCTGTCGGTGTTCGAGCAATCAAAAACAGCGGTGGAAAAGTAATTGTTCAATCGCCAGAATCGTGTGAGTTTGATGGTATGCCGGTCAGTGCGATCGAAACCGGATGTGCCGATGTGATCTGTGAACCATCGG
>JAIFMU010000098.1 GCA_020048285.1 bacterium | reverse complement strand
CCGGGTATCCCTTCCGGCTCTTGAGTAAACTTCTCGATGTTTCGAGATCCGGCTATTACGATTGGTGTAAGCGCGGGTTATCCGGGAGTTCAATGGATTACAGTGAGTTAGCCCAAAAGATCTTAACCGCATATGAGAAAGGGCGCGGAACCTATGGAGTGGAGCGTGTTCGTGAAGAGCTGGCAAGACAGGGCTATTTCCAAGGTGACAAGTTAATCCGCAATCGTATGAGAGCAAATGAGATTGAGTTCACATACAAGCGAAAACGGTGAAAACAAACGATTCCGGGCATAACGAACCATGTGCTGAAAATCTTCAGTATCGGGACTTTCGGGCAGCAGGGCCAAACATGGTATATGTCGGTGATATTACCTATGTTCCCGGAAGAAACGGCTGGCTTTACATTGCCACTGCAATCGACCTATATTCACGAAAAATCGCAGGAGGGGCTATCGCAGAGCGCATGAATGCCTCTTTGGAAAATGAAGCACTGGTAATGGTTCGCCGAGGGCAGGAGAGGGAGGTTAGTTTCATATTCCATTCAGATCGAGGAAGTCAGTATGCAAGCAGAGAATATCGCGCACTACTTTCGGGATTAGGTGGAGTTCAGAGCATTAGTCGTAAAGGTGGCTGCTGGGAGCGCGGAGCCTACCCATGGGGTATAATGCGGTTGCAGAATTCTTTAATGGAGCAATAAAGCGGGAATGGCTTTATCGAAGAATTGAAGGTCTGACGACCTTGAAAATGATGGAGTTTGAACTGTTTGATTAGCGTGATGTTTTTACAATAGAACCAGAATACACAGCTATTTGAGTTTCAAATCCCCTGTTGAATTCGAAGAAGAGTATTTTGCCGAAAATATGGTAGTGTAAATTGTCCGTAAAAGCGACAGGGTGTCATAGAAAAAAATTCCTATGAAAATGGTCACTCTTAAAGCCTGAATTTCGGTTCAGGCTTTTTTAACGACTCCCCCGCCCTTCACGATCAAGTATCACCTGCCGCAGAAACCGGTAGAGTTCATCATTGGCAGCAAGCGGTGAAAGTGCAATTCGCTTCAGATTAAGATTGAGCAAATAGGATAGATCACAGGATGTGAAAAGTTCCTGCATCAGTGGGTTGTTCTGCACTTCATTGGAGTAAAATTGGCTAAGCTGGTCGATCTGTAAATAGGTAACATCTTTGTGAGTCAATCCGTGCGATTCCATGAACCGGTCACCTTCGGGCGTTCCATTGTGCACAACAAAGAGAAATGTGGTAATCAGACAGATATCATCGACCATTTCACAGACCAGATAGCCGACGCGATTTTCATCCCAATCGCAAGGGATCAAATAGCTTCCTCTGTACAGAATCGCCTCTTTTTCATGGGCAACACAAAAGACTGCTTCGCGAGCCATCGCAGGTAGACAAATATCGAACCGTTCTTCGATTCGACGAAGTGCGTGTGATTGAATGTAGGCGGGAACCATCTTTCCATCAATTGAAAAAGTGAGATGAATAAACTTCTGTCGCTCCTTCGGGGTAAACAGCGCCTGATACGCTGTGCGCGGCTTTCCTTCTCGAATGATTTTTCTCGTTTGCGGCTTTCGAAGTTGAATCAAAATCCGCTCACGCATCTCCTGCCCATCCCGGCACTTGCCTAATGTATCGATGTCGTAGGTGAAAAGCCCAATTCCATCGAGCATCGAATAACACATTACCGTGCTTTTCATCGCCATATTTCTGGTCTTGATATATTGGGTCATGATGTGTTCTTGGTACTGGTCGAATCTATCGCGGTAGTAACCAAGCATTTCACTCTTTTGAAGATCGACGCGCAGTGCCCGGGGAAGTGTGAATATGAAATCCTGCATATCCCGAATTGATAGAACTGCTTCCTTGCAATTCCCCAGAAGCGAAAACATTGTCGGTTGACGGAAAACATGCCGACACACCTCTTTGATTTCACGCATCGTATGCGGAGGAATGTCGGGATGATCCTGCAGAAATTCTGACGTGAAAATCTCCTCTGTGAGCCGTTTGTAGAAAATGAGATTCCGGGTCATCTTAGGTATCAGTTCACCCATTCCCATTTTTTTAAGAAACTGTTTTGAACGGGCAACCCGCTCTTTATCTAATTCTAAAAGTTTCAATTTTGAGGCCATTTCGATACCATCTGTTTAAATGAAATTTGTATTTCTTTCTGTAAAAAAATCAGACCAGAACCCACTCTTGTTCAAGCATTTTCCCTTCGATCCGCATGAGTTTGATCAACTCCTTCAACTGTGGATCTGGATATTCTTCTGAATCCCAGAGATCTGACCACTTTTCCACCTGTGATCGTTGATCTTCTTTCTGCCACAGTGACTGATTTCCAAATTTCAACAATGCAAACTCCCACCCGCTTTTCCAGAACCAGTTCGCCGATGGAACCGCCGATTTTAGGCGAGCGAAATTGGATATTCCCACACCGTCGTAATCGGGAAAGATGGTCACCGATGTGATACTTGACTTTGCAAGCCATGACAGAAGTCGATCGGAAAGATTTCCCTGATAGTAAAGAATGATTCCACTCCACCCCGATTCAATCCACGAAGTATCGTCAAATACAGCCTGGTTTTCCACCAATAGAAGGGGAAAATCACTTTCCCAAGGACCGAAACGATCCGAAATCGGAATGACAAATGATCCGGTAAATGTGCTGATTTCAATTAGATTAACCGATGTAGAATATTGTGACACTCGAACATCAGGGCCAATCGATTTTCCGAGATAGTAGATGATTTCGTGGCGGGAGTTGCCGGTTTTTGTATCGCCGAATCGACCAAGGTTGATCGCCCGTGATGATTCCGATTCTGTCTCAACCTGCGGACTGATTGCACGAATTTCATTTGATAGAATCACAAGACTTTTCACGCGGAACACGGAACCTCTCCCCTGCCGTTCCACCGAAACAGCTCCGGTTCGTTCGCCCCACTGTTCCAACTTTTTGCGAATTGATTGCGGAATTGATGAGGATGGCGTTTCACCAAATTCTGCTAATTTTTCCAGTGTTGAAAGCCAGTGCGCCATCATGAAACAACCTCAAGATCTTCGAAAATCTGCCAAGATTTCATCGTAATTGAGTTGCGACCATTTCGTTTTTCGATGGGAACACAGTAGCGAACGGTGTTCTGCGGAGTTGGCGATGCGAAAAACAGATTGAATCCGAACTCTTGCGCCGTAGCGATAAGACTCTGCTGATTGGCATCATCAAGACTAGCCGCTTCATCGAGATAGCAGATTGTCTGCGCCGTGTGATTTATATCGAGCATCTGATAGAGCAGTGCCAATCCGGAAATCAGTTTTGCCATGAGCACCGTTCCGTTCGATCCAATCTTGTCCAGCTGATCAAACCGCTGCACGGGGTGACCAGCTTTTGCAACTTCGAACTCAAGGCCGAACAGATGATCGAGCCGTAAACTTCCTTTGTCACTGCTGAATTTAAGAAGCTGATCTTTCGCGCGATCCAGTTCACGATCGCCAATCGAATCAGCTCCGGCGTTGATCATGTCGAAAAAATCAAGATCGATTGATTCGGAACCGGCCACAATGGTACGAATCGCATCGAGAAGCCCCGAATGTTCCCGCAGTTCGATGCGAAACCGGTCGAGATCTGAGAGTTTTCGTTTGCCAATAAGCTGGTTAAATTTCTGAAGATGATTCTGAAACTTTTCGTACTGATTTTTCAGCTCTTTCAGTGTGTGAGCCACGGTCGTCACCGCGGATCGCGACGCTTTCTGAAGAACCTCTTCTTCATGATCCAGATTGATCGCGTAGTTAAGCACCAGTTGAATCTCTTCATCTTCATCGCCAATCCCCTGAAATTTAGTGAATCCATTCTGATAGAGATCGCGCAGTTTCTCACGAAGCCAACTGTCCGTTTCCAGAAGCCGTTTGCAATCTTCGGATTGCTCTTTCATCGTAAGAACAAGATTTTCCGGTGTGATCGGTGATGAACTGAACCATCGATTATGACGCAGTGATTCCAGATTCTGAAAGGACAAATCATTCTCTTTGCGCTGTCCTCGAAGTGACGAAATCGCATTGTGTTGAACGGTCAACTCCTTTGCATCAAAATCAAGCTTGTTCAGTTTTGCAAGAATTGTCTCCTGATCCTTTTGATTTTGTTCGCGAAGTTGTTCGATCTCTGTTTGCCGTTCGGTCAGTTGATTCAATCGGTTCTGGCGACTGGCAGATTCAGATCGAAGCGTTTCAAGTTCAGAAAACTCTTCGATCTGTTTGCGAGCCTGCTGTTCAGCTGTTTCCAACTGGCGACACCGATTTTCAAGTGCGACTCGATCGCGAAGGGCGGAAATCTCCTGTTGAAGCTGATTGAGATCACGGGTACGTGCCGCAATTTCAAGATCGAGCTCTTCGCGACTTTTCACCCGATAAGGACGAATCACTTTTTCCCGCGGAACCGTAATTCCCCAAAGATTTAGGATCTCGTTCTGATTTTTGAGGAACGCTTGAAATGACCGAGCGAATTCCAAAGGATTGCCACAGTTCAATGATTCAAGACGAAACAGATCATTGTGTATCAATCCATTGAGTACATCCATCTCATCTGATGAAAGAAGTGATTGAAGTCGTGACCCCAGTAGTTTTTCGCCCTGTTCACGTTCTGTTTTGAGTTGATTCAGTTCGTGTTGACGCGTTTTGAAATCCCGTTCTTTTTGCGGAAGAGATTCGTTTTTTGTGGTCTGAAGCAGAACTCGCGCGTTCGCCAAATCCTGCGAAATCTGTTGCAACTGAACCGTCAAATCTTCAGGGGATTTAATCAGCATGAAATCCAGTTCGAGCTGTTTCTGCCGGCTATTATGAGCAAGAATTGAAGCAATCTGTTGTCTGTTTGAAGATCGTTCTTCCACATGCTGTTCATCTTCAAACCGGATCGTTTTCTGCTGATCCTGAAGTTGCAGCCGTTCCTGTTCAAACCGATTCTGTTCGCCACGAAGATTTAATCGCTCTTCAAACCGATCGTTCATATCGAGAATCCGCGATTCCATTTTCCGACACGCCTGATACTGAAGGCGATCGCCGTTTACGGTATCAAAAGCGCGGTGCCAAATCTTGTGAAAGTCGATGTCTCCGGTTCCGTAATCAACCATAAAGATCTGCAACAGAAACTCTTTCACATCTTCAGCCTGAAGTTTATCAAGTCGAAGGGTTCGAACCAAAATCTTCTGAAACACCGTTTTCAGATTGAGTGATTCGAGTTTGTAGAGCCGAAGGTCGAGATCAACCGGTGTTTTTCGGGAAGTTTTGCCATAGAGCGCGTCGAAAAACTCCGTGGCCCGCGGAAAATAGTGAACCGTTCTCCCCTGTTCTGCCAGGTGATTTCGCAGATCCGGTTCCTGAACCAGCGTGCCATTTTCACGTCGGAAATCATCAATCATCAGCGATCCTTTATAGGCAAAGTGCTGATATTCATGGGATGCCCCTTTTCCGACACACCCAAGAACCACAAGCCCACTTTCAAGCTGGGCTTCGAGCAAAATGTATGAGCTTTGGCTGGGGAAATAGAATTTCAGGGTCGAAGATTCGTCGTGAGCACCGAAATCCATGTTCCGGCGATCACTGATCAGTAAAAACTGAAGTGCGTTGATCATACTTGTCTTACCAGCGTTGTTCGGCCCAATTATCGAAACCGAATCATCAAGAGGAATTTCTGCACGGTCGTAGTTTGCACTATTAAGAAGCACCAATCGTCTCAATCCGTATTCGCTCATAACTCCTCCTCTTCGATGGTGTCAATCTCGTCAAATTCCTCTTCAGAGGCGTACTCTTCTTCTGTATCTTCAACGGAATCATCCAGTTCATCGGAGAGTTCAAGAAAGAGATCAAGAAACCGCCACGTCGCCGGAAGGAGAATGAATGAGGTTCCTTCCTTAGCAAAAAATCCGAGATTGACTGCCTTGTTTATGACAAATTTCCACCGATCGTCGGATTCCAGTTTTTCGTCGCGAAGAAGATCTCTGTTCTTATCACGAAGTTCGGCAAAAAAAGAACTGTCGAGAATCCACTGATCAAATCGATTCAGATCCTGACCGGCATCAGCCTGTTTCTGAAAAATCAACAGATAGAGAAGTGCCAACGGGCGCGGCCCTTTCGCATTGGAATCTTCAATTTCAAAATAGGCAAATCCGCGCGGATTGATTACAAGATTCTGCCCGAGATGGTCAAAAAGCTGTTCGTAGCTTTCGCGATGTTCACCGGTGAGCGCATTCCAGAGTTCGCTCTCCTGAACCAAGTCGATATGTTTTCCCGCTGAAAATGATTCAAATAGTTTGCGGGAATATTTCAAACTGTCCAGAGACTTTTTTAAACTCATTGCAGTACCTCGATCGTATGGGGATAGTAGCGAACGGCGTGTTGATACAGCTGTTGCGTCTGTTCTTCATTTGATTGACGAATCGATTCGGGCATGCGCCGCACAATTTCATGGTAGATTCGCAGAATCTCTTTTTCGTCCTGTTCGGGATATCGGCTGAGAAGCCACGGCAGAAGATGTTCGCCTGAAGGGAAGTTCGCCAGATCTGATTCAACTTGTTTGAATCGAAGGCGAGGTTGCATGGTCGCCGGGCCATCGATTGATTCAGGGAAAACCGTCACCAGTGGACGGTAGTTGAGAAGATCGGCCATATACGCTTTCGCAAATCGACCGGGAATCACTCGTTGCGTTCGATTTGTTCCGCCAAGGTTGATCCGGTTTTTGGGAATGATTCGGGATGTCCCTTTTTTGCGAATTCCACCAAGAAGTTTTGCCACAGCGATCGCGATCGATGAGTTTTTCAGGTACTCTTCACGAAGCGGAAGAAGGGTTTCGCGGCAGAGTGTCAAACTTTGACCTGCTTCGGCGCGAAGAGTTCTGAGATAGCGTGCGGTGGAACTGATTTTACGTTTCCAACTCACGAGCGCACCGATCTGTTCGCAGATGGTTTCGGCATGAATCATCTGATCTTCGATTCGTTCGGTGAGCGCGGCAAACCCGTTCGCATCCTGCGCAAGAAGCTGGATCATCGGTTCTACATAGCGATCAAAACTGTCGATAACTTCGCGATATCGCTGATCAAGCGGCGTTCCGGCGGGAAGGGATTTTGCACGATCGGCGATGTTTAGAATCGCCTGTCTGTCGTGGTCGAGTTGACGGTTCACCGCCTGCATCCGAATTCCCAGCTTGCCCGTCTGCTCCTGAACCGCAGACAAATCATTTTTAACCAGCAAATCCTGAATAAGATCAGCGATTCGGCGCATCTCTTCCACTTCAACGCGAATCGTTTCCGCTAGCCCCAGTTCACTCTCCTGAGCCAAACTGAGCACAAAATCTCTCACCGGCGTGTGAATTTGAAACTCATCACTTGTTCCAACCGGAAGCAATATCTCTTTAGAAATCAGTGTGCGAATCGTTTCTTCAGCTTCAAGCCGATTCTGTCCAGCGTGCGTTAAAGAAATTCGAAAAAGTTGGTCACGGTCAAAAAAAGGCGAATCTTTGCTTTTCAAAACAAGAGATTCAACTAATGACAAGTGATCATACAGAGTTTTTATAAGTAGGCGTGGTGAAATCATTTTTTGATCCTCAATCGTCTTGCTCGATCTGTAATAATGCCCAGAAACTCTTCTTGCTTAGATTTCGATAAAAATGATCCCCGAATCACCGGTTCGATCAGCGGAACAGCCTTGGCAAACTTTCTGAATGAACCCTCAATCTGCTTTTCTGAAAGCCCGATAGTTTTTCCAAACTCAACAAAATCATCTCGATTGAATATTCGTTTTTTCCCATTTAGCGTTAGAGCCAACTCTTCGGGATCATCCTTTTCTGAAATGAACAGCCGCGTGCAGAGAAGGTCGTAAGCTGGAGTTAAGCCAATCATGCCATTTTCAGAATGAATCAGAGAAAAGTTTTTCAGGTGCATGTCACCGTTACCGGTCAGGAATGAAAAAAGCGTGATTTCAAAAAAGGTAAGAAGATCGAACAGAGCATTTGAAGAGTACTGGCGAATCACTTTTGAAGCGTTCTCCATGGAACCACGATATTTCTGTTCCGTCAGTCTTCCCGAAAGCTGACAGAAATCTTCCATGTGGATCGGTCTTCCCGTTTTAAGATTCCGGTCAATACGGCGAGTAATGTACGAAAGCTCTCCAGATGTGAGACGAATCAGCGAATGAGGAACCACGGGAATCTTAAACAGTCCCGCCAATTTCATGGTGCAATCTTCCACTTCGGGCATGTGAGGATAGTCATTCGTTGGTGGTTTTAAAATGAAATTCCCCCACAAACCAACGATAGTAAATCGCAAATCTTTTTTCGAGTCAGATGTTAAATGAAGTGAAAGTTTTGCTTGAACTCCAGTGACAGAAACACTTTGATTTACAATCTCTTTCGCAAGTTCTTCGATCGTGTCTAAACTATAGGGAAGAACGGGAATTGTCGGCGTACCAAAAAATTTTTTACAACAGGGAATGTGATACTCCCCAATTTCAACCGGTTTGTAGCAGAATAGGCACTTATTCATGTTCATACCTCAGGACTGAAACTGCTCCAATAGTTTCTTTACAGCACGACAGCAGAAGCCCCATGCGATCACGCGGATCGAGTTTCCAATTTTTCTGAGCAACGTCGAGAAGCCATCCTTCGGGAATAAGACCATCAAAGAATGAGAAAAGTTGTTTCTCCGCAAACGGTTCGGCTTGTAACGGCAGGGTGAGGCTTACCGGTTGAGCAGCTTCTGATTGGATATATTGGCTGTCATAAGTGAACCGATACCCATCATCGGTCTCTTCGATGATTCCGGCGTGTTCACCACGATAGAACACATTTCCTTTACGAATACTCATTCAGCACTCTCCCGCTTTACAGCCACTGGGCCCAACTCATGACTGAATAAAGCAAGAACGTCATTGACCTTGTCCATGCGAAGACTCTCTTTGCCCTGTTCCAGTTCACGAATAAAGCGAAGACCTACGCCAGCTTTTGCCGCGAGGTCTGTCTGCGTTATGCCAAGTAGTTTCCGTCGATCTTTCACAAATTGGGCAATTGAGTTCATTTTTGTACCTTATCGGGTATAAATTTATGCAACCTACGAAAAATATACCCGAAAGGGTGTAAGATGTCAACAGAAGGTTATTAAAATCCCTATAGGGTATACGTTATCATTTGATTTAAACCAAATATACACCACCGTTTTTCCAACTTGCCTCTATATTGAATTTCCCGACCAAAAGATCAGCCCTTGTAAGTTTTTTCAACTCATCCCCGTTAAGTTTTTCTTTTGGTATAGATTGCTCAAATCAGTATTAGAAAGGAGAAATCAATGCCATCAACTGTTCAGAAAAACGTTCGCAAAGATTCAATTGAATACTTTCGACCCACATCGATTGACATTTATGCAACCGATCGCGATGGTTCTACCCCACTCTTTATCGCGTTTGCTCGCCGTGACGAAGAACTTATTCGGCATCTCGTGACTGAACGCAGTGTCAACATTAACATGCGAAATGGATTCGATGAGCATGTTCTCGCCTGGATTTACCGCAGAAACTGGAAACCTTCAGATAATTTCATGATGAAGTGGCTGAACATTCTTGATTCACTTGGTTTTGATTTTCAAGCGAGTAACTCCACCGAAAATGGATCATTGTTTATGGCTGCGGCGGTTCGTGGCCAATTTCGGCAGATGCAGTTCTATGCAGAACGAAATCTCTTTTTCAAACTTGAACAGGAAGAACGATCCGAAGCACTCGTTCGATTCTGTGCCAAACTCGGAGCGGTGAATCTCAAAAAGATGGATCGTATGTGCGATGAATCGCGTCAGTTCGACCATGGTTCGATTTTCAGAAAAGAGATGCTCATTTCATTGGTAGCTTGGCTCAATTGTAAATAGTAACAAAGCGTCAGGTGGTAGAACGGGAATGGCCTACGGCGGGGCAGATTGTGATCGCCACGAACCAGTGGACTTCGGAGCAGAAGCAGGTTTTGGTCGTGGAGAACAAACGTCGCAAGCACGGTGTGGAGTTCGAGACTGACTCGGAACTTCGGTTCCGCTCGCCGTCGCCCTTGTGTGAGTATCTGTTCGGCAAGCGGGTATCAAACGGTGGGATTGTATTACGTGGTTTTGAAAGGTCACCACAATGGCCGGAGAGGGTGAGCAAGTGCCTGAAGTGAGAGCATCGGGGAAATCCGGTGCTCTTTTTTTAGCGGTAAGGGAGGCAAATGAAACGGAATTGTGAAAGGACAAATATGAGTCACTTCATCACTTTGATTTATCAACGCGAAAAATAAACGATTTCCCCATAAGAAAAGGGAGTTTGCACTCCCTTTTCAAAATCGTTTAGAAAACGGTGGTTTGGAAAACTAAAATTATAGTCTGTGAATATCATTAAATAATGCTTTTATAGTAAAAGAACCATCGCTAATTTATGCGATTTGAATTGATTCACTCTTGGCCGGTAAATGCCCCCCCCATATATCCGACAGGTTATAGTAAACGGTCCCTGTATTATTCTGATTTGTGGTAAACTTTGGTGTATTAAATGCCAGTTCTTTACCCAATTTGTAGATCAATAGTTCTTCGTTCTCCTCAAGATTTGACTCTTCGCACCAGACGAGAGCATTGTTCATAAAGGCTGTTTCATCTTCAGTAATACCTTCGCGTTTTAGTTCGCATTTTATAGAAGCCTTCGATGCTTTAAATGTTTCAAGGACTTCATACATGTTTATAGCAAATCCTTTTCCTTTTTTGTCACCAAGTTCATATTCTGGAAACTTTTCCTTTAAAATTCCATATTCAGTGTCCTGATCCTGATTATAACTCAATCTTGGCATCAAATATAGTGCTTCTTTTATAGAACGTTCAGGTTGGCAAGCGTAAATACCGTAGTTGCCATTGTGCAATCTCATAATGCGTTTAATTGTGGTCATACATGCAGGACTAAATACTTCTACTTCGAATGTTTTCACTGATCGTTCCTTTGTTAAAATTTGGTAGTACTCATCCAAGATTGAATCTACATTTTGATTTGTTATATTTTTACGAATAAGAGTCAATACGTCTGCCCAAGTTAAGGGTACAAACGCTTTAAAACCTGAATCGGCGATGCCACCTATCTCAGGCAAGTTTTTGATGTTTGTTAGAAGAACTGCAATCTGCAAAGTTTTCTCATCAGTTTGTGCCGCGTATTGTTTTAGTTGACTCCAGTATTCATTGGTTCCATCAGCTACTTTTACTTTGTCCGCACTGACTTTTGGGTGCTTCGCTTCGATAACAATTCGATAAGAAATATCTCTATGGTCAAAATACATAACTATATCTGCACGTTTTTTTTCTTCTGTGGTCTCTTCAGCAACAATACGCGAATTGGTGATGTTTTTGGCCGTTATATTGAGATTGCTTCTTTTTTGGAGTAAAGAAATCAAATCATTAAAGAATATTTCATTTCGGCTCAAACAATATGCTAACCCCTTTGTGAGGGCGGGTTCATCGGTGCCAAGTAAACTGAATATGGATTGGCTCAAAACAATCTTACTTTGCTTTGATCTTGTCTTTGCATTATACTGTAATGGGATACTTGCCATTTTTTCTCCTGTTTGGATGTTTTTACGTTAAACATTGTGTAAAACGTCTATATTAATCAACTTACTTCAGTTTTGTACGGTAGATCTGTCATCAGCATAGGCACTTACATAATTTTGTTAGCGCCGTTTAGGTACAAGACAATTCTGTTGTTACACTTCTTAATATATTACTTTGATTTAAATGTGTGCAATTCTCAACCACTTGTCCTCCTTACTGTTCCTCGGCGAATACACTCAACAGCTCCTTCATAACGGTGCTTTCTCGAAATACCGCCGGTTTAATGAATTTGCTGGCTGGGTAATCCCAAGGCGTGTACTCTACAAATACGCCTTTCTTTTGTGACTTTTTAAAATGAATTGGGGTTACAGTGCTAATCTCATAGCTATTTGTTGGATCTGTGTACATAGTATAGTATTCAAGAACGCGGATTGGCACCGTATCGATACGAATCCCTAAAGAGACAAATTGTGACCGGTTGTTTTCAACAAGCTTCCGTGTATAATCAGGTGTCCCTGAACAACCGGTGCTCAAAGATGTGATACTCACACT
>JAIFMU010000006.1 GCA_020048285.1 bacterium | reverse complement strand
CACGGACGACTTTTTCTACTGTTTTTAAATTTAGTTTTTCCATGCCCTAAAATATATCAATGTGTGCCATATTTGGGGCGCGACTTAATATTAACGGTTTTCATCGCAAAAGAGCAACATAATTGTGAATGGTTTCCTTGAGCAACAACTGAAATTATCTTTCGGTGAAATGAACAGCTTCGCTATTGTATATTCCCCGCACCGAAAGGAGAACAATGAGCGGAATAATGATTATCGGGACCGGCGGTGCTGGTGGTGCAATCGCTTCGTACATAAAAGATATTGATACTAAAGATATTCCAATAGTATTACTCGACAGCGACCTTTCAAATACCTCTGATACGATTCCTGCGTTCCACGTTTCATTGTCTACAATCGATTCTAAAGAGAAGTTCGAAAAGGCAATTATCGAGATTATAACTCCCTATACACCTTCTGAATTGATAATTGTCACCGGTTTTATTGGCAAAAAAACACCTTTGATAATGCATCGATTTCAGATATTCTGTGCTGAGGCAATGATACCGTTGGTCGTTTCCGGCGTGACTCCTTTTCGATTCGAAGGGACAAAAAAAGAGCGCGAAGTGGCTCGGTGCATTCAGGAGTTGGAAGATCGCGCGGTGGCAGTCTACCCTTTTTCAAATGAAACACTCAATGCTCTTGGCAGTACACTTTCTCTGGAAACAGCGGTCAAAATCAATTACAAGAGAATTTACAACGAAGTGATTCTACCCCATTTCGAACAAGAATCGAACACTACTCCGGCTTTTTTTGATCGAAAAGATGTATTGGAGATTCGCACTTATTCTCAGGCGCCGGTCTTGGGAAAGTGGCCGCAACAAGGTTTACCTTTTCACAAAAAAGTTGCTATCGCGTTGGCGGCGGCAGCAGTCGGCTGTTCAATTCCACTCATTCTTTCACTGGTTGGCGCGATCTAAACGCTGAGAACTATTCGGGGAGTGGCGAACATCATATATTTTCCTCACAAAGAAAAAACCAAAACAGGATAAGAGAATGGCACTGTTACATCGTAAAGAACTTGGTGATATTAAACGTGTTGTTGTAAAAGTAGGAAGCAAAATACTCATGCCTCAGCACGAGAATGAACACCTTCAGAGAATCTCGTCGCTCGTTTCCAATATATCCCAACTGATCGATGACGGTGTACAAGTTATACTCGTGACTTCCGGCGCCGTTTCACACGGAAGGCTGATACTTGGTCTCACAGAAAAGCCAAAGACAATTCCTCTGAAACAAGCGTGTGCCGGTGTGGGCCAGATCGAACTGCTCAACATTTACCGCAGAAAATTTGACCGCCACAACAAGCACTGCGGACAGATTCTTCTCACATGGGATGATCTTCGCAACAAAAAGAGATACCTTAACTTGCGAAATACACTTCACGCAATGCTTGAAAACAATGTAATCCCCATAATCAACGAAAATGACTCGGTTGGGGTGGATGAAATCAAGTTTGGTGACAACGACACACTGGGAGCTCAGATCGCCATGGTGACCGATTCCGATCTGTTTATAACTCTCACGGACATAAACGGACTTTACACCGCAAATCCTAAAAAAGATCCAGATGCATCACATATTCCTCTCGTGGAAGAGTTTACTGAGACCTTGCGAAAAATGGCAGACGGCGAAGGAACCGATGTGGGAACCGGCGGGATGGTGACAAAACTGAACGCTTCGGAAATGTGCTGCCGAGCCGGAATTGCCGCCATCGTCGGCGATGGATATGACAACGAATTGATCGACTGCATCAACGATTCGAAACTGGGAACACTATTCCTTCCGCTTAGAGACAAAATGCCTTCGCGCGATCGTTTTATCGCCTTCACCGATATGCCCGTCGGCGAAATCTACATAGACAGTGGCGCGCGCGATGCCATTATCGATGAGGGAAAAAGCCTTCTTCCTGCGGGAATCACTGCGATTGAAGGTGATTTCAGCGACGGCGATACGGTGAAGATTATTTGCGATAATCAACTCGTCGCCCGAGGAATAGTGAACTACCCTTCGTCAGAAATTACGCGGATAAAAGGGAAAAATTCAGAAGAGAGTCGCCAGATTCTTGGTGCCGTGCGGTTCGGAAGTGTAATCCACCGAAACAACATGGTTATACTGAAATAATCAAAAGCAATTGTAATATGTATCCCAAAGCCATCTCGATAGAGGTGGCTTTTTTTTAAAACGAATAGCCGATGGAAAAGTGATAATTCCCTGCGGATCGATCTCCTTCGGTGCGATTGAGTTTCCACCCGTAAACCACACCAATGGGGCCAATGGGTGTGTGAAGACGCACTCCCGTTCCAGCGGTGAATCGAACCGGTTCAAGGTCTGTCAATTTTTCCGTAAATGTCAGCGAGCCAAAGTCGAGGAAAAGGGGTATTTCTAGCGATGAAAGCAGTTGTGGTCGCAGTTCTACCGATCCAAATATCGCTCCCATCCCCGTGAGACTCTTTCCGGTAGAATCGGTAAAGAGAAGATTTTCTCCAAATCCGCGAACAGAACCATTACCTCCCAAACGGAATTGCGACTCCACAGGAGTATACAAATTTTTACCATAGGGACGCTGGAGGGAAGTATTTAGGCGAAGTGCAGCGGTAACCTGTTCAAGTGGCGAAAAGAAGAGCTTTGTTTCGCCCACAATTCTCCAGTAGTCATCGGAGAGAATATTCACCCCGCGTGAGACCGTACTTTCCACTTTAAGGAAAAATCCACGCGATGGTTTCATAAACGAATCACGAAAATCGAGGGTAAATTCTGGTCCAAAGGTAATGGTATGGCGAAGATAGTCAGTCGTGACCGCTGCAGCCCCATCGGTTCTCTTCACTTTAAGACCCGAAAGCCCCACGTTTTTAATCACCAAATACGAAGCAGAGAGCGAAAAAAGAGCGGGGGGACGCGGATTCCAACCCAAGGTGTAGCTATTTCGAAGTGCGCGCGTTTGATAATCTACATTTTTTTCAGAAAGAAGTAGACCGCCCAATCCAATTGTCGCTTTCACCGTTGAACCAAAGAGATTTGGTTCTGTGAGCATGAGAAGCAGTTTTCGTTCAACATCACTCCAACCAGCATCGGCCTGAAGTTTTCTGTTCAACCCATGAAGATTGCTGTGAACAAAAGAGCTGCGCACAAAGACGCCCTTTTCCGTTTCAAATCCAATCGCACCAGAGATATCCATCCGTTTCTGCTCTTCCAACCGAATAAGAATATCTACAGAATCACCATTCATTGACCGTATCAACTCAGGAGTTACTGCCGAGAACAAACCCGAATTGCGCAGTTTTCGCACTGACTCATTCATATTTCTCGACGAATAATCAGTTCCCGGAACCAATTTGGCTGTACGGCGAAGATACCAGTTTCGCGTGTGATAATTTCCCCAAAAAGAAACCGAGCGAATCGCAGGATTCACACTGTGTTTCAACACCCACTGTAGATTGATCGACGACGAATCGGGCGAAAATGTTTCTGTGACTTGAGCTTCGGCAGAGTGGAGCCCTTTTTTGCGCAGAAAAGCGGTGATTTTCTGCTGATCGTTCCGCAACTCTTCGCGATTCCACAACTCACCCGGTTTTACTCGGCAGAGCAAAAGAATTGCTTCTTCGGCAATAGAATCGGGAAGATTCGCGGTAGAAATGGTCGAAACCGTGCAGGGTTTATTTTCTGTGATAGCCACGTGAGCGGCCACGCGATTGCGCCGAGTAAACTCGTGTGATCCCACAACGGTCGCTCTGGGATAGCCGTGATCGCGAAGATACGATTCCATAAGAAGGCAATCTTCGGCGAATATTTTTTCAGAAAAAGATCCTTTATAGCGTCTCTTTTTTTGATCCGCTCGCTTGGTAGAACAGAACACTTTCACTTTGTTGAGTGGGACCGAGTGAACACCTTCATAGCGAACAGAACGCACTTTTTTACGCGAACCCACTTCGACGCGAACCGTATGCTGTTTCTGTTGCCACGGATAGCGTTTCGCTTTCCAGATCGTTGTGTCTGTGACAATCACGCGAGCGGAATCGTACCCCCATGCTTCGAGATTTGACTTCAGTTGAGTTGTTCCCGAACGGATAACACTGGCAGAACGACTCCCCTTTTTTTTCATATTAAACAGATTTTTCACAGCGGAGCGGCGAAACGGGTGTACCTTTTCCACTTCCAGGGCGTGAGAAATACCCGAATTGATATCGACAATAAGTGCAATGACCTGATGTCCTCCGCCATTGGCATAAGTGACGGAGTCTCGCACACTGATTTCAGCATCAGCGTACCCCATAGATCGATAGAACTCCCTCAGTTTTCGAACATCATCGCGAAGATCTTCGCGCTGGTACCGTTGCGGTAAAACCATAAAGCGTTTATAATGCCATGCTTTGAAATTCCATCCATGAACCAATGGTCCGAACTGAGTCGTTCCGCGATAGAGAACTTTTCCTACCAACTGAAACTCTTTATCGCCCACCGTGACGTGAAGATCTACGAGACCGGTTTTTCCAACCGGTTCGGTGCGGAAGGTTATTTCAGGATTGATAATACCGATTTGACCATAGCGATCGACGATCATTTTACGCTGTATTTCGAGCTTTTCTATTGTGAGAAAGTCACCGCTTCGCAGGGTCATGACCTGTTCGATTTCTGTTCGAAAAAGAGGGAATGCCGCGTGGATTTTAATCGAACGAACGGCGGGAACCACTGTGATGGAACCATCGGCGGCAAGCGAATCGATCACGCCGATCCGTTCCAGTCTCGCAAGTCTGTTTGCAGATTCAGGCGAACTCAGCGCAACAGTATCTACAATTTTGCGGATCAGATCTGCCTGAAGTGACTGTTCAAGCGAATCGGAAAACACCAGCGTATCGCCACAAGCAATGGCAACTGCGCAGAGCACAGCAATGAAAATTTCAGCGAATTTTAGCATTCAACTGCACCTCTCCGCCAGCGGTGCCTTCGCTCCCGGCAAAACCGCGAATATTGATCAGGTCAAAAAGTTTAATCAACACTTCCGCCACCTGTTTAATCTCCATATTTTCTTGAACGATCGAATAGTTTGTGTAGACTCTTCGGTTTAACTGCTCACCAATTTTGAATTTTCCCGTTTTCAGATCCAATTCCATATCTAAGCCGAAACGCTCCTTTGTTTTTGAAGAGAGCTGTTTCATGAGAAATTCGTTGAGATCAAATGCCACCCCTTCGGTGAACGTCGGCTTTCCCGTGAGTATTAAAGCGACGATTTCATTGTCTAGAAGTGGAGGGGTAGATTCCATTTTGTAGAACAGTTCTTTGCCCACAATTCCCTTGATAGTCAGGCCAATTTTCCATGTATTAATCACCGTTTCGGCAATGATATCCACTTCCGGTTCGATCTTGTCAGGATTGACAAATTCAATTGTTCCGCTGGTAACGGTGAATTTTCGATTGAGATAGTTCAATTCACCAGAAAGAACATCCATGCGTCCTTCGAGAAGTGGATTTGATGCTGTTCCGCCAATAGTCAGTTCTGGGCGAATGTCAAACTGAGCCAAATTGTTGTCAACAAAAATATTTTTACGGGGAATTATCCGAATTGAAAGATCAGTGTTGTCCAAAGGAGAAGGCTTTTTATCTGATGAAATCGGTGCTCGTTTTGAAGAAATATCGATCTTAGGAAGCGCATTGATATATTGATAGTAATAACACTCCAAGAGATCGATCGCGCCGGTGATCCCCTGTTTAGCCGAGTCTGCAGAGAATCGTAAATCACCGCCCAATCGCAAATCAGCAATTTCGGGAATATTCAATGGAAGGTTAAAGAGTTTCGCCGAAAAGTCCCCCGACACGGGCTTATTGTTCACCAGATTGATCACCCCGTCGGCGCTAAAGGAACCGTCGTCAATAATTCCAGAGACCGAATCAACCCGAAACAGATTCTGCTTTATCGTCACTTTCCCAGAAAGGGAGTGCAGTTTCTGCTGAAGATCCGTGAGCAGCATCGACAGCGAATCAAACTGCACAACACCTTGAATTTCTGGATATTTAACCGACCCGTTCACAGTTCCCACTAGAGAAATCATGCCGGAACTGTGTTCAATCGCCGGAGTAAACTCTTCGACAATGGCTAGGGGCATCTCCACGTCGAAAGCAATATCGAGTAGTTGATCCATCGAAACCGTTCCAGTCACCAAAGCGTCGCCGCGATCCATTAGACGAACGTTTACGGTATCGAGCAGAAGTCCATTTTTCCCGAATGAAAATGCCACATTTTTTCCATCCACCAGAGCGGAAGTGTCACTTTTTATAGCCACAAAAGGAAGCTTTACGATCGCCGTATCGATCCCTTTGGCAGTGCCTTCGAGAGAGAATACGCCGTCGATTAAACCTGACAATCCTTTCTGACCAAATGCGGCAAAATAGGGATCAAGTACAAACTGTTTCACCGAACCATTGGCTTGATAAAACGTCGATTTTAGATCGTAAAATCCGTTCACCATAGCGAGACCTTCGGCGGAAAAATCGACTCTATTATTTTTCAACCCTGCTCGAACGGTTTGCGTTCCCAATGAGATATCATTCCATTTAAAATCGGGAACGGTAAAAATGAGATCGGCAGAAGGATTGAATCGATTTCCTTTAGCAGCCCCCTGAACCAGAAGTAACAGTCGCGGATCTGCGGGAATCGAAGGAACCCAAAGGCGCGGTTCCAGCGTATCCGAGTCCACAACAAAATCGTAAGTTCCGTCGAGATGGTAGGTTCCGCTTGCGCGAATCTTTGAAGAATCAGAACCGAGTTCAAGCGAAGATACCGTCACGAGGGAATCGTGAATCTGAACAGAACTAGTAATCTGTGGAAGAGCAAACTGCCTGTTGCTAAGGGAATCGATTCGCAGTTCCAACGAACCACTCCCCGCCCCGACTGATCCGTTGTATGAAACAATAGCACTGGCAGTTCCGCCCACCACAGAATCGGCGAGAATGGCCAAATCGAGAGAATCAGCGCGAGCTTCAAGCGCAAACTGCGGCGTACGTAGAAGAGAAAATGTCCCCTTTTTAAACAGCGTGCAGAACAGATCAAGTTCGAACAGGCCACAATCGCCGCGCACCGAACCAGTTGTTTTCACTGTGCCGTGGCGCGGAGAAACGGTTCCTTGAAGAGCCACTGTACCGAGCGGTTTCTTTACCACTGTGAGATCTGAACCGAACAATCGATACTCAAGTTCCGGTGCCGTATATGATCCGCGCATCGCAACGGAACCATAAACAATCCCTTCAGCAGGAAATCCGCCTTTGACCAATGATTGTACCGCAGTTAATCGCGTGGGAGCAATATTCACCGCGAGATCGAGCGACTCTTTTTTGAGATTAACACTTCCTGCGGCTTTCACAGAAGAACGATTTTCGAGCGAGAGCATCGATCGCGAGATGGTAACAATCTGATTTTTCATGGCCACGTCGCCGGTGAGTTGCAAGGGAACTCGCTCACCGCTCTGCTGGCCTATACATCGATAATCGAGGGACAATTTCAGATCCAGTTGTTCCGGTGATGTGCCTTTACCATCGATAGAAAATTCCGCGCGATTTTCTCGAAGGGGAAGATCCGTTTCAGGAATTTTCGGCGCGTAAGCATTTCCCTTGCCGCGATACCAGATAGTGTTCAGATCGGCCATTGGCTTGGTAAAACCAAGAGGAAAAAGGCCTTGAAGACCGACGGAAACTGCCGCAGTAAGTGTTGTGCCATCGTTGCGCGTTACCGTTCCCCGTTTGGTCGAAACAATCCGATCACGAAGATTGACAGGAAGGTCAATGAAGGAAATCCCCGTTCCCGCCAATGAATTTCCTCGATACCCAAGATACCCTGAAACCGAAGGATTCCCCGGTGTTCCATCGCCACGAACGTTCATCAAAAAGCGGCCATCGCCAATATCCGCACCGGAAATATCACGGATAAATCCAAGTGACAAGGCTCCGTCGAGATTGAGGCCAAAAGAGAGTGAATCGGTGAGAAAGTCGCGAACCAAACCACGACAACGAAGTGTATCACGTGGTGTTACAACGGTGGCGCGAATCGAATCGAGCACCTGATCAGTGGCCACGGTGGATAGTTCAAGGAGATCGGCGTAAAATGAGCTAGTGCTGTCGCCATTGCGATATAGAAAACGGTCAATATCAGTGGCAATCTTTACACGAAGAGGAAAAAGTTCTGCTTTTCCTTGAATAGAGCCATTATCAATCGATACGAGCATTCCCGATGATTTTTGATCAAATCTCATCTGTAACGAATCGACAATCACCGTGTCAATAACAATTTTAACAGGAAGTTGTGGAGGATATGGCTGTTTCGGTTTGGTCGTATCAGCCGGTGCGAGAGAATCCACAAAGACCGAAACGATGTTGAACATTCCATCAGCATTCTGCTCAAGTGAAACTGTGGGGTTGGTGAGTCGCAGTTCCGTGATATGGACTTTTTTGTCAAACAGTTCGCGGGGAACGAGATAGACACGGAACAACTTTGCCTTGAATACCGATTCACCATCTTTGGTGAAACAGGCGAAATCTGCAATTTCCAGTTCACCGCGCGGAAGTGACAATTTCACTGAACCGATCGCAATTGATCCGGGAATGGAACGATTCACCAAAGAGACTAGTGATTCGCGCACCGCGGGAACTGCAACTAACGATGGGCCATAGATTAGAAAGGATGGGATCGAAAGAACAAGTGACACAGGAACGACAAAAAAGAGAACCCTTTTTTTACGGCTTTTGTGAACTATCGGTTCAGGAGTGACTTGTTCGTTCTGTTCCACAATTCTCTTTTTCACGAGTATGTTTTTTATTGCGCAAATATTCCCGAGAAAGATTCTAAGTAATGAGTTACAACTCAAATAAAATACACTTTGCCACAGCGACACACATTCACGGAAAGTTGATAAATCTTCAATATGACAGCAATAATAAAATGGATTTCAGAGATCGCGTCCCCCAATCTGTTTTCACCAAAGCAGATCACCGAACGGATGTCGCCTAAAAAGCATATTCCCTTTCAAGGTGATTGATTACGGTTGAGAAATTCAACAAATGAACATTGAATGACTCAAACTGATTCTGTCTTGAAATTGCAAACTAAAAAAATTTCACTACTCCCGAAGTTCCATTCAGTTCCACTTCCATGCCATCGCGAAGTTTTTCCATCAAATTGGGAATTCCCACAATGGCGGGTATTCCCATTTCACGGGCCACGATAGCCGAATGAGAGAGGATACTCCCCCGTTCAATGAGCAAAGCGCTCACGGAAGCGTAGAGCGGAACCCATCCGGGATCAGTGCGCGATGCTACTAATATTTCTCCCTGCAACTTCCCTGCTTCGGCGGGAGTGCGTACCACTTTCACGATTCCGCGGACAATTCCCGGCGAACAGGGAACGCCGACCAATGTCCCCGGAAGCGGTTCTGCAATTTCCGAGGCAGTGCGATTTTTAAACAGATTTTTCACATAAGCCGTGCCGAAAGTTTCAAAGTGTTCATCAGGTTGAGATTCGCTGCGATAACGGTCGTATTCAATGTTGCGCAGAGCGGCAATTCCCTTGAGATCCACCGAAACAGATGTTCCACCAATAAAATCAGCCACTTCGTCGATAGTGAGATAAAAGATATCATCGCGACAATCAAGAACACCCTCTTCGGTGAACTGATCGCCAATCGCAAGTAACATCACCCGCAGTGTTCCGTAGATTTTTGTGCGACAAAAGCGGAGATTTTCGCGATTTTTAACACCGGCTCGAGCCTGACGGAGCACAAATGAAAAAATCATCTTACGCAGTGGTGACAGCGGCTCAAAAGCGTGAAGTTCAGCTTCCCGCCGAATTGCTAACTCTCGCTGACGCATGAGATCCGTGTCGAGCGCGGTGTCATCCATGGCGACATAATTTGCGAGCAGTTGATACACAAATGCGGGTGTTTCGTGAAGCGATGGCTCTTCGAGTTTCAGTTCATTCATACAGCGAAACCCGAACTTTTTCAGATAGGTCTCTACCATTGTTCGAACTGACGCAAACCGCGGATCGATCGCTGTCTGATCGAGCAATTTATCCGCCGAATCTTCGAGAAAACGCTGGCGAAGAAAGGGATCGCTCTTGATCGATCGAGCCGATGTCATGAGCAGTCGCGTCGGTTCCGTGCTGATAATGTCACCTTCGCCACAGATCAGATTATTCTGAAGAGCCCCATGAGAATCACCGCACCAATTAACACAGAGTTTTTTCAAAATCCCATAGAAAACCATAACATAGAAGTCATTGATTATAGGAACTTTCCAGTTTTTCAAAAGTTTTTGTTCCATATCGCGGTAGATCGCCAGAGTTTCATACGATGCCTTCGAGCGATAGTCGATCGATTCCCACTGACCGTAAAAATGGTCAAAGTGCGCATGAAAAGCAGGAACACTCTTTTTGAGTTCACCGAACCGTTTCAGCAGTGAACTGACCAACAGCAACAGTTTGGGAAACTCCACGAACCACTTGCGAATAGATCCGGAGTTTCCGGCTGTTACGGGAGCATCGTCGCGGAATTTCACCCCCATCATAGACTCCATGAACTCTTTATTGTACTCATAGCCGGGAAACTGTTTCACCAAACGATACCAATTGATAAGGTTGTAATAGACATTTCCACGGAACAGCCCCAGCATATTGCGATAGACCTGTTGGTTCGATTCAATTGCGGCGCGCGAAATACCCATCACTTCGGAAAAACAGTGGTATACCACGGCATAAGCGTTGCGAATAAACGAAAATGTCATGGGTGATGTGACCCCGGAGTAGCTTTCAATAATATTTGAATTGTCCCAGACTTGACGATTACCTGCAGCAGGTCCATATTCCACAGCGGTGGTGATAGAACGACTCTGAAGAATCCACAGTTTTCCCAATCGATCAACAGCGAATTCAATATCTTGCGGGCGATTGAAATGGCGTTCTATTTTCAAAGAGAGAGCGGCAATTTCCCGCACTTGCTGATCCGTTAGTGACGGCAAAACACCGAGCGATGGTGCCACAGAGTTCTGACTCACACCGGAATCAGTTGACCGTTCGATGAGAAACTCTTTTGTGGCGATTTCAGCAGAAAAAGAGTGATCACTTTTAGAATAGATAAAAGTGTCCGACTCTAACCCCGCACTGACCAAACCTTCACCCAGCCCCCACAGCGAAGAGATTGTCATTTCGTGTACCGCATTGGTGACGGGATTGATGGTAAACACCACGCCGGACGACAGAGAATCGACCATCGACTGAATAATTACCGCCATTTTCACCGGAAAGAGCGAGAGATTGTGTGATTGCCGATATTCTATAGCCCGTTCGCTAAACCCCGAAATCCACACCTTTTTTATTGCATCAATAACAGAATCAACACCTTCAACCCAGAGATAACTTTCGTGTATCCCCGCAAAGGAGTAGGTTCCGCCATCTTCATCTGCCGAAGAGGATCGCACCGAAAAAGATGATCCGTTTAGGCGAACAAGCGCCGATTCAATCTCATCGATCAAGTCACGGGGAAATGGTTTTGTATCAATGAGATCGGAGATTTTTGCAGCAACCGTTTTAATCGACTCAGAAGTAATTCCAGCCAACGAGGATCGGATCTCTTCTTCAATTCCCGAGATATGCAAAAAGTGCATACACTGTTCAGCACCTAACACACACCACGACGGAATTTCGGCTATCGAACCCAACGCCGCGAGATTTTTCGCCTTGCCACCGATCGTCGGAATCGGTTGATTTGAATCAGGAAAATAGAGTTTCATTGCGCTCCTCCAAAGGTGAGTCCGTAGACGCGGATCATATCAATGGCAAGTACAAAGTAGAACAAAATGATATAGGCACCGCCGTAGTGTTCAAGCTGTTTTGCCGTTTGCCGCGAAGGATTTTTGCGAAAACGAATGATTCCCCAGAGTGTTCCTAAGAACAGTACAATCAAGCCAATATAGAACGGAGCCCCCAGTTTGAGATAGATCCCCACCACAATGGCGAGTATTGTGTTGAGAATTCTCAGGTTGAGAATTGCGTTGATCGAACGGTCGATGCCAAGGTGCTTGGAGTAGGTATCAACGCCGTCGATTTCATCTTCAGGAAGGCGAATTTTGCGGGAGATTTCCCAATTGGAAAAGGCGAAAAAATCGGCCAGCGCATATGCCCAGTAGAGCCACGGCGCTTCCCAAAAGGGGCGGTTCATGGTGAAACTAAAAATTGTGGCGGTCAACATGGGCATAATCAACATGTGCGCCACTGAATAGGCGATAAAGTGAGCGCGAAGCCATTTGGCGATAAAGAATTCATGAAGCATCACCCATGAAAAGAGAATAGCCACCAGTACCGCTATAATTGCCCACGGTCCGCTCCAGATCGCGCAAAGCAGTTCGATCGCAATGGCAATAGCTCCGAGAATTTTAAGATCCTTGAGTGTGATAATTCCTCGAGAGAGAATCCGTTCGGGGTAATGTACCACATCTCTCGAATAATCCTTGTGTTCGTCAAACACACGAAGATGAAAAAAGATTCCCAACAGAAAGAGCATTCCCACCGGCGTGAACCACCCGATATTCATAGGCTTTGCCGGATCTGCACAGATCTGGGCGAGAAATTGATTCGCCAAAAAGTAGATAAACACCATGCTGAGATGGCTTACCAAGGGAAACCGTTCATCCAGATAGGCTGAAAATCGCGTGAAAAAAGAATCGGACATTTTTATTTCTCGTATCACATGAACTCCTTTTTATAATCTTTTTAAAACAACCATAGTACGAAGAGTTTCATAATCGACTTTTGCATTGTGACGCGGATCAAGCGGAAGCTCTTTTTTCGTGCAGATCACTCGATCCGCATCGATCTGAGCAATCTGTTGAGGCGTGGCTGCCCCCTGAATCACGATGACCAACTGACGCTCTATTTCTACCGCTGCCACCCGTTTTGCCGAGGGAACAATCGCCATGACCGCCTGCTCTGCAATCTGCGCGTGAACTATCGTGCCTTTGCGGTCAATGGTGGAGTGAACCCGCCCGGTGAGAAAAAACCGGTTTTCAGAATCAAAAAAGCCCGTGTCACCCATGCGGTGCCAAATGGTTCCCTCTTTATCGATAATTTTGTTCATAACCACCGCTTCGGGATTGCGAAAATAATCGGTACAAACATGATTGCCCGCCACCACCAGTTCACCGATTTCACCCGTTGGAAGTATTTGAGAATCGAACTGATCCTCAGAAATTGGATCGTGTGAAATTCTTATGACTTTCGCTTGCAGAAGCGGCGTGATTTCCCCACAACAAAACCCTTCGCGAGAATCTAAGGAAAGCCGTTCTTTTCCATCGATGTGCGCCACCGGTTCGGCTTCGGTCGAACCGTATACGACAGAGATATCGCTTTCATTCCCACATCGATACCACCGTTCCAATTGCTGATCGGTCACGGGAGCACCGCCGGTAAAAATGGTGAGCTTTGGCAGAGAATCCCCCCTTTTTTCGTAGAACTCAACCACTCGATCGATCAGTGGCGGCGAAGCAGTTATGGAAGTGACTCCATGCCGAACCATCTGATTCGCCAAGAGTTCACCGGAACAGTGAGAAACTTTTTTAAAATCGATAGAAGGAATCACCGTGGTTTTCCCCGCAGCGAGGTTTCTCAGCGCGAAGACGGGAAACATACAGAGATCTGCCCCCGATTCGGGATAGGTCAGTTCGCGACAGATAGCGTTATATTGAGCGGTCAAAAAGCCGTGCATCCGGTTTGCTCCCTTGGGAATCCCGCTGGAACCGCCGGTGAATGTGATCAGCGCTGTATCATTCGCGCTAACAGCCACCGGTTGAAATGGTCGAGTACTCGAACTTTCAATACTCCATCGCGCTGGAATCGAAAGAAATGTGGCGCCGGTAGTAAAAGTGATTCGCAGTGATCGCAGTTTGGGTTCGAACAAACGAAGAATATGCGATTTCGGTGTGCCAATAAATCCCACCGGATCGGCGAACGCGGCGATTCGGGCAATAGTTCGAGCCGTTACCCACGGATCGACAAACACCGCCACCGCCCCCACACTGATCACTGCGAGAAGTACCGTGTAAAGTTCAAAAGACATGGGAACCATAACCAAAAGTCGATCGCCCGGTTTCACCCCCCGTTGTTGAAACTGAATCGCCAACTGCTCGGATCGCTGCCACAGTTCACCAAAAGTGATTGATGCATCGGCTTCGATGAGGGCGATCGAGTCGGGAGTTCTCCGCGCTTGTTGTTCAAACAGTATCGCGCAGTTCTGATCAATTGAATTCATGGTGCCTCGTACAAGGTATAGGTTCGATAGAGTTCGGATGACGATCCGCCAAATTTTTTCGAGTCGTTAGAAGCGTGCATCAGAGCCATAAGTGATTTTCGATAGCCCATTTTTGATCCATTTGAATAGGCGAGAAAGGTAAGTGCAGCACTGACTCCCGTGTGGCGCACTTCCGGCAACACCCCCAGCGTTTTAACCACCAGTCGATTCGCTTTGCTTCGATTAAGAAGAAATCGCAGTTTTGCCAACCAGTTTGATTTTCCGCGCATTGATTCGTAGGCGAGTTGATAATCGGGATAGGCGAAGACAAATCCCACCGGCCGATCATCCCGGTAGGCGATCCACGAGAGTCCTGGGCGAACGACCGCTTTTGCCGGTGCGTAAAGCGATTGACAGGTTTCGAGGGAGATAGGCGAATAGAAGAGATTTTCTACGAAAATTTTAACCGAAAGATCATAGATCACCGGAATCTTGGCATTGAAATTTGTAGGAGTGATCGTTTCGAATCGATACCCATTTTTGATTGCCCGACGATAGAACTTTTCCTGTGAACTAGCAGCAATCGCCGAATCGGTGATTCTCGTTTCATACAATTCAGAGGCCACAAACCCCGCCGACTCCCACAGTTTTGGATAAAACAAAGGGTTCGTAGGTTCCTTGAAAAAAGGTTCATTATCAGATTGATTTACAAATCGATAGCGATGCCATGAGTCGCCATCCATGGGTCCGATAATTTTTGAAACCCCTTGCCTGCGCAGTGTATCTATCGCCGTTTCAAGAAGTAGTTTCGTCGCCGACTCTGAATCGATCGATTCAAACCAGCCAATCATGCCAAACAAATAATCAACGGAAATGGTAATACCGCATCGAGCAATCACCACATCTTTTTCGAATACGCCCAAACCGATCGCACCTCGCGGAAGTTCCACCGGATTTCCCAAAGAGTTCATCTGCGCCGTCGTAATTTCAGAAACTCTCATCGAAAAAGCGCTTTCCATGTAAACTGGTCAAGTTCAGGTACAAATCCCGCCAACTGAATTACCAGAAAAACGACTCCCGCCAGCGAGGCTAGTGTGGGGATAATCAGGTCGGGATTCCACCGAGGAAGGGCGAGAAAGACCGCCATGAATATGGATGAAATGAGAAGTGACACGGGGAGAACAATCAGATACGCCAACGGTTCAAAGGGAAGAATCAAGCCATAACTCACGAGAATCGGCACTGCCGCAAGTGTGACAATCTGCCGAAAACTAATCATACGAACGCGCAGATGTTCAGCCAAATAAAAGGAAAGAGATAAACTCGTTACAAGAATAAAGGCTCCCATCCAAAACGAAAAATTAAACACCGTATTTGCCACAAAAAGAATTATCATCGAGGGTGAAAAGGTACTAATCAAATGACGAAGTGAAAAATCTTCGACGATAGGATCGCGTTTTTCACTGATCAAAAGATACGCAACTACCGCGCCCACGATCGGCGCTACCCACTGCACTGTCCCGAGTGACCAAACGGTAAAGGTAATAAGAATCAACAGAATCTGCTGACGAAGATGCATCATTTGCTTTTTCCGATTGATCACGGCGATCACCGCTCCGATAACCAAAAGACTCACCAGTTGAAAAAGCAACTCTTCCGAGGGTTTGGTGGTCATCTTGAGAAGCATAAAGCAGGAAGCAAGCGGTACAAGAATATTGTCCGTTCCCTTGGTGGAAATCGCTTCGACACCGGTGAGCAGTGTTGCCATAAGAAGCGCCGTTACCACCGTGGTCTCTTTGGGAATATCAGAAAGAAGCAAGAGCGGAAGATGAATCACCAAAAAGGCGGTCAACCAAAAAGTAAAGGACCCTTCCACTGATTTTGCTTCCGATTTTCCCGTTTTATATTTCACCTGACCATAGCGAGTTCCAATCATGGCCGCACCGGTGTCTGCAAGAGTCAGAACCAACATCGAAGAGACATAGAGCCATAGTCGGTCTTGAGAAACTGCAAAAATCAGAAGAACAGCCACGGGGAACAGCACCGCACCGGCACTTTTTCTTCCCACATTAGTGAGCGAAGTAAGCCATCCAAGTCGTTCGCCCGCAAAGAGAAAAATCCCCATACACAGAGCAAGAGCAGCCACAGTCTCCCACTGTGACATGAAAAGAGGAAAAAGCAATGCCCCAGCTCCACCGCCCACATGAACCATTTTCCTCGAACTTTCTGGAGGGAATTTCACTTTTCTCGTGCCAAATTCTATGGCAAAAATGACCGTCAGAAAAAGCGTAATAAATCCACAAAACGGTATGATTTCAATACTCATGATTTCACCTCATCCACAATAAATTTGCTGTAGAAGAACGCGCGGTCGGCAAAAAAAAGTTCATCGCCCAAGGGAAGCGTTTTAATACGATGGCCAAATGGTTCTGGGCAGGATCGAGGAGCAAG
The DNA here is from genome assembly GCA_020048285.1 of bacterium. Classification (GTDB taxonomy): domain Bacteria; phylum Fibrobacterota; class Chitinivibrionia; order Chitinivibrionales; family Chitinivibrionaceae; genus JAIFMU01. Next base: position 5,694 of record JAIFMU010000006.1, on the reverse strand, counting down.
CATATTCCAGTAAACAAGGCGAGCACCCGGGTTTGAACATTCCAACAGTAATCCATACACTGATTCACACTGATCCGGCGTGAGATATTCAAAGATATCAGAAAGATTGAACCCATCAAATGGGGCGCTTTTTGCGGCAACAGACTCTACCGTTCCATGTTCAAAGGTAAGAAAATCAATGGAGCTACGGATTTTGTCGTAGTTTTTTTGTTCAAGATAGGGTGGCAATGATTCGCCAAAGTTTCCTGTGAGAATGTAGTGAAGATAGGGATTTTTTGCCGTGTCGAGTTCGGTGAGTGCATAGGCTGTGCGCGCAAAAATCGGTTTTGCCACATCGCCTTCGACCTGATCAAAAAATGAAGGGTCTCTTCCGAGCATTCCCATCAGGCGACGACTAAAAAAAATGCGGAATAGCAATCTCCAGCGACGATTATTCCAAACTGTATCGTAAAAGGAGATTCGCTCTTCACGCGATTTTGCCGTGAGAAGTTTTTGAACCGTTGATCTCGAATGAATCAGCGGCAGTATTCTGTGACGAAAGAGCGAAAAGTAGCGTTCAAATTTTCCTGCGTGGATAATTCCCTGTTCGAGGTCTACCTGTTTTGAATCCCAAAACTCTCGACTCGATGCAGAAAGTGTCAGTCGAATCGATTGATAGAGTTCCCACCGATCATCGCGATTTGTTATTCCGATAAATCCACAGAACTGTTCACGATCAAAGGTCCGGATCGCTTCGCGGCGCAGTTCACCGAGAGCAATCTGCGCTGGATTGAGATCAACCGCCACCACCGTAGCGCCTTCAGCGATTAGTCGAAGAGCATTATCTCCGGCAGAACAGATCGATAAAATCCGTTTCCCCTGTGAAGGCAACAACGCTTTCACGAGCAGTTCGGGATCTTCCCAGCAGTTGGCATAGCGAATAAAACTGAAATCTGCAGTGGGAGTCGTTTGCATAAAGCGGAGTTCCTTTGAAACGGTAGAACATTGGTAGTCAATACTTAAAGATAGATTGAGTAAACAGTTAAGAGATAAATTGAAAAAAGAACAAAATATTGTATAGATAGTTACAACAATTGAAGGATAAAGAGTAAAAGAGGTCATTCATTCTTGAGAAACAATCCCATCAGACCTCAAAATGTAAATAGCAAATGTAAGCAAAAAAAGAGCTGCCAACAAAGGCAACTCTTCCTCACAAAACGAGTCGATATAAGTAACAATGTATAGCCCAAAAACCAAATCGAGATTACTGGTTATTCGGTGCACTAATCTGCATATTACCAAGTACTCCAGCAGGTGCGGTGTAATCAGATCCAATTGATGCAGATCCGACCCCGCCCCACGATGATGAAAGATTACCACTAAGATCTTTGAATGCATCTGCAGTAACGATATACCCCCATCCTTGAGAAACCGTACTAGGAAGGTCGTCACCACTAAGATCTTGATCGAAGGCTCCCCCTGCATTCCATGTTGCTTCAGGTATAGCAGGAAATGCAATTTTCATTTCGTAAATTCGAGCAGAAATCCATGTACCTCCAGGAACTACAGAGGGAGTAAAGGCGGCATTTGTAGTTTGTCCATCTGTACCCTTAAGAAGCGTAAGAGCATCAGGTTTAACACTGATATCCATATCCTCTTTAAACTCAATCTGCACTCGCATTGTATCGGCAAGTACTCCAAGAGTATTGGGGGTTGCAAGACTCCGGCCAACAAATGGGTTTGAAACCGTACCATTAGAGTTATAATATGCAGCAATAGAATTTCCGTTTGCATCTTCCAATGCATTTGAAGCTTTAATCGTTACACCGTTTCCAATAATAGCGCCTAGTTTCGTTGAGTCTGTTGCACCAAGTTCATCTTTGAATTTTACCGCATCTGACCAAGTGCCGTACACAGTGTCACTAATAGCAATTGTACCATTTGCATCATATCCTACAACTGCTGCGAGCATTGGACGCATGCGGAGATTAATCGAATCACCGGTAGCGAAAAGATTTGATGTATTTCCGTAACCAGACATAGAGTTAACTCTATTCAAAGAACTAATATTACCAGATCCAATTCCCGTCTGATTTGCAGTTCCAAAAATTGTATAATTAGCGTCAGCAATGACATTAACCTTTGAATTTGGAGTACCACTCGTAGAACTTGTAACCGCTTCTACTTGATAGTTCGAGATAGAATTGTCATGGTTTGCATCCCAAGCTAGTTCTGTGTAGTTGAATGTCAAAGGTGAACTAGAGTTCCAGTCCAATTTTTGATTAGCGACTCGACTCATTGTTGGTTTCAGTGCTGAGATATTTGTAAGAACAGCCACTTCTGTAGAAACAGAGTTAAGTGTTGACGCAAATACTGTCGTACCGCTAGCATTTTTCACATTTTCTGCCCATACACTTTGTCCCACAAAACTGATTTGGAACTTTGTTCCGGCTATAAGTGCAGTTACAGGTGTAAGCGTAACAATTTTCTTCGTCGCATCGAGCGTAGCATTTACTGCAACAGAATCGTATACGCCCGATTTCTTGTTAAACATTTCATATTTAATACCGGTTGCAAGAGATGCTGCATCAACTGCACGGTTGAAAGTAAGAGTAATTGGCGTCGTCGAAGAGTATGGGTAGGCTGATGCCGTATTGTTGTTACCTGTTGACGACAACATCGGCGAAGTTAGATCGTGTACACGGCGGAAGCTTGCATCAAGAAGAACAAGTTCTTCCTGAGTAAATACTTTAATACTACCTGAATTCGCAGTGTTTCCGTCAACAGTTGTCGCAGTAAACGTTACTGTATATTTTGCGGCAGTATTCACATCATTGTACTTGGTGCCAAAAGCCATCAACCCAAGTGTATCGAGAGGATAGACCGTAACTGATTTCCCATCTGATGAGACTGCACTTCTGGTTGTAACTCCCGGCCAAGTAACAGTTATTGGCTTTGTTGCATCAATTGCTTTGTCAAATGAAACAACCAGTGAGTCACCAGTTGCAGCAAGTGGTCGATACGCGCCATTAGCAATATTGTTTGAACCAGTTGAAACCGCAGCGGTCACAATCTGCCACTCAACAGCAGGCCAAGAAACTATTTCGATTGAATTCGTGTTGGTTCCGCTAGCACTTTTTAGCTTACCTGAAATAACAAGGGACTGAAGTCCCGAAGATGGTAGTTCAGGTGTATAAGTTGCCGTGTCACCAGTCGCGCTCAACTTAATAGCAGAAAGGGAAACAGGGCTTCCATTTACCGTTGCAGTTGTTAGTTCTTTAAGAGCAAGGAATGTCGGTACCGCGAGAGTTACAGGTTCAAGTCGACCGAACTCTTTGTCCTGCCCCGTTACGGCATCAATCGTATTATCATAAATGAGATAATCACTTGCCACACCCGTAGCCGCTTTGTATGCCACTGCAGAAGATGTTTCGCCATCTATAGCGACAGCGGTTAGAGTAAATCCATACTCAGCGTTATACTGGAAACGCATACGGTTATCAGGGGTGATTGTCACCGTGTCGCCAGACACTTTGACAGTCGCATTTGGAGCAACTCCACCCACGACATCAACACCACCATTGATGGTAATAGAAGCACCATTTGCACCGAGACTTGCACCTGCTGGAGCGGCCCAAGTATACTTTGTGATGTCAGTATGCATCGGTTTGTTAAACACCAAAACAATAGGAGCATACGGATTTACATCGGTACGCGGTTGACCATTCGCATCAAGCAGAGAGTTTGATTTAACGAACAGTGCAGAAGCAGCTGTTGTAACGGAACTACTTATCGCAATAATTTCACCATCAGAATTTTCTACATTACCAGAAACTGTATATGATGTGCCATATTTGAGGTTATACGTTGGATCAGCTATCAGCGAATCACCAGTTACGGTAATAGCGGCGGAAACCGGTACACCAGCTTCAAGAAGCCTAACCTGCTGTTTAGCAATCGGTTCATTGAAAACAAGTTTAAGATTGCCATCAACTGCAAGTGCACCGGTAAGAGGTAGCGTCTGCGCCAATGCAAATGCATCTTCGAATGAAGGCACGAAATTCGCAAGATTGAATTTAGAACCATCTGCGAAAAGTCCTTGAATGGTAACCGCTTCACCTGTTGTCCATAGCTTTGCAGTCTTGGTCACAGTCACCGTAAGCGAGTCAGCAGAAAGTGCAGCAATCATACCCTGATTTGCAACACTTGAACTAACCTGTGGAACCGAAGCAAGTTTTTTTGTAAGGGTAAATGTAATCGGTGCCGTATTGGATACATTGAGTACTTTCACGCCATCAGAATTAACAACTGAAGATGAAATCACATATTTCAATCCGTTGGTAATTTCCTCAGCAAAAGCAACAGTATTAAATGTGATTGCATTTATATCTTTTCCACTTACAAGTTCTGCGTTAATTGTAAGACTTCCAGAAACCCAACGTGCAGTTTTTGGGGTAATAGTAACAGTTAGACCATCAGCAGAAAGCGTCGTAGCAAAATCATTATTACCAAATGAAATACTTGGTACTAAGGCAAGTGGCTGAGTAAAAGTAAAAGTAATTGGTGATGTTGCTGATAAATTAGGAAGAATTGCGCCATTGTTTCCGCTCAAAATTGAAGAGGATGCAATGTAGTCTTTACCATCAGCAATCTGAGCTGTTTTCAGTTTAGTCAAAAAGCGAATCGGTGTATTATTTGCTAATGTAGCACTAATAAAAATGCTCTGTTGGCCCTGTCCATCAACGACCCATCCCGCTGTTTTTGGGGTAAGCGTCACCGTGAGTCCATCACCAGAAAGAGCTGTTGTGAAATCATTGTTCGGAATAGTTACAGTTGGAAGGCCTTTAAGAGCAGAGGTAAAAGTAAAGGTGATAGGATCTTTTTTATTGATCGCATCGAGTGGAAGCTTATTCGATCCAAGAATTGAAGAACTTGCAACATATACAAGGTCGCGGTTGTTATTCATCGAAGACTGTGAACGAAGAATTGCCCGTTTGAGCTGAGTCGTATCCTTAGATGCATACACATTTAAAAGTTGCGTTGCATCGCCTTCAAAGTCTTCACCTATTACTTCAATTGAAGAGAGCACTAGGGCAATATCTCCACCTGGTGCAATAGGAAGTCCGGTGATTACAAAGTTACCAAGTGCATTAGTTTTACCATCGAATCGATTGGGAAATGATGTGATTCGACCTGCGCCTGCTAGACCGTTTTCGGTATCTTTGAAACTCGCCACAATTCGAACATTGGCAAGAGGTACAACGAGTGAATCTCCTGCAGAACCGGCATCATTATTGTTCGTAACTAAACCGTACACGGATCCTTTTACGGCGCCTGTCAACGGGTAGAGCTTAATATTTGCGCTTTGATCTTGGACAAGCGTATCAATAATCGTGTTTTTATCGGTCACCTGACCGGTCGCCTGACTTGGCGTTGTCTGCTGTTTTCTGATTGTATCTACTACGGCGGTATAGGCTACTGTTGTATAGGGAGTCGTTTGGTCAATGCTGCTTATAATAAAATTCTTTTTACCGTAAGGAATATTGTCCACAAAGAACATCCCTGCATCATCACATTTAAGAACTCTCTGCTGACCATCGTTGAATTTTACCACAATATTTTTCATATTAAGCAGACTGCCAAATATGGATCTGCATGATGTATTTTAAAGCATGAAAAAAACAATGCTAAAATCGGTTTCGTCAGATATTCGAA
>JAIFMU010000066.1 GCA_020048285.1 bacterium | reverse complement strand
GTACTGCATAAGCCATCTAAGACATCCTTCTTTTTTTGTAAAAAAGTAGTAGTAAACCATTATGGTGAACTACCTGTTAATTTCGCTCTAAAACTAACTGATTTCATCACCACTTGTCAAGTGACCTTTTTAGAACTTTTTCGGGACGATTATAACGTTCTGATTTGAGGGAATAAACCGTCTCATTCTACCGATAAATTTGGACCGAAGTCGCTGGCTTTTTAGATGAGATCAAACCATTTGGCGAAAATTTGCAGGGCGGTTTTCCGTGCTGTATAAAACTATGAGAAATGGCATCGCACACCATTTACCAACTCAGGCGAATCGATTGAACAGCGATCCTGAACAATGGCGCAACGGGTGTGGAATCGACAACCCGAAGGTGGATTCGCCGGCGATGGAACTGTTCCCTGTAAGATAATTCGCTTGAAATCGGGGCGATATTCTGGACGGGGAATCACCGACACAAGCGCTTTTGTATAGGGGTGACGGGGATTTTCAACGATCTCTTCGGCAGTACCTTGTTCGACAATTTGGCCGAGATACATCACCGCAATTTCGTCAGAAATGAATTTTACTACAGAGAGGTCGTGCGAAATAAAGAGATAAGAGAGGTTGAACTCTTCCTGAAGATCGAGCATCAAGTTGAGCACTTGCGCTTGAACTGATACATCGAGAGCTGACACTGGTTCGTCCGCAACTATAAGTGAAGGGTTGAGCGTCAGTGTCCGCGCAATGGCGATACGTTGACACTGTCCGCCGGAAAACTGGTGAGGATATTTGTCTAGAGAAGACTGAGGAATACCCACGCGATCGAGAAGTTTTTGTGTTTTTGCAATCCGTTCGAATCGAGAGAGCTCTGTGTGAAGGCGCAGTGGTTCGTCCATTATTTCGGCAGTGGTCATTCGGGGATTTAGTGAACTGGCGGGGTCTTGGAAAATAATCTGAGCTTTTTTACGCAGATTGCGCAGTTCAGAGCGATTTAAGTTCGCCGGATCTTGGCCGTCGATTCGCACTGACCCCGCGGTGGGAGGTGTCAGATGAAGAATCGTTTTTCCGAGGGTCGATTTTCCGCAGCCCGATTCTCCAACCAAACCAAGTGTGCGATTTGTTTCAAGCGTCAACGATACGCCATCGACAGCCCGCACTGGTGGAAGTGGTTTTTGTAGCAGATGATTTTTCTGAGGGAAATGTTTTTTCAGATCGGTTACTTGCAGGAGAGAATCAGCCATGAAATCCTCATCAGTTTGATTTTTCAATAAAATAGATTTGAACCTTTGCCGTTTGTGCCTTGACTCAAAAAAGGTACTCATAGAAGATAAATAAAGTAGGGAGATGGCTATCATTATAATGAATGGACATTCGCAGATCGTATTTTGTTCTCCACTGTGTGAGTGGAACCCAAATGAGGAGATTCGATGAATCAGATTCACGAGGATGATTGGGGCGAAGAGAGCTGGTCGCGCCATTCGGGAATGTTCGAACCTTCATCGTGGAGCGACGATGAAACCACCTTCGATGAATCGTTCGTTAACGATGCAACGCGGCTCATTGTTGAAATATCTCGGGAAAATGGCTATTCACCGGAGCTTATCGCGGAACTGACCGGTCTTACGATCGCCCAAATAGAGTCACTTACCTGAATAAACACCTTCTGTTCATCCACATTCATCGAATTTCCATTCCCATTGTCAAAAAAAACGGGTAAACTCTTGATCTGAATCAATCCAGATTTTTCGGCAGATTCTATATTTATACCAAAATCGTATGAAAAGAGGAGCGTATGGGGAAAAGTGTTATTTCAGATATGGATGGCGTGATTTATCGTGGCGGGAAATTGATCCCCGGAGCTGAAAAGTTTGTAGAACGGTTGATTAATCGTCCAGAACCATTTCTTTTTCTCACAAATAATTCTGAACAGACACCGCTTGACCTGAAACTCAAGCTGGAACGATTGGGTGTTCACGGCGTCACGGAGGAAAATTTTATCACTTCCGCCATGGCCACAGCAATGTTCCTCAAAAATCAAAAACCCAAAGCACGAGTCTATGTAATCGGTGGTGGTGGGTTGATTAACGAACTCTATAATGTAGGATTTTCGATCTCTGAAACTGAACCGGATTATGTGGTCGTTGGCAAAACTGCGACATTCAATTTCGAAATGATTCGCAAAGCAAGTCGCCTTATCGAAGGTGGTGCAAAATTTATCGGCACCAATCCCGATGTTTCTGATCCGACCGAAAATGGCAACGAACCGGCCTGCGGAGCACTTCTCGCGGCGATTGAAACATCCTGCGGCCAGAAACCGTACATCGTGGGGAAACCCAATTCATTGATGATGATGCTCGCGACCAAAAAGATGGGTGTCCATGCGGATGACACAATTATGGTGGGCGACCGCATGGATACTGATGTGGTGGGTGGCATGGAAGCGGGAATGACTACGGCGCTTGTTCTTTCGGGCGTTTCGACCCGCGAAGATCTTCCGAAATTCCCCTATTCACCAGACTACATTTTTGACTCTGTGGCAGATATCGATCCGGACACATTGTAAGTGATGAAATGACACAATGATCTAGCGACAAAACGAAATACAGATGTCCGGTGGATCAATGACTCATTGCCACATCATAACCAGACGTTGAATCATTGAATCAGAAAAAGGAAATTTTCATGGAAATATTAGTACCGACACTCCTGCGGATTAAACCGGATGCTCTTCAGAAACTGGGGAAATATCTCCATCAAGAAGGGTTCAAAAATGTGGCCCTGTTCTGGGGCGAAGGTGTCGAAGCCATGTTCAGCAATACAATAACGATATCTCTGGCCGCGGCTTCGGTGAACGTCGCTCACTCTGAAACAGTGTTTACAAACGACATCGAAGATGCGTTCAAGTCCGGCAAAAACTTACCCTACAAGGTTGATGCCGTTGTGGCTATCGGCGGTGGCAAGGCGATTGACTATACCAAGTATGTAGCATTTGTGACCCAGCGACCACTTATTGCAGTTCCCACGCTGATTTCCAATGATGCATTCGCTTCACCAGGAAGTTCGCTCACGGTTGATGGTAAACGCAAGACCGTAAAAACGATTGTTCCTCATGGTGTGATTCTCGACACTGCGGTGATCCGTTCTGCGCCAAAGCATTTTCTCTACTCTGGAATTGGCGATCTCTTTGCCAAAACTACCGCAGTATTCGATTGGAAGTTGGCTTTCAAAAAACAGGGTGAACCGGTGAATGACTTTGCTGCCACCGTTGCCACTAACGCCGCCGATACGTTTACGTATTACAATCACAAAGATATGGATGATCTCGAATACATCGGGATTATCGCCAGTTCACTGCTCATGACCGGAATTTCCATGATTATCGCTGGTGGTTCGCGGCCTGCAAGCGGTTCTGAACACCTGATTTCTCACGCCTACGACTCCGTAGCCGCAAAGCCAAGCCTCCATGGATTGCAGGTTGGTGTAGCAAGTTATGCGATCAGTGCAATTCAAAAGGAAACTCACGCTCGCCTTCGCTGCGATGTGTTGGAAAGTGGATTCTTTGATTTCATGAAAGAAAATCCTCTCAACAAGGCCGATTTCCTAAAAGCGGTTCTGCTGGCTCCTCAGATCAAAGAGAACTATTTCACGATTCTTTCGGAACGGGGAAGCATGGAAGCGTTGGAGCGGTTTATCGAAGATGACGATCTGATGAAACAGATGCTGGCGTAAGCGTTCAAAATGTGTTATTACAAAGGCATCCTAAAGATTGGATGCCTTTTTTTTGTGAATATCCTTTTTGTGATGACTTGTGTCATCCTGTAAACAAAAAAGGGAAGATAAAACAGCCCGTATCTTCCCGACCTCTCATTCATGGGGAATCCTCCCCCATACTTCCCTTGAACGGTTCACCTTTTACTATTTTACGGGGCTATCTCTAATCAGGGGGAATTCACATGAGTCTTGAACAGAAATTAACCGAAGCTTCGGGCTGGATTACTGCTCGAACGGCGATAAAACCAGCAGTTCTGATCATTCTCGGCAGTGGTCTTGGCGATGCGACATCGATTGTTTCCGTGGAAAAACGGGTTTCGTTTTACGATGTTCCTCACTTTGAAGAGTCCACGGTAGAGCACATGGAAGGTGCACTGCTCTTTGGCACCATTGCCGAAGTTCCGGTTATGGTCATGAGCGGTCGGTTTCATCTCTACGAAGGATTTTCTGCTGCGGATGTGGCATTTCCGGTACAGCTTGCGCGGAAACTTGGCGTCAAAATTGTAATCAACACCAGTGCAGCCGGCGCGGCAAATCCTATGCTTTCCGCTGGTGATATTATGGTGAATATCGATCATCTCAATCTGACGGGTACTTCGCCGTTGATTGGCGATGAGTGCATGTTGTTCGGGTCGCGCTATGCCGATCAGAACACTATTTATAGCACTGATCTACTTGAATTGGTGAAAGATGCCGCTCAAGAAATTGGTCTTCCGCTGAAAATCGGCGTGCTGGCTCAGATCGTAGGCCCGGAGAAAGAGACCCCCGCAGAACTTCGCATGATCCGTTCGTTCGGTGCCGATGCGGTGGGCATGAGTTCGGTGATCGAAACAATCGCGGCAGCTCAGTGTGGAATGCAGGTTGTTGCCCTTTCGCGAATCACCGACATGCATGGGGTTCGCGTTGAAGATAATGAAAAAATGATGAGTAAACTTATAGAGAAGGTTGTGGAAAAGCTATGTGTAAAGGCCATTTCAAACCGGTAAGTTCGCAGGTTCGTTTTCCTGAAATGGAAAAAGAGATCCTTGCTGACTGGCAGAAAAACGACACATTCAAAAAGTCGCTTGAAAAAACAAAAGATAATGAACACTTTGTATTCTATGATGGGCCTCCGTTCGCGACTGGCCTTCCTCACTATGGTCACCTTCTTGCAGGAACCTTGAAAGACATCGTTCCGCGGTTCTGGACCATGAAAGGGTTCCATGTTGACCGTCGTTTCGGATGGGATACTCATGGTCTTCCGGTTGAAAACGAGATGGAAAAAGAGTTTGCCATTTCCGGAAAAAAACAGATCGAACAGATGGGACTTCACCTTTTTAACGAAGCGTGTCGTTCGATTGTTCTTCGCTACACTTCGCAGTGGAAAGAAGTTGTGGAGCGGATGGGTCGCTGGGTCGATTTCGAAAACGGCTACCGCACCATGGATCCTGAGTTCATGGAATCGATCTGGTGGGTATTCAAACAGGTGTGGGATAAGGATCTGATCTATGAAGGATACCGTGTTCAGCCCTACTGTCCGCGTTGTTCGACTCCGCTGTCTAACTTCGAAGTGAACGAAGGGTACAAAGACAAAAAAGATGTGTCGGTGACGGTGAAAATGCCTCTCGTTGATGAACCGAACACTTCGATTCTCGTTTGGACAACAACGCCGTGGACTCTTCCATCCAATGTGGTTCTTGCGGCCGGTGCAGAAATTGACTATGTGAAAATCAAAGACGGCGAAGAGTTTTTCATCATGGCGAAAGCTCGCGTGTCGGCGTACTACAAAAATCCCGAAGATTACACAATCGTGGAAGAGTTCAAGGGAAAAGATCTTGCCGGAAAACGCTACACCCCGCTCTTTGATTTCTTCGCTGATCGTTCGGACAAATTTTTCCAAGTTACCACGGCGGAATATGTTTCTACCGAAGATGGTACCGGGGTTGTTCATATCGCTCCGGCGTTTGGTGAAGATGACTTCCTGGTCGGTAAAGCCATGGGACTTCCGATCGTTTGCCCTGTCGATGCGGAAGGAAATTTCACTGACGAAGTAACCGGTTTCGAAGGTCGCTATATCCACGAAGTGAACGGTGATATTATCGAAGCGATCAAACAGTCAGGTCGACTGGTTCATCGTGCGACGATCGAACACCGCTATCCTCACTGTTACCGTTGTGATACTCCACTGCTCTACAAGGCGATGGATACATGGTTCATGAAAATCGAACCGCTCAAAAAGAATATGCTCGAAAACAACCAGCAGATCCACTGGGTTCCTGATCACCTTCAAAATGGTCGATTTGGAAAAGGTCTCGAAGGTGCTCCGGACTGGAACATCGCTCGTAACCGCTACTGGGGAACGCCGATTCCGATCTGGCGATGTGACTGCGGACATGACGAATGTGTCGGTTCGCTCGAAGATCTTCACACGCTGGTGGGCAACGGAAACGCTGACGCTGGTCGGGCAGTTCATGCTCAAACGGCACAGGCGGTTCGTGATATTATCAAAACTGGTGCGAAAGAGACTTTCGAAAAGTTCAATATTGATCCGATCTGGGCTGAACGGGCGTCATCAACGGACATTTCAGATATCGACCTTCACCCGCATGTGGTGAACCGTCTCGAACTGCTCTGTCCGAAATGTAAAAAGGTAATGAACCGCACGCCGGAAGTTCTCGACTGCTGGTTTGAATCTGGTTCGATGCCCTACGCTCAGAACCATTATCCCTTTGAAAACAAAGAGTTATTCGAAGCGACATTCCCAGCGAACTTTATCGCTGAAGGTATCGACCAGACTCGCGGATGGTTCTATACGCTCACCGTTTTGGCTTCGGCGTTGTTCAACAAGCCTGCGTTCAAAAATGTGGTGGTGAACGGAATCATTCTCGCCGAAGACGGCAACAAGATGTCGAAACGACTGAAAAACTACGCTCCGCCTCAGGAGATAATGGAAAAGATTGGTGCCGATGCGATCCGTCTGTTCCTGATCAATTCGCCGGCGGTTCGTGCGGAAGACCTTCGATTCTCCGAAGCGGGCGTGCTTGAAATGGCTCGTTCGGTTCTCATTCCGTTCTGGAACGCCTACTCGTTCCTCGTGACCTACATCAACGAAGATGGCTGGACACCGAACGGCGTAACTGTTCCGAACAGCGACAACGATCTCGATAAGTGGATCATTTCGCTCTTCAACGACACGGTAAAACAGGTGAACGACGAGATGGAACAGTACAATCTCTACAAGGTTGTGCCGGCGATCGTTGAGTTTATCGACAATCTCACCAACTGGTATATCCGTCGCAGTCGCCTTCGTTTGATGGTTCAGTTCTCGAAAGTGATGGCTCCGTTCCTTCCGTTTGTTACCGATGCGGTGTACAAAAATCTGGTTTGTTCCGTTGATAAAGAAGCTCCTGAATCGGTTCACCTCTGTGATTTCCCTCAGTGGCAGGTGGAACTTGCCGACGAAGACGCGGTGGTTCGTATGGAACTGATTCGTAAAGCAGTTGGTGTTGGTCGTCTCTTGCGTTCACGCTATACGATCAAAACTCGCCAGCCATTGGCGGATGCGACGATTATCGTTCGCGATGATCACAAGCGTGAACTGATCAAAGAACTTTCCTATCTGATTACCGACGAACTGAATGTCAAAGAGGTTCGGTTCGAAAAGAACGAAGAGACGGTTCTTCATGTGACAGCGAAAGCGGATTTCAAAAAGCTCGGTAAAGTGTACGGCAAAGAGATGAAAGATGCGGCGGCGATTATCGCTCAGTTCACTTCTGAAGATATCCGTGCTCTTGAAAACGGCGAAACCCGTGAAATCATGGGGAATGCCGTAAAGTTCGACGACATCATTCTCTACCGTGAGAAAAAAGAGGGTGTTGAAGTGGAAACCGATGGCGAAATCACGCTGGCTCTGAATACGGAAATCACCAAGTCGCTTCTTGCGGAAGGGTACGCCCGTGAATTCGTGAACCGTATCCAGACGCACCGCAAAGAGTCGGACTACGCGGTTTCAGATCGAATCGCTCTCGAAGTGTTCTGTGATATGGAACTTCGCGATGCACTCGGTGAGTTCGAAGAGCTGATCAAGTCGCAGACGCTGACCAGTTCTCTTCTCTGGGATGCTCAAATCCCGGATCCGGTGAAAACGAATGTGGACCGATTCGAGGTTCACTTCACCAGTGTGAAGGCGTAAGAGAATTTGATCTTGTAGAGGCGATCCTTGTGATCGCCTTTTTAATAGAAGGAGACAAAATGCCGACGATTTCTATGTTCTACGGAATTATTATCAGAATGTATCTGCTTGACAACAAGCATCATAATCTTCCACATATTCATGCAAAGTATGCGGAATTTGAGGCATCAATTGATATTGAAAACGGAGAGATTCTTATTGGCGAACTTCCCCGTAAACAGCTTCGACTGGTTCAGGCCTGGATCGAACTTCACCGCGATGAATTGTATGCTGACTGGGAACTCGCTGTTTCTGAAGAAACCCCTTATAAAATTGCACCACTGTGAGGTTCTATGTACTGGGATGTTAAAGTAGTTCGCCCTCTACAAGATCATCAGATTTATGTCGAATGTGAAGATGGGAAAACCGGCATTTTTGATATGAAACCGTATCTTAATCGTGGCGTATTTAGAGAACTCAATGATCTTTCATACTTTAATCAGGTGTTTATTGAGTATGGTGCGGTGACATGGCCCAATGAACAGGATATTGCACCGGAAACACTCTATGAAGATTTGGTTTAATACCTATTTTTGTCTAGAGTTGTCCCCGTTTGTTGATATTTTAGAGGGTGAATCGAGCGGTTCGTCCTTTTTTGATAACTTTTAACTAAGGATTTAAGTATGAAGATGAAAATATTGGCAATTGCAGCACTCATTGCAATTTTTTCGAGTTGTGGGAAAAAACAAAATTCAGAAACAACAGAACAACCTTTAGATTCAGCGGTTGTTTCTGAACAGGTGGCAGATACAACTTCTGCTCTGCCGGAACCGGAAAGTGAGAAAACTCCTGAAATTGCGACATCCGGCTTTGAAAAACTTCAAGGCAAATGGCAGCACATTGATGATTCTACAAATTTTCTTGTTTTTGAAGGGAATTTGCGAAAAGAGCAAGCTGCCGGAGAAGAATGGGATGAGACTGAATTCACTGTTTACGAAGACAGTACATTACAGGCATCTGATGATATGGAATGGGAAATTGTAGGTATGACAGATGAATATCTTGAATTGGTCTATTCGGCAAGAGGTAACACGCTCACCTATAAGCGTGTAAAATAGTTTTTTAGAAACTGATTTTTCATGGGAACTCAAACGGGTTCCCTTTCTCTTTCCCACCCCCAAATCCTCGTCCTTTAACAAACAATCGCCGTCCGATAACTTAAATCCCCGTCCGATAACTAAAATCGCCGTAAGCTAACTAGAATCGCCGTCCGATAACTATAATCGCCGTCCGATAACTATAATCGCCGTCCGATAACTATAATCGCCGTCCGCTAACTAGAATCACCGTTCTCTAACTATAATCACCGTCCGCTAACTAGAATCACCGTCCGATCACTAAAATCGCCGTCCGATCACTATAATATTGCTTCGCGGGGCAAATATGACATGTTTTATACCCCCGCATACAGAATCTTTTCGTGTTTGAAATAGTTAGCGATCCTTGCTGGAG
>JAIFMU010000128.1 GCA_020048285.1 bacterium | reverse complement strand
CAAAAATAATCGTTGTATAGCATTTTTTATCATTGGCTTAGTGCTTGTTTAGACAGCTCTAACTTCTGTGGGGTGGAAAAGGGAGTGGGGTAGAGGGATCGATCTGATGCCTGCAAAACCGAACGCGCTGGCCTGATATATTTTGGATTCATAGAATTACTGTGGAGGAAAGAATGAGTCAAGCAAAGAATAAGATGTGGGATGGCCGGTTCGAAGAGGGAACGTCGGCGTTGATGGATGAGTTCAACAGTTCGCTGAACACGGACAAAGCGTTCATCGTCGAAGATGTTCTCGGTTCAAAGGCGTGGTCAAGTGCGTTGGAAAAACAGGGTGTTCTTACTTCCGAAGAGCGCGAATCGATTCATCGTGGCCTTGATTCAATTCTTGAAAAATATTTCGCGGGCACACTGGAGTTTCTTCCCTCTGACGAAGATATTCACATGGCGGTGGAACGTCTGCTCGGTCTTGAAATCGGCGATGCGGCGGCAAAACTGCACACGGGCCGGTCGAGAAACGACCAGGTTGCCACCGATTTCCATCTCTTTGTAAAAAATCGTCTTGGCGAAGCGGCGGCTTCACTGCGGGAACTGCAAAAAGCGCTCCTGTTCCGCGCTGAAACTGACCGCGACATAATCGTTCCGGGGTATACGCACTACCAGCAGGCTCAGCCGGTATCGCTCGCTCACTACTGGCTTTCGTTTTTTTATCTTTTGGAACGCGACTACGCGCGAATCACCAATGCGGCGAAAAATGCGGACATCATGCCTCTCGGTTCCGGCGCGATTGCCGGTTCTGGATTTGCCGTTGACCGTGAACTTCTGCGAACCGCGCTCGGATTTTCGGCGATCACGGATAACTCAATCGATGGCGTGGCGGCGCGCGATTTCGTGCTCGAATCACTGAACGCTCTGGCGGCGACGGGGCTTTCCATGAGTCGCTATGCCGAAGACCTCATCGTGTGGTCAACCCGCGAATTTGGCTACGTCACGTTGTCGGACGCGTGGTCGACGGGATCATCCATGATGCCTCAGAAAAAGAATCCCGATTCACTGGAACTGATCCGTGGAAAATCGGGGCGTTTGGTCGGAAACTACAGCCGTTTTGCCACGACTCTCAAGGGTGTGGGACTTTCCTATTTCAAAGATCTTCAAGAAGATAAAGAGCCCTTTATCGATTCGGTAAATCAAGTGAAACTGATCATGGCGGTGTTCACGGAAGTTCTCAAAACGCTCAAAATTAACAAAGATCGAATTGCCGCGGCGCTCGATCCGTTCCTGTTGGCAACTGACCTTGCGGATTACTTGGTTCGCAAAGGTATGCCGTTTCGAAATTCTCATCACGTGATCGGATCGATTGTTGGTCACTGTGACAAAAATGGGATTGCGCTCAACAAAATGAGCACGGCCGATCTGAAAGGATTTTCTGAACTGTTCGACGAAGATGTGCAGTCGCTCTTTGACTGGAACACCGCACTCAACGGTCGCGATATCCCCGGCGGAACAGGGCCGACTTCGGTGGCGAATCAGATTGCCAAGGCGAAAGCAATTCTGGGGTAGATTTTGTGGTGATGCTCCTCTGTGGATGTGAACGAGTTTTGGGGATTTTGAAGTGGCGAGTTGCGCTCGCCCTGAAACCATGAAAACAGTGCGACCGCGGGGAGCCGCTACACCTTTTTTTTGTCCCTATGAGATGTACCATTTTTACACAACCGCTGTGCTGTCAGCTTCCTCTCTACCAAGTGGTCCGGTGGCTTCTCCGCTAGAGGAATGTGAGATACAAAGAAAGAGAACAGAGTGAAAACTGCTTGTGCGATCTATACGGTGAAACGGGTAAAACGAACAGTGTTCGTTCTCGCCTTGCTGTTCACTCCCGCGTCGATCGCCGCTCAGGGAAAGGCCCAATCGGTCAAATCCTATCAGAAAAAGATCACTCAACACACCGATCGCGCCGATTCGATTAAACAACTCATTGCACAGGGCGAAAAGCGCTTGCGGAAATTGCGCGAAGATGAAACGAGCACGCTTCGCCAGTTGGAAGAGATGGATGCCAATGCCGTTCTTGCCAAACGCCTTTTGTCAGAACTCTCTGCTCAGGCTGTTCAGGTTGAAAAAGATATTAATCAAGCAAAACTCTCCGCTGATTCTGCCGGTACAGAACTTCAAGCGCGGCAAGCGATCATGGAACAGCGGTTGCGCCAGATCTATAAGACAGGAACAATCACCCTGCCCGCGCTCTTGCTGGGATCGTCTTCACCGACGGAACTTCTGCGAAGGATCAAGTTCGCCGCCGATCTGAATCGGTACGACCAGAAAATTCTTGGGCAGATCGGGGAAGAAAAACAGAAACGCACCGCGAAGCTTCAACTTCTTACGGTGCAGCGTCAGCACTCTCTCGATCTCAAGCGGGCGAAGGAACGGGAATCACTCCAGCTTGAAAAGCAAAAAGTAGAGCGCGAACACCTTGTTGCTTCTATTCGTTCTGAAAAATCGGAGTGGCTCGTCGAGCTCGAAGAGTTGCGGGTTTCCCAGAGAAAACTCAATGCGTTGGTCGATGATCTGATTCGTCAGCGCGATGCCGTAAATCCGTCTGCTGCGCCTATATCAAAGCCCACGGGAACCGGTTTCGCGCGATTCAAGGGTACCTTGCCGTGGCCCATTGCGGGGAAAGTGATCTCTTCCTATGGAAAACAGACCCATCCCGTTTACGGAACTGTGATTACTAACAAGGGAATCGGCATTGCCGCCGCGGCGGGTGTCGCAGTCCGAGCGGTCGCGGCGGGGGTTGTGGAGTACACGGGGAAACTTCCCGGTTATGGGAAAGTGGTTATCGTGAGTCATACCGAAGGGTTTATGACGATCTACGCGCATCTCGGATCGTCGAACTGCACCAAAGGATTAGCCGTGACTTCGGGCATGATCATCGGCACCGTGGGTGTCTCTGAAGGCATGTCAGGTCAGCAACTTCACTTTGAAATTCGCCATAAAACCGACACGGAAAATCCGCTTGATTGGTTGAGAAAGTAGAAGAGGTTCTATGAAACAGCTTTCCCTTTTTTGTGCTCTTGTATTTACCGCATTTTCTGCTGAACCGATTACCGTCAGCTATATCGAACGGCCGCCATACTATTATCAGGAAAATGGTGTTCACAAAGGATTTCTTCTGGAACGAACTCGCTCAATTCTTCGCTCCGCCGGGTTGACGGGGAAATTTGTTTCACTTCCGGCAAAACGGATTCTGTACGAACTTGAACAGAACCTGGCACCACATATTTCAATCGGATGGTTTAAAAAGCCCGAACGAGAACAGATAGGAAAGTTTTCGCTACCGATCTATCAAAATAAACCGCAAGCTGTGCTCGTTTCCAAAAAACGCCGTGCGCTCTTTGATGAGTTCAAAACGTTTCATCAGCTGCTCGATAGTCCTCTGAAAATGGGAGCTATTGATGGCTATTCCTATGGAAACTATATCGATTCCCTGTTGAATCTTCGCATCAATGCAGTGGATCGAGCAGTCGTTACTTCAGAAAGCAATCTTCTCAAATTGCATGCCGGAAGAGTCGATTATCTTGTTGTTGATCAGGAAGAACGGGAAACCATGATTCAGTCGGCGGGGCTGAAATTGGCGGATTTTCAACTGTTACTTTTCCCCGATATCCCTCGAGGAAACCTCCGCTATTTGTGGTGTAGTCGGGCTCTTCCCGATTCGGTGATGGCCAAATTGAACAAGGCCATTTCGCGGTATGCTGATCTGAAATAGCATTTCCCCACGTATACTCATTTTCACCCCCGTCGTTGCATCGACGGGGGTTTTATCTTATTTTATCGACTATGTTAGTCAAATTACCCGTTGTGTAAGGATTGTTAATGTACGAACAACTCTATTCAAAGCTTGAATCAGCCATCGAAACCGGTGAACCGGTGACACAATCCACCGCCCTTGAAATCCTGAACCTTCCGGCGCAGCAACTTCCCGTTGTAATGGGCCTCGCCACGCGAATGAAACTGAAATGGTTCGGCGAGTCGGTTCATTTCTGTTCGATTATGAATGCGCGAAGTGGCGCCTGTTCTGAGGACTGCGCCTTTTGCGCTCAGTCAGCTCACCACACCACCACCACCGGTGTCTATGGAATGCAGGCAACAGATAAAATTGTCGCCACCTACAGCGAAGCTTCAGCATTTCCCATTGATCGATTCGGTGTGGTAACTGCCGGCGAAGGGCTTACTGGCGCGGATATCGATTCACTCTGCGATGCCATTCGTTCGGGTAAAAAAAATGATACCGAATGGTGTGCTTCGCTGGGGCTCTTGAGCGAAGCGGATCTTCAGAAATTGATCGATGCGGGCATGAGCCGGTTCCATCACAACCTTGAGACAGCGCGGAGTTTTTTCCCCAATATCTGTACAACGCACCAATACGAAGAACGAATCGCCATGGTTCGTCAGGTGAAAAAAGCAGGGCTGTCAATCTGTAGTGGTGGTATTCTCGGCATGGGCGAATCGCTGGAACAGCGGTATGAATTCGCAAAAATTCTCTATGATGAACAGGTCGATGCAATTCCGATGAACTTCCTCGTTCCCGTAAAAGGGACGCGCATGGAGAATATGCCGATCATGACTCCCGTGGAAATTCTTCTGTCGATTGTAATGTTCCGATTCGTGAATCCTCGCGCAGAAATTAAAATCGCCGCGGGACGTTTGCATCTTCGCGATATGCAAAGTATGATTTTTGCCGCCGGCGCAACGGGAATGATGATCGGTGAATATCTCACGGTGGCCGGAAGAGACACCGCATCGGATATTCAGATGTTGAAGGATCTGGGGATTGAAATTAAGAAGTGTTGTTGAATCTGAATCACACTACAATATGAAAAGGGCGGAACACAAAAATGTTCCGCCCTTGTTTTGTAACAAAAGATCGCTAAATACTGATTAGAATTTAAATCCGTAACCGAGCATTACGCTGAATCCACCATTTTTTGCTTTGTCATCATCTGTTGGTGTATATCCTTCAGGGTATACATTAATATCACGAAGACCGAGAGTATAACGAAGATCTGTGATTACATGACCTTTTTCGCCAGCTTTGATGTTTACTCCACCACCGAAAGCGAGACCAAAGTCAAGATTCTGCATTTGATCTTTGAGGCTCTCTTTTACTTCATTGCCTTCATCATCCAGTGTTTCAACCTCGGTGATTGTTGTATCGATTCCATCGCCTTTGATTTTCATCTTTGCGCCAAGGAGGAAACTGGTAGTTGGACCAACATACACGTTTGGAGTGATTTTTTCACCTGCAGGGATATTGAGCTTGAACAGTACTGGAATATCAAGGTGACTTGTTTTTACAGTAGTTGTAGTGCCTTCAAACTCGGCTTTCATCCCTTTACCTGTGATAAGAATTTCAGGCTGAATTGCGAACATTTTGCCGATACCAATAGGAAGTGCTACACCACCGGTAAATGCAAGACGAGACTTTTGGCCTTCTGCTTCTTCTTTTACTTTGATGTTTGCAAGGTTAATACCACCCTTGATGTCCAACCCTACATTTGCTGCTGATGCTGATGTAGCCATAACTGCTACTGCGATTGATGCTGCAAGAATACTTTTGCGCATGGAAACTCCTCTAAAAAAAATTGTTGTTGTCTGCACTGTGATTGCAACGCGCATTTCACTCAGACGGGCATAGTTTACAATGAAGAAAAAATGATTTCAACAAAAAAATAGTTTTTATTGTTGGGTGTTATTTCGCTGATTTAATAGGGATTATAGTACGATTATCAAGTAATGTGATATTGTCGTGATTTGCGGGTATGATGATTGAGGATAATCGTGGTGATCACTCTTACTGTTTTAAGCATAGAACTATGATTTGTTATCAGTGATCCGCAATGTATCTTTCGACTCTTCAAAATCTCTTCACAAATTCAGCCTGCGACTTTGAATCGCAGGGTAGAACAACAAAATTCCCCGAAGGGAAACTCCTATGTCTTTTGAAAAACAGAAAATCGTTGTTGCCATGAGCGGCGGCGTTGACTCCTCCGCAGCGGCACTTCTTTTAAAACAGGCCGATCACGACATTGTTGGTATCACCATGTGTTTTGGAATTGAGTTCGATGGTGAGGCGAACGCTCGCCAGTGCTGTGATCCCCGGTCGATCGCCGATGCTCGTCGCGTTTGTAATCTATTGGGAATAAAACACTACGTGCTGGATCACGCGGAAGAGATGAAAAAGTATATCGTCGATAATTTCGTCGAAGAGTACACTAAGGGGCGCACGCCAAACCCTTGTGTTCGCTGTAATACCTATCTCAAGTTTACCGGACTCCTGCAAAAAACCCGCGAGCTTGGATTTGACAAAATTGCCACCGGTCACTACGCAAAAATCACCGAAGACGAAACTGGTTTTCATCTGGAGATTGCCGACGATCGCAATAAAGATCAGAGCTATTTCTTGTATGGAATCAAAAAGGAGGATCTAAGTTCAATCGTCTTTCCGGTATCTCACCTTGAAAAACCGGCACTTCGTCAAATGGCTGCCGAGGCAGGTCTTGCGGTGGCTCAGAAAAAAGATAGCCAAGATATCTGCTTTGTTCCTGGTGGAGATTACCGCGTTCTTCTCGATGCCTATAAAATTCGCCGTAAACCGGGGAATATCGTCGATCCATCGGGGAAAATATTGGGAACGCACAACGGTGTCGAAGGATACACAGTGGGGCAGAGAAAAGGGCTCGGCGTGGCAGTAGGGAAACCTCAGTACGTTATCAATATTGATGTTCCCAACGCTCTTGTAACAATTGGCGACCGCGAATATCTCTCCATGAAAACGATTAAGATTAGCGGATTCAATCAACTTGAACCGCTCGAAGGCGAACTTTCGATTAAGATTCGTTCTACCATGAGTCCAACACCGTGTGAAGTTGTTCGCGACGGAGATATGTTGGCGGTCACGTTCGCCGATCCACAGTTCGGGATTTCGGCGGGGCAGTCAGGCGTGATCTATTGCGGTGATCGCGTGGTCGGCGGCGGATTGATCGAAGTGGAATAAGAGTCGTTCACGGTGATTTGTTCAATAAAAAGGGGCAGGATTTGTATTCCTGCCCCTTTTGCATTTCTGCTCAATTCTTTTTTACTCGCGGGAACTTTTGATTCCCACTTTCACGGTGATTTCATTTTTCTGCACAGTATCGCCACTTTTTGAAAGGGTGGTGATTATC
>JAIFMU010000110.1 GCA_020048285.1 bacterium | reverse complement strand
TCGCCGGTTCAAACAATCAGAACTGTTCACGCGGCTCTTAAGGCCCCTCTGCTTCTCTCCCGGCCAGGGGAGAGAAGTCGCCGAAGGCACGACGATGACTCCCATGTACAACAATCCCACAGTTAAAGGGAACATCGCCAAAAAGTCTCCCCCAAGGGTGAAACAATTCCCGAAATCAGAAGCACGCCATCCCTTTTTTCAAGAGTGAGCCGAATCGCCTTCAACTTGTTCTGCGAACCATTCGATCAAGCGAAGAGCAGTGCTGGGATTATTCCGGAGATTTTCATAGAGTTCAGACTGATCTATTGATACAATCGTACACTCTTCAACCACCACAAGCGGTTCTTTCAAAGCGCAATTTGAAACGAACACCGCAGATGGGCGAATCACATCCCCTTCGCGATATTCCACCGATCCCATACGGCAGACACCCTCTTTCAAAACCATCAAAGCCGTTACCACATGACCTTTGTCGTGAACAACGTTTCCTTTGTCGTAACGATGTTCGCGTAGTGACATGGCCATCCGCTGAAGTTGTGACGGTGCTAATCCACCGAAAATCGGGGTATTACGCAAAAGAACAATATTTTCGATATGTCGCAATGGATTAGTATCGCTCATGCAGTGCCTCTATTCTGAATATATTCGACGATCTCACGCACTAACTTTGCCCCTGATTCACGGCTTTTTCTCAGAACCATCGATCGGGAAAGACGCGGTCGTGACGCGCGGTCGATTTCACTATACGAAACAAGTAACTGATTGACGCGATTGCTGCGAATCGTATCGAAAATCTCCGCAACCTGAGGAAGTATGGTTCCATTGTGACGCATAAAATGCGATCTCACCGCGAGAAGTTTTCCGCTTCGATCAAGGAGCAATGCCGAATTAAAGAGATTTCTCACGTGAAGATACAACTCCTGTTCGATCAGTGTTTCCCGCAAAAGAACATAGGCAGAATCTGTTTCTGCCGACAGGGTTGTTACCATATCGTAAGCTAAAACGGCATTTTCATACTCTTTTTCAGCAAAGAGCGATACCCGTTCGATCTGATCGGGAGACATGTGCGTTTCGCTGTCAGCAATCGCTTCTACAACTACGCCTTGCACTGAACCGCGAACATTGTTTTCCAAAAACACCAGTGATTCAATACCGTGACGCTGACCAAAAAGGATCAATCCTTCGAGAAAAACCTGCTGTTTTAGTTCGTCCAGCTCATCGAAATAGCGCGATAGCTTTTCCAACATCATTTTATCGCCCATGGCATTTATCGCCGCAAGATACTGACGCCACAGGAAAATATTGTGAATAATTTTGCGGTAATCACTTTTCCAAAAGTCGAGCAGATCCGTTCGCAATTCGCGGGTCACTTCCACTTGCGAGGATGCCCAAAGTCCGGCGGCGCGAATATTTTCATTGGGGTGGCAGAGCATAGCCCGAAGCAACAGTTCCTGTTCTTCAAGAGATAAATCTCCCCGTTTCGCCATGACGACAATGGCATTGCCGCGAATACGAGGCGTTTCGCTTTTCAGGAAAGGTATAAATCGTTTCGAATCGGCGTGACCTAACTCTCCCAGCGACCAAATCGTATTGGCCACCACGCGAGGATAAGGGGTTAAACTAAGCACATCGTAGAGAAATGGAACCACTTCCGGCTGTACACTGTTTGCGATCACAGTCGTGATATGTGCCTGAATTTCACCACTTCGCTCGTAAAATCCGTCGGTCAAAAGAGCAATACTTTTCTGTGAATCAATGGTGACGCAGAGATCCACGGCAAATCGTTGAATTTCATATATTCCTTCGCGCAACACTTTTTCCAACTGCGCCAAACCTTCGCGCGTGTTGAACAGGTGAGCTTCCTGCGAAATCGAAAGAGCGGAGTTATTGCGATACCCTGAAAGGTAGTTCACCAAGGTTGAAATGTACCGTTTTTTCAGTCGAATCATTGTGACCAGCGAAACAACCGCGGCGATACTCAAGATGAATCGAGATACAGGCGTCTGAGGTACAAAGGCAATCCACAACGTTGAACCGATCATCGCCACAGGCTTTACCACGCCATCAATGGCGAGCTTGCTGTTCCCGCGAAGATGGGCCGGCAGCGATGAAAAGAAATTTTGATAACTGGGTGAAAAGAAAGAGTCGAAAAAGGCGATTCGTAAAATGACACCGGAAATCACCACGTAGAAAAAAATGCTACTCCACGAAGTTCCGCCGATAAAAATAGCCACAAAGGCAACTGTCATTGCCGCGGGAAGAAGATAGAGTGTTCTGATCACTCCGAGCTTACGCGTTATCGGTGCTGCCACCAAGAGTTGAATCAAAAAGGTGACACTCATGGAAATACCGGTAAAATAGCCAAGGAATCGCGAAATGTCATCCGCTTCCCACAGCTTTTCTTTTACCACTGAGTAAAAGAGATATTGCTGATTAAACAGGAGGAAAAAGATCAGGAAGTACGTGATTGCCATTCCGCGAAGCAGCGGCTCTTTGACAAGAATTTTCAGATTACCCACCAGCGCAACCGGCGACACAGCAATACTTCGTTTCCCTTCGTGGCGGCGCAAAAAACTTGGGGCATAGCGCTTGCGAATTGATCCCGCTAAAAAGAACGCGATCACCAAGGGAACGAGCCAAATCAAAAGTAACTGCGAAGTTGAAACAGCGGATACAATCGATGGAATGGCAAAGGTGGTAATGATCGCGCCCAGTGTTCCCCCAGAAGCGATAATGGGAAAATCCCGCAACCCCTGACGCGCATCGGTGACGTCGTTCGCCATGGTCCACACAAAGAAAAAGGAGAATATTTTCCCGCTGTAGGCTATTGAAAAAAGAGGAAGGTAGATCCAGCCAATTTTGTGAAGAGCAGCGTACCACGCGAGAACAATTACCACTCCATAGAGCACCAAAAATGCTTGAAATAGCTTTGCGCGGTTGAAACGATCCACAATTCCCAGTGAAAAAAGAGAAAAGAGGAAAAGAATAATCGCGTTGACCGAGAACATTTTAGAAATTTGGGCGGATGTGTATTGTGAGAGAATTAGAGCTTCGGTGGCGTTGTCGCCAATGATTGCAGCGGCGAACGTGAAAAACAAAAGTACAAAAAAATCAACTCGATAGCGAAATGTTTTTGACAGCACTGCTCTCACTCTTTTTGAAAGTACCTTTTTCGTAAGTATACGTTACCGACGGGCCTAATTCATGAATAATTCTCTAAAAAATAAAAACCGGATGTTTTTACTCATCCGGTCTGCAATTGTTCTAAAATCAGTTGCTTTTCTGCGGTCTGAACGGCCAGACCCACGACACGAGCGGAGCTACTTTTCGCGTCTGGATCCACACTTTTCCCGTTCCCGAGAATCGACATACAAATCCTTCACCGGAAAGGAAGAGCGATTTGTACCCGCCTACTTTGCTAACGCGATACTCTAAGCCTTCGGTGAACGCCACGATATGGCCCGTGTCAACCACGTAATCACCATCGACATCGATTGAAAAAATCCCGCCGTAACTGTTGAACCAGAGGTCACCCGTTCCCGAACATTTAATCAGGAAAAGTTTTTCCCCAGAAAAGAACCCTTTGGTCAATCCCTGCCATTTTGTCGCGGTTTCAATTTCCATAGCCGAAGCGACAAAGGCAGAGTTCTGCATATAAACGGTTTGATTTTCGAGATAGAGATGATCTACATCGCCGGGACTTGCCGGAGCTAGACAAATTTCGCCCGGAGCCCGTTCCGCGGTAAATTCATTGAGAAAGAGCGATTCACCGGTGAGAAGACGGCCAAGTCCGCCTTTCATTTTCGTTTTCATAGTGATATTGCTATCCATAGAAGCCATTGCAGATGCTTCAACTTTAATCGTTTTTCCTGCCGGAATCGTTACGGTAATAAATCCGTAATCCGGTTTTTTATCGAGAGAGAATTCAAATTTCATAGATTATCCTCGCGGTTTCAATTTAGGGCCAATTGCTTTACCAAAGCCCTGTGGATTGTGCGATTGACACCAAACAGTTCCCGTTCCCTTGAACTTACACACGAGACCTTCGCCACCGAGAAACGATGAGACGATACTTTTTCCCGCTTTTGAAATAGAGAACAGCAAGTTTTCAGTAAAGGCAACGATATGACCGGTATCGACCACGTATTCGCCATCGACTTCTACGGGATAAATCGCACCAAATGAGTTGAGAACCACCGAACCAGTTCCGCGAACGCCAAGCCAGAAAATCGATTCGCCAGAAAAAACAGATTTGAACCCCTGCCATTCGAAATCGATATCGATTCCCGTAGAGGATGCCACATATGATCCGCCCTGAACAACAATTTTTTCGTTGTTCATCTGTTTCACCATCATGTCGCCAGGAAGTGTACTCGATAGAATCACTTGACCGCCATTAGAAGAGGCGGTGAAATGGTTCATAAAGAATCCTTCGCCGGAAAACATCCGTTTCAATCCCTGAGCAATTGACCCTTTTCCCTTTTTGTGGGTGGTGGTTTCAATTGTCACGTCGCCGTTCATGGCAACCATAGATCCACCTTCAGCGGTGAACGTTTCATTGGGCGCGAGGGCAACTTTTGCAATTGCACTTCCCGGGCCCATCTCTATAACAGTATTCATCCGTGCTCCTTAAATATACCGATTAATCCAGCCGGTGAGGCCGTGCATTGAACGAGTTTGAAGAATGATTTTTCCGTTTCCTTCGATGCGCGTAACAAATCCTTCGCCGCTGGTGAGGCTTGAAATGAGATCGCCGGATAGTTGCGTTTTCAGTTTGAGATTGCGGTCGTACGAAACAAGATGAGCCGTATCGACAATGTACGAACCTTTCACCTCTTTCTCAATGAGGCCGCCATAGGCACCGAACCAAAGTGTACCCGTTCCTTCCGCTTCGAGGCGAAAGAGTCCTTCACGAGCGATCAACGAACCGATCCCCGCAAAGCGCGTACGCAGTTTGATTCCCGATGTACAGGCGATATACGCCCCCGGTTGAAGGCAAATCGAACTATCCTTGAGCTCCACAGCGCGAATATCGCCGGGAGTTCCTTGAGTAATGGTCAGTTTTTTTGCTGATCCACTGTTGTTGGCAAAGGTGGAGATGAAAAAACTCTCTCCGCCGAGAAATTTCTTAGCAAGAGCGCTGAACAGATTGCCGTTCATCTCTGCTTTCATATCCAACTCGGCACTCATGCTCGCCATGGCGCCCGATTCGGTAACAATAGATTCCCCCGGTTCAAGCTCCATTTGAATATGAGCGAACGCGGGAGCACCTTCGATAGACCATTTCATCGTTCTTTCTCCTTTGAAAGTATTGATTTCAAGTGATTTCGATAAGTAGTATACGATACGGAAAAGGTTTTGCAAGAAGGAATCGGTTTTCCTCCCAGTTTCTTCACACGATTCGACCGTTCTGCCGGATCGGGGTGAGTGCTGAAAAATTCAGGCAGGGCGATTTTTTGATCTTTGTGCAACCGCGTAAAAAATCCCGCAAACTGATCCGGGGAAAATCCCGCATTTTTCATATAGGTCACCGCCAATGAATCCGATTCGTTTTCAAATTCGCGGCTGTATTGCAAAAGCGATAGGTCTTTGGTGGTTTTCAAAAATTCTGCCGGAGCATCAAGTCCGACAAGAACACGAACCACCAACAACAATCCGATGCGATCTATGGCTCCACGAAGATGGTGGCGAGCCGTGATATGCCCCATCTCGTGAGCGATCACTCCCGCCAACTCATCCACACTGGCCGCTTCGGTGACAAGTCCACTGTGAATCACGATATCTCCCGAAGGAAGGGCAAAGGCATTGGGCAAATCGTTATTCACCAAAGTGAGTTTGAATGGAAACGAATCGAGTTTATTTGCTGAAACAAGTTTCCCTTTGATTTCGGAAAGAACTGCGCTAGACAAACTGTCCTCAAGAGGTTTTGCGCCGTTCATAACCAAGGGAAGTAATTTATCGCCTAGTGAAAAATCGACCGAACGGGGAATCTTGAGTGGAATCGCCGATCGCGCCGACTTAAGTGCCAAAACCACGGCAAATCCCACGATTACCAGAGCCACGATCGATAATATCCATCGTCCAACGGTGCGGCGATTTCCCTTTGAAGTGATTGCGGCAATCTTCTCAGCCAGTCGCGAGTATTGCACATTCGACTCTTTCAGAACTGCCGGATCTTCTACCACAAGCGTTTGCTCGGAACCGTTTGTGAGATAGATGAATCGATTTCCCGTTCCGCCAAATTCAACGGAGCATTCACCATACAAAAAAGTGGTACTCTTACTATCGGTACTCAAAAAAACAAATCCTTCGGGCTCCGCAGTGACGGTTCCGCCAATTCGACCGCGGGGATTGAGTAGTGAAGCTGTAAACATTGCACTCTCCTACGATTGTGGTTACTTTTGAAGATTCTTGTTTGATTTGGCAAACGAACCCACGTAGAGATGTGGCGTGGACTCTTTTTCTATCTGCGAAGTGAGCAGTTCAAATCCATTTTTATAGAGAATCACCGCCACTGTTTCGATTCGTTTCATATCGATCTCTTGGTGGATCGGCTGAATTATAACAATCTGATTGGTGTGGCGACAAATGTCCAGCATGAGCCAAACAAATCGTTTTGAAAATTGATTCATGCCGAGATACTCCAGCATAAAACTGAGTACTACCGCGCTGTAAGGCCGGAGCGAAACGTCGTAGATATCTTTGGAGATAAATTGGATTCTTTCAGCTTCTGCCCCGAGATTCTGTTTGGCCTTCTTGATCGCCCGCGTGGAAAGTTCCACACAGGTTAAGCGTTGACACTTTTCCAAAAGTTTTTCAGATACCACGCCATCGCCAGAACCAATTTCGAGAATAGAATCAACATCGGCAATAGTAGAATCCACGATGCGGTGCAAGAGATCGCGCTGAAATCCCGCAGACCAGGGATCGGGAAGTTGATGGGTCTGTTCCATCGATCGTTTCAAACGCCGTTTAAATAGGAAAAATCGAATGAGATCGTTCATTGGTACTCCTTCATTTTGAAGAACATCCAAAATAATTCCAAATAAAAAGCCCCGGCGTTTGAATTTCGTAAAGAGAGCATTGTCCGGCAGTGTGACAAGTCGACACGAGACAATTTTCAGTGCCAAATCCCTAACCTGACACGGCGTGAAATCCTTGTTTACAAAAGTTTCGCAACCTGACACGGCGAATTTTTTCACACAGAGAACAAAAAAGGCTGATCGAACAGTTCGACCAGCCTTTGTATCATATATATCGATAATATATTAATCAGTCCAACCGGAAGATTGGTTGGCCGAGACTTGGACGGACCAAGTTGTATCGTAGGTGGTAATCTTAACACTGTCAGCACCTACTGTTGTTTTTTCCTGTACATTGGGCA
Organism: bacterium; assembly: GCA_020048285.1. Lineage (GTDB taxonomy): Bacteria > Fibrobacterota > Chitinivibrionia > Chitinivibrionales > Chitinivibrionaceae > JAIFMU01. The sequence continues at coordinate 2,397 of JAIFMU010000110.1, read as the reverse complement.
CGGATGTTTCTGTAACTAATACGCGAATAGTGGTTCCTCTAGAAGAAAAATCCAAATCAGCCGCATTGTTCGCAATTGCAATTACTTCGTTAGTCCGGTTAGCTGTAACAGTCAAACGCATAGGCCATTTATTTGTTTCAATGTCATTTATTGTAACAGAAGTATTGGGCGCAACTTCTTTTCCTTCTGCTCGCAAATCAATACGAATATCGTGCACACTTTTATTCTCCACGATCAGCTTATTGTCTTTAATATTCTGAAGGCAGCTGGAAAGAAGCGAGGTAAGAGCTACAGCGGCGAGGCCGAGAATAATTTTTTTCATGGGAATCTCCTCAATGGAATAATTTGTTTACGAGAAAATATACAATCAATAGAGGCAAAATGGAACTGATTATTTACTGAAGAGTACCATTTTTACCTATTGATCCTCCTTATTTTAGAGTAACAATCAATTTTAAAGGGGATGAAAACTATATTTTACGCTCAAAGCCCTGTTCAGATGAGGATAATGTGACCACCGATTTCCAATCACCGTACCACTGGATTTCCTCCTGCGATTCAATTCCTTCACCATCATTTTGCCTTGGCATTTGCGCAATTGCAAAAAACACCGCCATACTTCGTGAGATTCAAAGGAGAACCGGCTGTTCTATTCTTTTAGCGCAAAAAGCATTTTCGCTATGGAAACTCTACCCTGAACTTTCGCCATATCTCGCCGGAACCGCCGCTAGTTCGCGCAGTGAAGCACGGCTGGGGAAAGAGCATTTCCCCGGCGAAGTGCATACCTATTCACCGGCCTATTCTGAATCGGAAGTTCAGGAAGTGCTCGAACTTTCTGACGCGGTGGTGTTTAATTCGTTGACACAACTCTATCGATTCGAACAATTGTGGCAAAACGCCGATTGTTCGATTGGTTTACGAGTAAATCCTAACTGTTCACTGGTGGATCACGACGCTTTTGATCCCTGCGGAACCGGTTCTCGTTTTGGCGTCACAGCAAACAGATTGCCGCAACCACTCCCCGCCGGTGTGAAAGGATTTCATTTACACGGGCTCTGCGGCGGTTCGGCGGAACAGTTCGAACAACTTCTTTTGGCATTTGAAAGCCAGTTTAATCACTGGTTCAATCAGCTCGAATGGATCAATTTCGGCGGAGGAGCAAGAATTACCTCGGACGATTTCGATCGCGAACAGTTTATCCGCGTGCTGAACCGTTTTTCTCACGCCTATTCTCACATAAAAATCTATCTCGAACCGGGCGAAGCGGTTTCGCATCACTGCGGCATTTTAATCGCTTCAGTGCTGGACATCTTTGAAAACGGCGAACAAATCGCCATTCTCGATATTTCCGCCGCCGCTCACCTTCCGGACATTTTGGCTTTCGGCTACCGGCCAATCGTGTTCAACAGTACCGAATCGGGATATCAATATCATCTCACCGGAAAGAGTTGTCTCGCCGGTGATTCTGTCGGACGATACTCGTTCGAAAAACCACTCGCCGTGGGAGATCACATCATTTTTGGAGATATGGCAGGGTATTCCATGGTTAAAACGACCATGTTCAATGGGTTGGATCACCCTTCGATCTATGCGATCGACGGTTCAACAGCGGAGCTCCTCAGGGAGTTTCACTACGAAGATTTTAAAAATCGTTTGTCATAGTTTTATGTCGATACCTATTTTCATTAAAACAGCGATTCATCAGGGAGTTTCATGAGTACCGACAGAGAATCAATTTGTCCTCATTGTGGCGCCACAAATCCCGTATCTCCTGCGGCGATTCTCGTTCACTGCGGCTACTGCGACAGCGCCTATACCTTTAAGGATAATCGCGCTTCGCTCATCGGATCCGTGGCAATTCCTTCAAAAACAAACACACCTTTTTTTATCGGTCAACCGGGATCAGTTCAAGGACACGGATTTGAAATTCGCGGCCATATTCGCTATCGCTACTCCACAGGCTATTGGGATGAGTGGTGTGGAATAACCGCAGAAGGAAAAGTACTGTGGATTGCCGAAGACGAACGTGAAATTTCAATTTTTCGCCGCGACGAACTTCCCGATGAACAACTTCAGTACGATCAGATCGGTTTGGGGCAGGTCATCTCCGTGGCGGGTGTTCCGTTCATGGTGGAAGAGCGCGACACCGCTGCTCTGGCCGGTTTCGAAGGTCAAATCCCCTTTGAAATTTCTGTTGATAGAAGTTTTCCTTACGTGGCGGGAATTGCCAACGAAGAACGAATTACTCTCGAGTTCGGTGAAAAGGGAGTTGAACGATATCGCGGTAAAGTGGTAACACTCGACTATCTCGGAATCACCCCAAAAACAGCCGATCTTTTTGCAACGACCAAGGATACGCTCAATCATTCTCACGATGAGCAGCACGAAAATCAAACT
>JAIFMU010000207.1 GCA_020048285.1 bacterium | reverse complement strand
TTAGTTTCGGATCAGCCTGTTTCGGGAACGCGTAGCACTTCCCCTTTCCGGCTCGATACAAAACCTTTCCTTCTGGCGTAACCGAAATCATCCGTTCCAAAGAAAAAGGACAACGGGAAATATACTGGATCAACCGCATCATTCCGGTCTTGTCACCCGCTTCGATTCGAACATCACGATTCACGGAAAATCCGGAGAATTTCCACGACTTCATAGAATCAATAACCACGTCGTCTATCAGTCCCGCCTTCTTGAGAAAACGAAACACCTTCTCCTGCCAACGATTACAAAACATCTCGTCGGTGACGGTGTCGATTGGGCAGAAGGTTCCCGAGGAGAGAAAGACTCCTTCGGGAACAATCGCGTGAATGTGCGGATGCCAGTTGATCAAATCACCGAACGTCTGGATTCCGGCGATCATTGCGGGGAAAACTTCGCCGACTGCAACCTCTTCGGAGTAGATCTCACTCACCGTTTCCCACGCCGCGTGAACGAGTTCGCCGAGAAGTTCGCGGTTGTAACGAAAGTAGAGCCGAAGCCGTTTGGGAATTGTAAACACAAACTGGCGATGAGGAACTTCCGCAAGAACATCATCGGTGAGATGAACCGACAAAAGAAGCGATCGTTTCTGGTGGCATGTCGGGCAACTGCATCGCTGATGGCAGGAAAACGGAACGAACAGTTCGTGTCCGCAGTCGTCGCACTTGATCCTCGCGAATCCCTGCTTCAGATCGCCACACTTGCGGAACTTTTCCACAGAATCGTGAATCACCGGCCGCCAGAAGCCGAAGTCCTTTTCGTACTTCTGCGGGTAGATCCGTTCGAACTGGTCAAAATAGCGGTCAACAACCTTGAAAAATGGAGATCGTTCTGGGTTTCGAGGATGGTAGATTCGGTCGGTTGGCATTTCCATGATGACAGCCCCTTGCGAAACAATGACCATACAAGCGTACAGTATAAATAGCAAGGTGAAATTGTGAGGCGAGGGAGATTCGCGAAGGATATTTTAGAAACGAGGGGTCAACTCAACAAACAGGACAAAGTTAACACTCACGAACTCGACTTTGCCTGAAGTGCCTTTTTCAGCTCTGAATCATTCTTGATATAAAAGAGGAAGGAATTGTACCCAACGGGCTCAGACATCACCGGAGCGATGATTTTTGAAATCGCCCGAATTGTCACTCCTTGGGAGAGGTATTGTTTGATCTGATCTCGATATGGATCAAGCCGCCGACTTTTCATGTTCTTGCTTCCCTTTGGTCTCCCCAAACGAACACCTTTCGCCTTCGCCGCTTCGAGTCCCTGCTTGGTACGAACCGATATGAACTCCCTCTCAGTCTCTGCAAAGTATGAGTAGATCGCGAGTAGTAGTTTTTCCTGCGGTCCTTTTGTGGAAAGTTCCGGCTGACGCACAAAAAGAATTGTAATTCCCCTTTCTGAAAGGGTATGAATCAGATTCAGTGTATCTAACATATTCCGCCCGAGCCGTGACAGCTCCGCCACAATCAAGGTGTCACCGGATTTCAGTATTGCCTGAAGTTCTTCGATGCGTCGATCTTTTGTATCCCGCCGTGAACTCATTTCAACTTCAATAAACTCATCGATGAACAGTTTCTGTGCGTTGGCAAATTCCAAGAGGAGATGCCGCTGCTTTTCTAGATCCTGTTTATCGGTACTGACTCGAATATATCCGACTGTAGACATGAAATCCTCTTATCATACTTAATTTCATAGTAATGAATAATTATATTCAAACAATATACATAGTCACTCTGCAGAAATAAAACCTTCGTTTCTTTTATACAGGAAAGATGCAAATGGCAACGACAATACAGATACTATCCGCATCGGCGGCGAAACAGTTTGATATTCCGCCAAAACTGAGATGGACTGATCGCCGGCGAATTTTAAATGTCAGCCCTGATATTCAGAAAGTTATTGATCAAATTCGTCAACCTAACAACCGTGCGGCTTTCATGCTCCAGTACCTCTACTTCCGAGCTTCAGGTCGATTTTATGCGGTTGAATCATTTCATGCCGTTGATATTCGTGTTGTTGCGCGGATCTATTCTCTTTCAACAATCGACTTCAGTGCATACCACAAGGTCGTTAATAGTCGCCATCGGGAGCAAATTTGTGAACTCGCTGGCTTTCAACGCATGAACAGCCAACTTCGCCAAAAGTTGAAAATCAAGGCCGATGAACTCTGCCGAATCCAACAGAGACCACGGCTCATTATCGCCGCGTTATCCGATTATCTTCTCGAACAGAAGGTTGAAGGAGTCGGCTACCACGCTCTTGCAACAGTGATTACCACAAGTTTCAATCTGTTCAAAGCCGATACGGTGAAGCAACTATCTGCATTTTTGACTGAAGAACTGCGCGGGGATCTCGATTCTTTGGTCGCGATACCTGAAGATGGTTCAACAGCTTCACTGGTCGATCTTTCGCGATTTATTCATTCGCAACAGAATAAATCAATCAAGGAGAATTGCCGGAAACTTTCAGAAATTCAGCGATTACACAAACAGCTGTTTTCTGCCCAAAAAGCACTTGCCCTCGCCCCTGAAGTGGTTGATTATTATGCAAGAACAGCGCTCTCATTTCAACCGTTTCAGCTCACTCGTCGCAACGAAGACCGTTTTCTTTACCTGTTTTGTGCGGTTGTTCACCTGAATCGAACTTTTCAGGACTCTCTTGTTGAAATTTTTCTGGCTTCGTGCCGAAAAAGTGAAAAAGAGGTCACCGAACTGACTCAGGCAGCAGTGGCAGAAGAGTTAGCAGTTCAACGAGCTGCGGTCAAAGTGCTTGTTAAAACGGCCGAGTCCTCTCAGAAAACGCTTGCAAAAATCGAAACTGCCGTTGAAGAAACCGCAACTGATCCCGTGGAGTTTCTGGAACGGATTCTTACCATTATGCGGGAGAGAAGATCTGAGGAGCCGCTTAATGATACCGAGTTACCTGAATTTTCAAGCAAGGGCAAGGATGATTTTATTGAAGAAACTTCACCGGATCTTTCAACTAAAATTTCGGTATTACTCACGCTCATTCAGTTTGACTCGAAACATTCAAACACCCACTTGTGCGAAGCAATATCCTATTTCACTACACATGAACATCTTGGTAAGAAAAGCCCCACGGGATTTCTTACCGAAAAACAAAAAACACACCTATATGATTCAAAGGGGAAACTGAGGCAGTCGCTTTACAAAGGGTACCTTTATTTCGCCACAGCTCTGGCTATCAGATCGGGGACACTCAACCTATTGGAATCGTACAAGTTCCGCGCCTTTGAAACCTACCTAATCCCCTCGGATCGATGGCAATCACAGAAATCGGAACTGCTTACAAAGCACGCCATGAACTGGGCGAAATCAGCTTCACCAATACTGGAATTGCTACGAGAAGAACTTCATGCCCAGAATGAAATCACACAGAAAAACATTCTGAATAAGACCAATCTCTATGCACGGACTGATCCGCAAGGACGCGTCGGAGTTAAAACACCGGCAGTCGATTCTGCCGATGAGATCCCACTGTCAGAACTGATGCCTGTACAAGGATCTGTGCCGCTATTTCAGATACTTTCGGGGATTGAAAAGCTCTCCTCATTCACCGGTTCCATGGATCATCTCTACCAGAAATCGGTGAAGAAACGGCCGGCAAAGTCTGCGATTCTTGCCGCAATTATCGGTTACGGATGTAATCTCGGTGTTGAAAGAATGGCCAAAATGGTGCGAAATGTCAGTAGTGAAGAGGTCAGTTTTGCCGCGAAATGGCTCCTGTCAGTGGAAAACCTTCACTCCGCGAATACATCGATCCTTTCATTGACCGAACAGCTCCGGCTTTCGGCGGTATACTATCGGAACCCAGGGAAACGGCACACCTCCAGCGACGGCCAGAAATTCACCGTGGGAATTGACTCAATAGATGCCAGTTACTCGCACAAATATTTCGGAACTCAGAAAGGAATCAGCGTCTATAGCTTTATAGATGAAGCACATAAGTTGCCTTATTCCACCGTCATTACACCTTCCGAACGAGAAGCGGCCTATGTTATTGATGGACTTATGGCGAACGATGTGGTGCAGAGCGATATTCATTCGACGGACACACACGGCTACAGCGAAGTGATTTTTGCGGTGTGCCATCTGTTGGGCGTTTCATTTGCACCACGGATTAAAAACCTCAAGTATCAGAGGTACTATAGTTTTGAAATGCCTTCAGAAGCAAACAAGGAAGGGTACAAGATACTCAGCAGTGGAAGGATTAAGAGTGAACTTATTGAAGATCAATGGGATGAGATACTTCGGCTCATCGTGACAATTAAGTCCAAAGAAGAGACGGCTTCGCAATTGTTCAAGCGACTTAGTTCGTATTCGCGACAGCATCCGCTCTATCGGGCACTGAAACAGTTCGGTAGAATTGTGAAATCGGTATTCCTTCTTCGCTATATCGACGATGTAGAACTTCGCCAAGCTATTGAAAAACAGCTTAATAAGGTCGAAAGCTACCATCAGTTTGCCAAGGCGGTGTTTTTTGGGGGAAATCAGGAGTTCAACTATGCCACCCGTGAAGAGCAGTTGGTGGCTGAAGGTTGTAAGCGACTGATCGCAAACGCAATTATCTGCTGGAACTATCTATACCTTTCCAAGCAAATTTCGGCGGCAGAAACACCGGATGCAAAACGAATTATTGTTCGAGCGGTCGTGGCTGGTTCGGTGGTCACTTGGCAGCACGTTAACTTCCACGGAGAATATGATGTTTCAGAGAAACTTCTCAAGGGTGGAGAGGTGTTTAATCTGGAGGAGTTATTAGACCTCGATTTCGACTGGTATTTCACAGAAAACGCAACATGAAAATTCATTGTAGTTTAGTGATATTATTTGAGTTAATGAAAACTGAGTGTTAACTTTGTCCTGTTTGTTGAGGAGACCCCGTAAAGATCAGAAATGTCATCGCCGGGAGTTCCCAGATATTTCAGCAGAGCCGAAGTAAACAGGCCATTTCCGGTCGTAGAAGTCGATCCGTACGCTTTTTCACCGGACTGCGAAGCGTAGATATACGCGGTGTTGGTCGATTTTAGGCTGTTCTGCTCGATCGCAATTCCGCGTGTTTCCAGTTCACCGCGAGCGGAGCCGTCGCACGATTTTACATAATTGGATCGACACGCATCGATAAAAAAGAGGTTGAACCGACAGCCCTTTGAGGTGAACTCTGAAACAACATTATCAAGCGGGATTGAACGACTGCGAATGTTGTCACTGCATGCTATATTTGGATTTGAAGGTATCAGATAGTTGTTGTTATTGTATTCAACACCGTGACCGGCAAAGAAAAAGAGCGCTGTGTCGCTGCTTGTTAGTTTTGCGGAAAAGGCGTAGAGCGAGTCTTCGAAGGTGGTTTTGGTACCGTTTTTTACGGTGGTTACGGAATAGCCGAGCTGTTTCAGTTTTGCACTGACTTGCACCGCATCGTTTACTGAGCTGGCGAGTGTGCTGAACGAGGAGTTCGAGTAGTCTCCGTTCCCGACGACGAAGGCTTTTTTTGCTCCGAAGGAGAGAGAAGTGGAGAAGATCAGGAGAAAAATGATGTTTTTCACAGGAGTCCTTTCTAGTTGGTCAATTTGGTTAGTGTGAGGAGAATTGTCTATTCTTTCAGGAAAAGGATCAGGAGAAGTTGTTGCATGTTAATTCCTTTTGAGATAGTATTTCCACGACAAAAAATATAATTTTAACTTGACCAACAACGTCAAATTTGCAAAATGAAATATGACTATGCGCGATCTGTGTACCGATAATTGTACAGTTTTTATACACAGTAAAACCAATTGCAAAATCTGAGCCACTCATATCATACTACAGAAATCGATACACAATGGCATATCGAAAATGTAACTGGTGTAAGGATTTCACTGTGACAGTTCCCCAATCGTCAATTAATATATCGCGATGCCCGATGATCCTCAGAATCCCCAGACTTCTCAGATCAAGGGAATAAAATAACCGAACAAAATCCGTGCATCAATCAGTAAGATATGTAGGTGAACGAGGCACAGATGAAGCGATTACTCAGCAAAATTACCACTCCTGGTTTTAGGGTGTGGCAATTTCACGTGTAAGCAATGACTCTCGTTTCGGTGCAAAGTTGTCATTTCAATTTCTCACTTCTGAAATGCAAGCTTTCTAATAATGTAGAAGCCGATATCATTCATCTCCACGGTTCCACTTGAATTCTGTGGCATAAGCTCTGAAGCATATTCGAGTCGCGCTTTGCGAAAGAAATTGAGTTCTACTGTTTTCACCGAGTCTACTGCAGGATTAAACTTCGACGGTATAATCTTTCCCGTTTTCACGGTTCCGGTACTGTCCTTGGCAATAACAGTGTTAAGAACGGTATCCGTCGCATATGCCTGTGAGGTTTCAGCTTTTTTGATGTAGTCCACTATAAGTCGACATTGGAGAGGGTTCGTCGGAGATGGTGTCCAAGAAGCCACGATACCAGTTTCAAAGGTAAAAGTCGGCGAAGTCTCAAATACCCTAAAATCTACTTTTGGCATGTGAACAATCGACCGACACGATTTTCCATTGGGCAGGGTCATAACAAAGCTATAAGAGGAGTCCCCCATAAGCTGTAGCGAACTTGGTGCTATTGTATACAGGTCGAGTAAAACCGAACTTGGGGTCGGTTTCATATATACCCCATTAACAGCAATCGTCATACCCTTGGGTAGAAAGGCCTTGCCATTCTTGTCAAAACAAACCACCGATACACTTTGATTCGGATAATCTCCATAAATTCTTTTTGCATGAAACGTGGCTCTAACCAAACTAAAATCTTCCAATTCCACATCTTCTAGCGGTGAATCACAGCACGAAGTTATCGCAAGTACAACAGAAGCCAAAACTATTACTTTGCGTTTAATCGACATCATATCTCCTAACAATTAACATATACTTTTTTATAGTAAGCCTTACACGATGAGTGGTAGAATCTCCCAAACGGATACAAAGATGCTTAGGACGGGCTTTCATCTCAACTATTATATTGCGCTTACGACGATTTGTGATGATGAGTCTTCTTCATGAGGTGAGCTCGTCGAACCGCCTATATCCACGGATCCTTCGACAAGCTCAGGAACCGAATGTGTACATTTAATTCACACCGCATCTATAATTTGTTTAGCATCCTATCCTTTCGATTCTTCATGCTGAGCACCTATTAAGGCATGCAGAACAAAGGTGAAAACACCCATTTTCGGTAGCATGCGCCGTATTTATCAAAGATTGCGCATTCACGGTATAATTGTTATTAAAGCTCAACAAACAGCTTTATTTGAACCCGTCCGACGAGTGTTAACTTTGAACTGTTTGTTGACTTTATCCTCTTACTCTTTAATCATGGAGCTTTTCTTCACAAGCCTTGTTAAGGCCGATGTCGTGTTATTAGAATAATTGGACTCACTGAAGTGCTTGTTGGGATTCACTTCAAGTTTGATTGAAATAGATCCGGTATCTTTGTCACGCAGTTTGACATGGCCATACACTTTCCCAATGCCTTGCTTCTTCAAACCACCAATTATAATACCGTTGTAGACTGTATCGTTTATCATTAGCTTATACTGAATTGTGTCACTAAACGCAATTTGCCCACTGTCTTTGTTTACTAATGAATAGGTATAATAGACCAGTGAATCAATCACGGTAGTGTCAAGTGTTGTTGACGTTGCCGTAATTTCCTGATTTGAAATAACAAAATTTGAGGGCTCTAGGTCTACAACACCATCGGAGACAGTAGTACAAGATGCAATCAGAATTGTGGAAAGAATTGCAATAAATTTTGTTTTTGTTCTCATTTTGAATACCCTAATAGTTGCTCGAATAACGTTTTAAAAGGAATACATTGTTTGGTTTAACCAAGCTTTCTGCTGGTTACATTTTCATCTATTGTTTACGCTGTGCCAAATAGAGATAATAGTTGCGGTAATTATCCCCAATGTCAAACTGCAGAACAAAATTTTTATCCGGCACCACCACAAATCCTTCCCAATATAAATAGGGGAGACATAGGTGCATATCGGCGGCCCTCATAGCGAAACGAGTGAAGTCGCCGCCCCATTGTCCCCAGAATATTGCAATTTCATCTTTCACTTTTCCCAGCACTTTCCGGATAGCTCGAATGTCGGTTTTAGTAAGAGTTGTGTGACGGGTCGTCCATGCATCACTCTGCTCCTTGATTCTCCAATTACACATTGTAACCATTTCCAATCCCCATACTTCATCTACCCAAGAATCTCCTCTCCATGGAGTTTTCCATTTTTCGTATCCTTCAGCAACAAGTTCTGGTTTATTGCCTAATAAAGGAGCATCAATCAAAAGAAAAGGAAGTTCCTTTAATGGAGGGAAAGTGTTTGGTATGTACTCCTCGGCACACCGACGTGCGAGTGATTCATGTGTCTTTCGATATGCAATTTCTTTAAGTTCTGTGATTCGTAGTAACCGCTCTTCACGGCTCATATTTTTATCCATATTATTTGCCGTATCCTTGCGCAATAAATTAAAAACATATCGTTCAAATACAGTTATTTACGCAACTGTTTCTTGTCCCAATCTTTTGAGTCCTGTAGGTGCATCTTTACACCATCTGAACTAAATGTCCATATGTCACAATTCTTAAATTGAACACGATCGTGGTCTGAATGTACAACACAATGATCTCCTTCGGAATTTGCCGCTTTTTCAGACTCTACTCTATTGTACTTTCTACGAAATGTTCGATTACAGCGCCTTTTACTCTCTTTGTCCGACCCATGTCGCCCATTTTTAGTGATGGGTATTTTTCGTCTTGATCTACTCATTATTAGTCCGAGGTTGGAGAACGATTTCTTTAGGATGTAATAATATTTGAGCAGTTTCGATCATTTTAATCGCTTCTGCCCGATACCCATCTAAGTCGATACCCTTATTTGCTTTCGCAAATGCGAGAAGTGAGTCCCAGGTTAGTGTCCCTTTATATTGGGAATCTCGAAGTAGCATTCCAAAGCTAGCCATTGAAGATGCCCAGCGTAGCGATTCATTCGAAATTCTCGTATTATACACGACCCGTTCTAACTGAGTACTCGTGTCAGAATCAGGAGTTTTATAGCGAAATTTAACCGTCATTAGCTCATCGGAATTTATCGGTTTACCCTGTTCCTGATATTTCAACGGGTCAATTCTAGATGTTGTGTTCATTTCTTTTCCTACTGGCACTACTTCATAAAGAGCTGTAACTGTGTGGCCTGCTCCCAAATCACCTGCATCTTTCGCATCATTCTTGAAATCTTCATTTTGGAGCGTGCGATTTTCATAACCGAGAAGACGGTATGATGAAACTTTTGAAGGATTAAACTCAACTTGAAGTTTTACATCCTTGGCTATTGTGTAGAGTGTTCCACCCATCTCTTTTACAAGTACCTTTTTGGCTTCAAGGAGATTGTCTATGTATGCGAAGTTTCCGTTTCCATTGTTCGCAAGTTGCTCCATTTTTGAATCTGCGTAATTGCCTTTACCGAAACCTAGTACGGATAGATAAATTTTTTCTGCGCGCTTGGATTCAATAAGCTTTACCAGCCCCGATTCATCCGAGACACCTACATTGAAATCTCCATCAGTCGCGAGAATCACACGGTTGTTGCCGGCAGCAATGAAATTTTCTTTCGCTAACTTATATGCTTGCATAATTCCTGCTCCACCAGCGGTCGAACCACCAGCAGAGAGCATGTCTAAACACGCTATGATTTTGTTTTTTTCAGATATCGGTGTAGATGGGAGTATGGTTCCAGCAGCACCAGCGTAGACAACTATGGCAATTCGATCATCCGGACGAAGCTCATGAATGAGAAGAGTAAGAGACTGCTTAAGCAAGGGGAGTTTATCCGGTGAGTTCATAGAACCTGAAACATCTAATAAGAAGACCAAGTTGGAGCGTGGTGCCGCAGAAAGATCTAGTTTCTTCCCTTGAAGTGCGACCTGAACTAATAAATTATTTTTATTCCAAGGGCATGAATCAACGCCCGTAACAATAGAAAAAGGAGCGGGTTCAGTTGGCGATGGGTAATTGTATGAGAAGTAGTTGATAAATTCTTCTAACCGAACAGCTCCTATCGGAGGAAGTCTCTGTTCATTTAATAGAAATCGCCGACAATTACTAAAAGATGCACCATCAACATCAATACTGAAAGTCGAAAGTGGGGTTTCAGTTGTTCGTTTGAACCCATTTTCAGTAATATGAGCATACTGCTCGGTATTTTCCAACGAAGCAACACTGTTCTGCTGTTCATACAGAGTATCCATACTCATTCGAGGAGCAATGACATTAATAACGGATGGTTGGGCTACTGACAACTTTTGAGTTTCGGTATAGCCCGTCGATATAGACATAGTTTTACGGCTTGTCATGCAACTGGATATAAGGGAGATCGAAATCAGTGAAATTTGTAGCAAGTTTTTCATAACTAATTCCTCTACATAACGTTTGCATTTGTAAGAATTCTTAAAAAATCTATTTTTCTACACCGCATAAAGAAGAGCGGCTTATGTAAAAGCATAACACACGAGGGGCCTCTTCCACACTGCAACGGCAGTATTACCATTGTTCTGACTCTATTCTCTTATTACCGAAAGGTTCGCACTGGTTGCTTCATCGTAATAATATACCCCAGAACTTCTACTGATGATCTAATTGTGGTCTACTTACTATTGCTTCGCGGGGCAAATATGACATGTTTTATACCCCCGCATACAGAATCTTTTCGTGTTTGAAATAGTTAGCGATCCTTGCTGGA
>JAIFMU010000016.1 GCA_020048285.1 bacterium | reverse complement strand
TATAGTTTCTTGGCGTAGGAACCGTAAAACTACAATAGGGAAACCCCTCATTTCTCTTTTATACCATTTGCCGTTTTGGACAGGAATGAGATAACATACTACCAGTAAAACCATTAGTAACTTTCGTAATCTTGTCACGTGAAATCAAAACATCTGTACCGCAAAATTTTCGAACAACCAAGAAGTCTTTATGAATTGTTACTTTCTTTATCTTTGATATAAGTAGCAGTGCGAGTGGAATTGCGACAACCAAAACACCGCCAAATTCATTTGAAGAATTTTCTTTTAAGTATCCAGTTATGATTAGAGCAACAAATGCAAGAATTAATAGGCTTTCCCAAATAAAACTGAATTGATATTCATATTCAATAGGACTTTCAGCTAGTTCATTATTCGATACTTGAGATGTTAGTTCTTCAGGGGTTTCTGTCCCATTACAGACATTACAAATCAAACCTTTTTCAGTTCTGTTGAATTCATATAATCCAAGTTTTTTTCCGCATTCAACGCAATTATCATTTGAAGCCATCAGGACACGTCCTTTATTTATCAATCTAACGAACGCTCAGCGGATTGTTCGAGTAACGAGGTCACACCAATGCAACCGGTTATTGTTCGATATATCTTTGTTCAATTTTTAGTCTTCTGATGTAACGGAAAAAGTATCGTGTCATTATTGGATCACAGCTACCTAATAATTTCTGAGCTAGCTTATTTCTTTGATCTGATTTTGAAGCTTCTGTATATGCCTGTTGTAAATCTGGATATCGAGAAAGTATCGACACTAGCATTTCACGGTTTAACTCTATTTCCTCATTTTGAGTTGAATCAATTAAATAGATTTTTTCAGACACCGTACTTGGCCCACTCGACATCATTGCTGGTGATCCACCAACTACCATTCCACCTCCAACGCTATACCCCGGAGTACCGGGTGTAAATGTAGAGTTTGATTGCGATGACATTGTAGAATACCATATTAGTGTATCTGTAAAAAATATTGGGGAGAGATAACCGGCTGAATACCTGTAGGAAACATTTCCATCGGAATAACCCCAGATCTCACCATCTATAAGAATTTTCCATGGTTTGTATTTCGATGGATTATCACCCTTTCTTTTTTTTAACTGAAAATAATTTCCGTTAATTTCACCACTCGCATTTCCCTTCCAATCATATGTTTGCAAGTCAGCCTTCATAACTTCTTTCAAAAAGAAAGAATCACTTGGTGCGAATGGTCTATTGTACCAATAATCGCCCAATGTTCGATACACTCCCTTATTCAATTTATCTTTAGAAATCGTAAAAATCGTTTTTGAAGTGTCAATATCAGATGTAATTAGCTTCCCAAAATGAATTGGATATTTAATCGAATGGTGTATAATTTCACGAACTTCTGTTAATGGGTATACGGATTCTCCCTCTGATGATTCAAATCTGAGTTTTTGAGCTTTCCCATCAATAATTTCATTAAGATTGAGAGCTGTTCCAAATCCGAATTTCCCATTATGTAGAATAATCTTATCGGTTTCACCTAAAAGTAGACTTACAATACTAAAAAGTGCAAAGGATATTTTTTTCATCGAACCTTCCTCTATTTAATTCATTCTTTAGGACCAAGTAGTGCGACCACACTATCCACCCTAAATTACATTTTTTTGTCCTAAAGCCGGAGTTTTCGCGCATAAGTCGCCGTAAAAACCATCTTTTGGTTCCAACCTCAAAGAACGATACGTTCAACGGTTCATGCATCGTTCAAACGATTTAACTTGCGATGACCATACACCATCCCCGCCGATTTCACTCCTCTTTGCCCCTTCATAAAAAGTCATCTTATCGAAAAAAAAGGAGGGACGTTTTTTCATTAGAGAGATACAATGGTAGTGCTTGAATAACATCGCATACCGAGAAAAAAAAACGCAAGAAATCGAGGAATAGATGAAAGCTGAAATGCAGTTTGACAAAGAAATTCAAAATGTCTTAATCGACAAGTACTTAAAAATCATGATCCCCCTCGTTGGCGTCCTTTCGATTTTTCTCATTGTAGGCACGGTCAGTGCAGGTGAAATCCAGTATCGCCGATTGGTAGTGGCTATCTCCATTTTAGCCGTCACTATTGTGGCAACAATTTTTCGACGACTTCATAAAAACAGGCTCTCAATTCACCTGTTTCTACTGGGAATCATCGCGGCAGAAATCATGGGGGTTATATTCAATGGTGGATTTCAATCACCGGCGTATCTGGGACTCATGGCCATGCTCGCATTGACCGGTTGGCTCTTTTCATCGAGGGTTTCACTTCTCTTTGCCGTGCTCTACCTTTGTTTCAGTTTCTGTATTATGCTACTCAATCAACAGGGTATTCTTCCGAGACCGCCTCTCGTTTCAGACTTCACCTATTTCCTGAGCACATCGACATTCATCATGCTTCTCTACGCAGGGATGCACGTCTTTAATACGCAATTATACAAAACGCTGTACAACTCGCGACAAAATGAACGAAACTTGGCCGAATCAATCCAAAAACTGAAAGACAGCGAAGAACTTTTGCGCCAGACCTTTGATCTGTTCCCCATTCCCGTGACGATCACACGGGCTACCGGCACCGTGTCATTCCACAACAAAACCTTCACAAAGCTGTTTGGCTACACAATCGAAGATCTTCCCGATGTTCAGACCTGGGTTCAAACCGTATATGAAACACCGGAATATGCACAGGAGATGTTAGAAGTCTGGATTCGGGATACGTCGGAAGCGGTTCAAAATGGAACGGCATCAAAGGTGAGTGAACATCGTATTCTCGCAAAAGATGGAACACCGCGCATCGTCGAAGCATTTATGCAACCGGTGGGCGAAACCTACGTAAATATTTTTAAGGATGTGACGGAAAAACGGCGTAAAGAAGAAGAGCACAAAATACTCACAGAGCGACTTCACCAATCACAAAAAATGGAAGCCATTGGTCAATTAGCTGGAGGCGTCGCTCACGATTTCAACAATGCACTCGGTGGAATTATTGGCGCAGCAGAACTTCTGAAAGATGAAGATGTAACAGGGGAAGACCGAAAAGAGTGCCTCAATCTCATTCTTATGGCCAGCGATCGAGCCGCAGATCTCACCAAAAAGCTACTCACCTTTTCACGCAAAGGAACCAAAACATTGTCTAAAGTGGACTGCATGAAAATTGTCAATGACACCGCAGAAATCCTCAAACACACGATAGACAAAAGCATCATTATTGCGGTAGAAAATCGTGCCACTCACACCGCTGTTCTTGGTGACGATTCGCTCCTTCAAAATGCAATTATGAATATGGGGATTAATTCCAGTCACGCCATGTCTAATGGTGGGGAATTGACCTTTACACTGGAAAATGTCGATCTCGATGAAGAGTACTGCGAATTCTCCCCCTTTGATATTACCCCCGGCGAATACATAGAAATTGCGATCCGAGATTGCGGGATAGGCATGTCCCCAGAGGTTTTGGCGCGCATCTTTGAACCATTCTTTACCACAAAAGAGCTAGGCAAAGGAACCGGTCTTGGAATGGCAGCAGTGTACGGAACCGTTCAAGAACACAATGGAGCGATAATTGTCAATTCCGAAGTCGGTGTGGGAACGGTCTTCCGTATGTATCTACCCGTGACAGAGGAAACGGTGCGGCAGGAGATTAAATCGCGACCAATTGCCACTGGTGCGGGAACAATTCTAGTAATTGACGACGAAGAGTTGATCCGCGTTATCACTTCAGCCATGCTCCGATCTATGGGGTATCGGGTCATACTGGCGACTAACGGCGAGGAGGGTGTTCAAACATTCTATGAAACAAAAAATGAAGTAGATCTGATTATTCTCGACATGATCATGCCGATCATGGGTGGGCGCGAAGCATTGAGCAAAATCCGAGAAATCGATCCGACAATTCCGGTAATTATTGCTTCTGGATTTGCGAAAGAAGAGGATTTGGCAGAACTAAAACATCAGGGTGTGAACGGATTTTTGGATAAACCATTCCGAAAAGCGGCGTTGGCCGAAATGGTCGAAAAACAGAATATCGAGAGCAAAATTAAATTGGAGAATAGATCATGAAAAATCTAACCAACCCACTATTCAATTCCAACACCATGGGCTATGCTCGCCATCGTATAATTCTCGATAGAACCGGTGTTCCCTGCGACTACGAATTTCTCGAAGTGAATACCGCTTTTGAATTGCTCTCTGGCCTAAAATCAAATGATCTCATTGGTAGTACCGCACAGCAATGTGGTTGGAGAATTGCAAATAGTGACATGGAAACCATCGGGTCGATCGCCCTGAACGGCGGTGAAAACGAGTTCGATCACTACTGCAAGATTCTCGACAAATGGTATCAGGTGAATCTCTATTCCACAAGTGATCAGACATTCACGGCACTCTTTACCGATATCACCGCTTATAAAATCAGAGAAAAAGCACTGCAGAGTACCGAACTGCGATACCTGGGATTAATACGAAATCTTAATGCCGGTGTTGTTGTTCACAATGCATACACGTCAATCATAATGAATAACGGTAGAGCGTCGACACTGCTAGGATTAAGCGAAGACCAAATGAGAGGAAAACAGGCGATTGATCCCGCATGGATGTTCGTCAACAAGAGTGGTGACCCATTAGCCCTCGATGAGTATCCCGTAAACAAGGTCAAAGCAACAGGACAAATAATAGTGGATCAAGTGATCGGAATTAATCGCCCCACAACAGATGATCTCATTTGGGTAATGATTAACGGTTTCCCGATATTTGACGTGGGAAACGAGAATATATCCGAAATCGTCATCAGCTTTATCGATATCACCGAGCAGAAAAATGCAGAAGATTTGTTACTCGAAAGCGAGTCGACATTCAGAAAGTTATTTGAAGATTCAGCCGATGCGATTTTGTTGATAAATGGTGCGGGAATTTTTTATGAATGTAATCAAGCGGCGTTGGATCTATTGAAAATGTCCCGAGAAGAACTACTATTAGCGTCACCGGCGGCAATATCCCCTGAATTTCAACCCACGGGGCAAAGATCAGATGAGTTGGCTTGTGATATCATTGCCACTGCCTACAAAAATGGTCACCATCGTTTTGATTGGACACATATCAATACAGAGGGCACAGAGTTTATTGTGGAAGTATCTCTTATGCCAATTACCATCAAGGGCGAGACCTTTCTTCATACCACATGGCGGGATATCACCGAACGAAAACGGGTAGAAACTGCGCTCAGTCTTACCCGTTTGAGTGTTGAAATGGCGTCGGACGCACTCTTTTGGATAACACCGGATGCGCATATTGTTGATGTCAATGAAGCTGCCTGCCGAACTCTTGGGTATGGGCGCGAAGAACTGCTTCGCCTCTCTGTTCCTGACGTTGATGTGCACTATAATGATCAGTTGTGGCCACACCATTTTGCGGAACTTCGGCAATTGGGGAGTGTTACACTGGAATCTCAACAGCGTACGAAGGAGGGTGTAATTTTTCCGGTGGAAGTGGTGGCGAACTATGTCAAACATGGCACTCAAGAGTTTAATTGCGCCTTTGTTCGAGATATTTCTGATCGAAAACGGATAGAGAAAGCGCTTTCGGAAAGCGAAGAACTCTATCGACTTATAAATAACTCTACGGTAGATCAAATTTACAGTTATGACTGCAATAACCGGTTTACTTCCGCCAATCGCCAACTCTGTGAAAATCTGCATCGCACGCCGGAAGAGATTATTGGAAAAACCTATTGGGAGCTTGGATTTCCTGCGGATCTCTGTGAAGAATGGGATGAGATGCATCGGCAGGTCTATGCAAATGGATCGCTGGTGAAAAATGTCTGTACCCCTATGCCCGATGGTACCGATCTCTATCTTGAAATAAATTTGTCCGTTATGAAAGATGATAAAGGCGCTGTTATCGGAATCGCCGGTATAAATCGCAATATCACCGATCGAACGCTCATGGAGAAAGCGCTCCGCGAAAGTGAGTACTTTTTCAAAGAGACGCAACGTGCCGCTCGTATTGGTTCTTTTCAGTCAGAATTTTATCCCAATGATATCTGGAAAACATCAACAGTGTGCGATGAAATTTTCGGCATGGATGAAAACTACAACAAAACTGTGCAAGGGTGGCTTGATCTCCTTCACCCCGCCGATTCAAAGGCTATGATTGACTATGTTACCAATGATGTGATCGGCAAAGGAATTCCCTTTGATAAAGAGTATCGTATAGTCCGTCATACCGATGGAGCAACTCGCTGGGTTTGGGGGCGTGGGCAGACAATCATTGATTCGACAGGTAGAACGACCGGATTAATCGGGACAATTCAGGATGTAACCGATCGCAAAGAGGCTGAAGCCGCAATGAAAGAACTCAACACTGCTCTTGCACAATCCCTTGATGGAATAGCCTTTGTCCAAATGGATGGCTATATAAAATTTGTCAACAGTGCTTTTGCGGAGATGCATGGTTTCACACAGGAAGAGCTCATAGGTCAACACTTTCAACTCTGTCATACACCAGAGCAATTGGCACAGGAAATACTCCCCACCATTGATCTACTCATTAATCACGGAACATTCAGGGACGCGGAAATCGGCCATCGTCGAAAAGATGGAACGGTATTTCCAACCTACATGACCTCAACATTGGTAAAAGATGACTCTGGGACACCCACGGGAATGTTATCAGTAACGCGAGATATAAGTGCGAAAAAAACAGCCGAAGCGGAAAAAGCAAAACTGACTGAACAACTTCATCAGTCGCAAAAAATGGAAGCTGTCGGTCAGCTTGCAGGAGGAGTTGCTCACGATTTTAACAACGCTCTTGGTGGTATTATGGGAGCTATTGAACTGCTTAAGTCTGGAGCCCTTTCTACAGAGGAGTCGCAGGAATATTTTGATATGATTTTGACTGCAGCCGATCGCGCCGCAGATCTCACCAAAAAACTGCTCACCTTTTCACGCAAAGGCGCCAAGGTCTCTTCGGCGGTGGATTGCTTCAGGCTCGTGAATGAAAGTGCGGAACTTTTGAAACACACGATCAACAAGAACATTGCGATCCATGTGGAAAACCGCGCCACTCACACATCGGTTATCGGCGATGATTCGCTTATTCACAATGCGCTTATGAACATGGGGATTAACGCCAGTCACGCTATGCCCGATGGCGGGGCGCTGACGTTCACCCTTGAAAATAGTGAACTCGATGCGGAGTACTGCGAAGTCTCTCCTTTTGATATTACTCCCGGAGAATATCTTGAAATAACTATTCGAGATACCGGAACCGGTATGTCTCCAGACGTTCAGTCGCGAATCTTTGAACCATTTTACACCACAAAAGAAGCGGGCAAAGGAAC
>JAIFMU010000267.1 GCA_020048285.1 bacterium | reverse complement strand
ACGAGAACATTCGTCCAATGCACGCGAACATTCGTCCAATGCACGCGAACATTCGTCCAATGCACGTCAACATTCGTCCAATGCACGTCAACATTCGTCCAATGCACGTCAACATTGGTACTATGTCAAGTGGTACAATCGATTGTCATTCAAAGGGGAGAGAGTGTGTTGTGAAGTTTAAGAGAAGCATGTGTGTTAGCGAGGGCGAATAAATTTGAATCGCTGTGGTTGAGTTGGGGTCATATCGACAAACGGGGCGATTGAGTTGTCAATTTCGTGAACCACCGGTGCTTCAGACAGATTGAGATCGCCGCTTCGCTCGAGCACAACCGTGTGGCCATCGGCGATAAATTGTTCAAACTGTTTTTTCTGAACTTGATGGAAATGATGAGGTTCTGGTTTTGGCACAGAAATAATCGAAACCGTGGGGATAGTGTCCTCTGTGGGCATTATTGGGGATGAACGGTGATCGATGTGTGATACTGATGGAGCGTGGTGTTCGCCTGGACGCGCCGGATGGAAATGGTGGGGAACCACGGCGGTATTCTCTTTTGAACGCTTATTGCGTTGAATCGCTTTGTGTTCTACTTTTAGTTCTTTGATTTCTCGCGGTGGAAGGGTGGCCGAGTGAGCATTGACAATCGTTTTTGCTTTTGCGCGGTGATGTTTTCTGTTCACGTAAAAATGAGTTGTTGGTATTATTGAGTCGTTTTCAGGGTTGGGTGTCCAATTTTCGCCGTTGGCCTGCTTTTGTGCGATCAGTTCATCACGATAGCGCTTTAAAAGATCCTGCTCTTCGTCAAGCAGAAGGTTCTGCATTCCTTTTCGATAGCACATTTCAAAGAGCGCTTGGTCGGGAAGGTGAACAGCTGAGATAGTGAGTAACATTTTGTACGCGCGAAAATCTGTGGGAGCTGTTTCGGTGAGCATGCGCAACTCTTCGAGCGCTTCTTTGTAGAGCCGTTTGTTCAAAAGCGTGAGAATATGGCTGATTGTAGGGTGGTTCAGGTTGGGGCTGTTGGGGAAAAAGAGTGCCGTTCCCGCGTGGTGCCCCAGAAAGTCAGAGAAGACCGGGGCCGCGGCATAGGCAAATACAAAAATGATCGCAAATTGATAGGCGGGATGCTGAAACAGCCATGAAGGCACATGGCCGTTTGTTGCAATGAGCGTTGGGGTTCCTATTATGAGTACTGTGTAAAAAACAGCTTTCAATAATTGTAAGAAGTGATACATAGAACCCTCACGCTGTTATTAGTGGCGTTTTCCCCGACTTTTTTGCACTTTCGAATCAGGACGATTTGATTTCTGCTTACCTTTCCCGGTAACTTTCGCGCGGCGTCCTTCAACTTTGCTCCCCGTTTTCGTCGGCACTACCCGTTCTTTACGAGGAACTTTTTTCACTGCCGGCCGCGGTTTTTCTGCTTCAGCCTGAACTTTGCGCTCTTCGCTTGCTTCGCGTCTATCTGTTTCCCGTTCGCGCACAGCTTTCATGCGATCCAATGACTCCTGCGGATCCATCTCTTCGATCTTGTCGCTGTGGAAAGGTTGCCACGGGAAATGTTCCGGCACAACTTCGAGAGTCTCTTCGATGCGCTGAAGGAAATGTTTCGAGTTTTGATCACAGAAAGAAAATGCTTGCCCCAAAGTTCCGGCGCGACCGGTTCGACCTGCGCGGTGAACAAATACTTCTGTGGATGTGGGCATGTCGTAGTTGATCACCAAGGTGAGATTGGGAACATCAAATCCGCGAGCGGTTAGGTCAGTGGCAACCATGACCGGAACTGATCCGCGTTGGAACTGTTCCGCCGCGCGCTGACGTTCGGTGTTGTTGCGATCACCGTGAAGAACCACATGGTTTATTTCCGCTTTTGTCAAGTCCCGTCCCAGTCGATCGGCATCGCTTTTACTGTTGACGAAAATGAGCGCCTTGGTGAACTTGATCTCCTTGAGAACCCAGAGCAACAGTTTGCGTTTGCGGTCTTTTTCGACAAAGAGCGTGTGGCATTTCACCGATTCGACGGTTTTGAAAGATGTCTCTTTTTGTTGAATGTCAATAGTGAGCGGATTCTGCAAGAGGCGACCGCCGAGACGGGCGGTGTCTGCGGTGATTGTCGCCGAGAACATCATGATCTGGCAACTTCCGCCAATCTTGCGCGTTACCGCATCGATGTCGTGGAGGAATCCCATTTGAAGCATACGGTCCACTTCGTCGAGCACACAGAAAGAGATTGTATCAAGAGCAAGTTCTTTGCGTTCAACCAATTCGAGAGCTCGGCCCGGCGTGGCTACTACGATGTCGGTGCCGCGGCGAATCTCTTGAATCTGTGGGGAAATGCCCACTCCACCAAAAGCAAGAGTGGTGCGAACGGTGAGACGAGCGGCAAATTCTAAAAGAAAATTGCGTGTTTGCACAGCCAGCTCTTTGGTGGGAACCAAAATCAACGCAGTGACTCGTTTGTTGTTTTGTTGTGATCCGTTGATAATCACTTTGTTCAGAATGGGAAGCAGGTACGCGGCGCTTTTTCCTGTGCCCGTTGGCGCAGCTCCCAGCACGTCACGGCCTTCAAGAACAGCGGGGATCACCTGCTCTTGAATTGGCGTTGGTTCATTATAGCCCGCTTCGAGCGTGGCGATGTAGAGCTCCTGCGCCATTGAAAAATCTTTGAAACTTCCGGCCATGCGGTCTTTCTCCTTACTAACTGTTTTTACGGCGTGAAAATAGTTTGGGAGTCATTCATTCGGGGAAGAAGAGTTCTTCTTTGCCGATTCTTCGATAAAGCGTTGCCAAATACGGAACTTATTGAGGTCAAATCGAATTGCATCGGCCACTATTTTCAAAACGGCGATGTCATCGATGAATCCGAGTAAGGGGAAAATGTCGGGAAGAATGTCAAAGGGAATCGCCAAATAGAGCAGAGCTAGCACCAATGTCACCGCTGTCGGTTTGGAAATTGTTCTGTAACGATTTCGGCGCCATGCAGAAAAAAGCTCCAACGACGTACCAATATCGTTACATATTTCTCGAAAGGTCGGAATATGTACAATCATTGACATGGATCTCTTGCATTGATTCACTACTTTGGCGAAAAAGTTGTTCATGGCAACTCCCGGAAGAATTTCAGTACTGATTGAATATAAACAAAATCGGAACCTTGTCCACGGTTTCGATCCCCTACAAGAAGAAAATATGTGACCATAGTCGCGATTATGTGAATATCTATAGAAGACTTTCGACTGAAAAGTTTTTGCCAAACAGATTTTCAGCGGTGGTAATCAGTTCAAAAAGACGGTTGTTCAACAATGTGTTTTCGACGCGGGAGCTAACAATTACTTTTTGAGCCCAGACGATATAGTAATCCCGTCGTTCCTCTGTCCAGCCCACCGGTGTGTCTAATAATACATCGGCAAGATTGCAGAGTTTGTCTGCGGTGCGAACGAGAGCCGCCTTGGGGGAAAGAACGAGGGCATCGCTGATTTCACGGGCCTTGTCAAGCTCTTTGATTCCTGTTTCGGGGACCGTAAGTTCAACCGTCAGTGCCGCGATCTCTTCGCCAAAGAGCGCGCGGATTTCATCGCTCGTGGTATCGGTATCTTCGATTGTGTCGTGAAGAATTGCCGCGATGAGAGTGGCAGTATCGGTAATTCCTGCATCGATCAATAGTTCCGCAACTGCTACAGGATGAACAATGTAGGGCGTTCTTCGGTGATCTTTACGCCGCTGGTCGCGATGTTTGTCTGCAGCAAAACGAATTGCCTGAAAAACCATTTTGTCCATTTCTACCTCCTCGGTGTGTAAAAATAGATCATTCCGGTAGAGATTAGGAGGACGGTTTAGTGTGGCGGTGTCAGAATTGCCGAACAGTAGCCCACCACTCGATGAGCATCGCCAAAATCTGAATCGGCACTAGTTCGATAATCCATCACAGTAAGTTTCTCTTTTCGCTTTTGACATACGGTGATGAGTGCTAAAATGCCACTTTTCCCACACGCTTCGCCGTTGTTGAGTGTATGCACGTTGAGGTTTTTGATTCCTTCGAGAACAAACTCATCCAGTTCGTGGGCTTGCTGTTCTGTGTAGTAGTGGCTCAGGTCGCTACTCACGATGATTCCCGTTTTTGGCGTGTCGCGAAGAACCGAAATCAATTCGATGAGTTGATGATCTGCTCCTTGTCCATAGATGCATTCGACAATAGGCACATGAGGTGCAAGCTGATGTATTAAGGGAACTTGAACTTCGGTACTGTGTTCGTGATGAGCCGGTTCGACCGTGAGCAATCCCAACTCTTCTACCAATTGTTCTCCAAAGTGGTAGTCGCACGGGTGATCACCTCCTACTGTTTCGTAAGTCGCTCCGCGGAATATGGATATGCCCGCAAAGGCAATTCGGTGCGATGGCCCTATGACTACTACTCGGTCGAGATGTTCCCAATCGAGTG
The DNA here is from genome assembly GCA_020048285.1 of bacterium. Taxonomy (GTDB): domain Bacteria; phylum Fibrobacterota; class Chitinivibrionia; order Chitinivibrionales; family Chitinivibrionaceae; genus JAIFMU01. The sequence continues at coordinate 2,958 of JAIFMU010000267.1, read as the reverse complement.
CGGAGAGGGCTTTCCAGGCCGATTCACCGGAAAAAATGTAGCCCGCATGAGGAACAATAGCACCCACTGCTCCTGCAATGGTGACTGATCGTTCCCATGTGTTTATCATGTCGCGCAGTTCAGCAAGTTCAGCGGGATAGAACTGGCCCCGAACGGAAGTAAATCGTTTCATATAAATCTCCCCTCAAGAACTCTGCCGCACGATCGACAGGTTCCGTGGTCAAGGTGAAGGGTAATAGCATTGTTCGATCGTTGTATCTTGCACAGTGGCGAACGTTGCGATCGCACTGTATTGAATTGTTCGAACAGGTGGTTATTCATGGTAGCGATCAACTTGATACACAGCAATTTCTGAACCATCGAACTGTGGATCAATGCCACATCCAGCTTTTTGGGAGAGATGCGAAAAAAATTGGTAGAAATCGGGAAGTTGTTCCCAGACTTGCGGAAGAAATGTCGCTCGATACCCTTGAAAACTGTAGATCACCCCGTCGCGTCCGGGTACAATCCGTGAACGAAGATCTTCCATTGAGGCAAATTGCAGTGGTTTCGGTTCTGTTAGAACTGATATTTCAATGATGATGTGAGGATACTCATCGGCGGTGAGAGGCGCAAAACGAAAATCGTGAAATGCCGCATTGTACCCGTTCTCTCTAAGATCTTCCCAAAGCGGGCGATGTGCAAGCAGTGAACCGATGCAACCGCGAAGTGTTCCATTTAACAAAAGCGTAACAAAAGTGGCTCCCTCTTTCTGTAAAAAAGGATTGGGATTTGGTTGTATTTCTGAAGAGCCAAAGAGGAGCGATTCGATTTTCGATCGGGCGCATAGAAACGCCTCGGTTTGAGGGAACTTCATATCATCCTCCTTGGATTATGAATGAAAAATTATACCCCGATCTATGTAGATATGCAATAGATTCAACTACTATTTCTGTAAATAAATCGCTGTTTCACTACTGTATAAGTTCCTGTAGTGATCATTTTTGACGATTTCTAAAATTGTGGATGTGAGATAAATCACGTAGAAAATTAGGGGTTTGTGAAAAAAAGTGTTGAACTTTCATTTCTTTCGTTATTTTATTCACATATACATTCATGGTTATGAACCAATTGATTGGTTAAAGAGGAATTCATGGACACTGCGATAGAATATGTCGAAGAATCAAAAAAACGAAAAAAAACGATCTACCACTTTTTAGACTACCGCCAATATCTTCAAGAGCTTTTTACTCAGCTCGTCGATGAGGATGAATCTTTTTCTTATCGGGCATTTGCACGGATGGCCGGATCGAGTTCACCTAATTTTCTGCAACTTATTCTTGCGGGAAAACTCTGCATTAGTGATCGTCACGCCGATTCTATTACTCGTTATCTTAATTTTCGAGATAAGGAGACCGCCTATTTTCGTGCTCTTATCGATTTTGACCATTCTAATACACACGCGCAAAAATCGGATGCGCTATCACGAATTATTTCACTTCGCTGCACCCGTTCGGTGAACCATATCGCTGAATATCAATACGAATATTTTGCTGAATGGTACAATCCTGTGGTGCGCGAACTGGTATGCAGTTCTCATTTTTCTGGCGATTTACAGTGGGTTGTCGATCAGATTGTTCCTGAAATCGGCATTCGCGAAGTGAAGCGTTCTGTTCTGATTCTCGAAGAGTTACAGCTGATTAAAGCAAGAGAAAATGGGGTCGGATGGGAAATGAGTGAATCGGTAGTGAATACTCCCGATGAGGTCATCTCTGTGGCGGTTGTGGCCTATCATCGGCAAATGCTTCAGCGTGCAACAGCCGCGTTAGATCTTTTTGCTGGGGATGATCGCGACATCCGCGCGGTTACGATGGGGATTTCAAAAGAGAAGTTCCTTGTAATTAAAGAGCGTATGACGGCATTTTGGCATGAAATGCTCGAACTGGCCGAAGGTGAAGATGATGCTGAAATGGTCGTTCAAATTAATACACAACTCTTTCCGTTCACTAAGATTTGAGGATGCAATGATAGAAAAAACTTTACCTTTTTACCTCTCTTTCATTCTTCTTGCCCTCGTGTCTAGTTGTGGTTCCTCTGATGTCGCAGGAGCTACTGGTGTGGGTAATCCGAACGGTCAATCGACACTAATCTCGGCAAGTGCAGTACCGGGAATTACCGCTGGTCAGTATGACACCTTTGTCAATGATTTGGGTGTTATTCAGAATACCGCGCGCCAAAAGAAAACAGCTTCTCCTGATCTTACCGACAGCAATGGAGCATCGTTTACTGTTGCTGCTATGGCGATCACAATCGATTCAATAGTGTGGACCACTGCATCCGAGTCGGTTCGGACGGATGGGGTTTCGGGAAATGTACACCGCACCGGAAATGATCTAATCGCTGTTGGGCCGTGGCAGATGGATCTTTTGACAGGCAAAAGTGTTTCAGGATTAAATGTAGCAGTGGCCATTCCCGAAGGTTCCTATACATCGGTGAAGTTTTACGTAAGTGGTACTAAAACAAATCCATCGGTTATCGTGCGTGGTACTGTTTTAAAGGATGAAAAAGAGACTCCTTACCGCATTGCTCTACCTATTGAAATGACCTTGAAATTTGACAGCAAACAGCCGGTACTATTTGGCGGTGAAAGAGGCAAAGATCTTGAACTGTTATATAACTCTGATTTGTGGTTGAAAGACATCGAAGCATTTTCAGTTGGCGATATGATTCAGGATACCCTCGTAATTGCATCTGAAACGATTCAAGCCTCCGAAAATGGGACTACTCACCTCTTCCGCAACGGAATTAGAAAATCGGGAGTCTTGAGACTTAAAGAGTAAGTATAAAGCATCATTTTTGTAGAGGCACTCTTCATTGTGGAGAGTGCCTTTTTTGTGTGCCACGCATGTCAAATATCTAATGGGTGAAAGTCCCTAACGCGAGTGTCGGAGGAAGCGTATAGTGAAACGCAAGGGTGTC
>JAIFMU010000011.1 GCA_020048285.1 bacterium | reverse complement strand
CGCGAGCTTTTGAAGGGCGCTTGCGACCAAGAAAGCCGCTGGGACAGGAAGCGGTTTGGAAGGAAGACCGGCACCGGCCGCGAACTGCGGCGTTGGTTTTAACTGCGGAAAACAGGTTGAATATCACGTACTAATCTATCTTGATTTTTCCAAAGAACATGCTGTAAATATCGGATAGTTGCATAACACGAAATCCATTGAACTCCTTCGGTATTTTTTGGGCGGTGCTACCCAATGACGTGGCAGAGAGCATGTTGATTTGGTGTTGTTCTCAAGAATGTACAGGTAGCTTTTTAATTCGTCCTATGATCACTTGACCACTTCCACACATTCAACCCGAATTCCATCGGGATCGCGCCATTCGATCCAACGATAGTTATTGATGCGGAAAAAATCGACTTTTCCTGAAGTGAAAGGGATATTCCTATCGATCAGTTCTTGTTCTACCTTTTCGATATTTTCCACACGAAATGAGATGTGTTGACGGCGGTATGAGTCGCTATCGGTCTGAACTTCCGTGAAAAAGAAGTGCACCGATTCGGTTTCGAACACCAGCGTCGTTCGGTCATTCTCCCGATAGAACATTCTTGCCCCGAACAGTGATTCGTAGTAGAATTTGCTCTGTTCGAGCGAACTGACCGCAAGACAGGTGTGATCGATAGCGGTAATTTCAATCATCTCTTTTCTCCTTTCGAATAACACATGCGAGTAATCAGTTCAGTTTCATCGGGAATTTCAAACCAGCTCCAGAATAGGTCGAGCATCTCTTTGGTCATGATAAAATGCGCGTTGTCATTGAGCTTGTTCCGATTGAGTGCACGGCGTTCGCACTCATCTTTTGGCGTATCAATCCAGAAAAACTCCCATGAAGCATTAAGTGATTCTGCCCATAGTACAATGTCATCTCGCTCGCTCTTTTTCCAGAATCCATAATCAAAAACCACTGGAATATCGATAGAAATACACTGCTCAGTGATCTCCTTAAAGCGTTCCGTCAGACCTTTCATACGGGAATCAAAAAGCTCCCGTTCCATATGTTCACCAAAGAGAGGAATCATCCATTCATCAGGCGAAAAACGCAGTGCCTTTTTCTCTGCTGCCAGTTTTATCGCGAACGTTGTTTTGCCTGATCCAACAGTTCCGCACATGAAATAAATCCGAGTCATTTGCGAAGTTCCTTTACCATTTGATACTTTGAAAATCCCCTTGGAAGATCACTGATCTCTCCCACTACTCGATATCCCGCATTTTCATAAAATTCTTTCGCCTGAAAACCGTGAGTATCGAGATGAGCGGCTATACATCCGCGTGTGATTGCTTCGGCTTCGGCAACGGCAAGAAGTTCTGTGCCAATCCCATTTCCACGAAAGGTTTCTTCCACGATAAGCGTGTCGATATAGAGCCACTCCCAGTAGGTTCGTCCGATCAATCCGCCGATGAGCGTTCCAGATTCATCACGAACAGTCAACGTAAGTGGTTCGTTGTTGTACGGTCCGGCAATAGTATGGTTAAACTGATTAAGCTTTTCGAGAATTGAATCCGTATCATTGGAATCAGTGGAAATAGAAAATGTCATGAAATCTCTTTTCAAATTGTCATTAATGTCGTCCGCACATCTTGAACTCCCATTTTTTCAGAAGAAACGGGACAATCACATCAATTCCGTGCTCTTCCACGATACGGTTCAGTTTTGGGAACTCTTCCACGATTTTCTCTCTGATCGTCAACTCTTCAACCGGAACCACTTCGCCCCAGACCCGAATCTGAATATCTTCAGCGGGATTGTAAAAGCAGAGTTCCACGCACGGATTTTCGGTTAACTCGCGATACGAATCTTTGAACCGTTTGGTATTGAACAGTATTCCCGATTCATCTGCCCGAATGATTCGCATGATTCTCACCGAGGGAATATTGTTGTTTGAAGTTGCCACGGAACAGATCGGGTTTTTGTTGATAAACGAAAGAATTTCAGTTCGATTCATTCCCACCTCTTCCTCCAAACAATATGCCGCATCCCCACATGGATCTTTTCTCCCGAAGGAATCAATCCATTTTTCTCCGCCACTCGCTGTGACTGAACATTTTCTGGAAGGATCAGCGAGATTACCGTGTTCCAACCGAGCTGTTCGTGGACATACTCCATACACGCTTTTGCCGCTTCGGGAGCGTAGCCATTTCCCCAAAAGCGATCTTCAATTCGGTAGGCCACTTCTATTTCAGGAGTGCCTTCGAACTCATCGGGAAGAGCTCCACAGATTCCCACAAACAGATCGTCCTCTTTGCGAACTACCGCAAAAAACGAGTACCCGTAATCGACGTACATTTTTTGAATTTTATCAAAATAGGTGCGCGACTGCTCTCGGTTGCGCGTTTTTGGTTCAGGCCAGAGTCGATGAACGCGCGGATTAGCGAGTAGATTTGCGAGATTGTCAAAGTGCGATTCGCCGATGATTTCGAGGCGAAGTCGGTTGGTTTGAAAAATCATTTCCGATTTAACAATCTGTTCAAGGCAAATCATTTGATTCCCCATGAAATTGGTGGAATTGTTCCATCGTAAGGGATTAGATGATTTTGATAGACTGAATCATACCGAATCATCAGCGTTTCGCCGCTAAATGTGTAGTCAATTCGCGATTGGTCAACAGAATTAAACCACGTGTAATAGTTCTTTTGCGGATAAAATAAAGTGGTTGAGGTATCTCTGTCGATTGTATCGTTCACGTGCGAGTATACAACAAGTGTTCCATTTGTATGATACTGAAAAACGCGAATTTCTCGACCACTCTTTAGATGGTCTTTAATTGATCCATCGGGCAAAAAATAACCGACTTGTATATCGAGCCAATAACCAATGGGAACATTAGCTTGTACAAGACCTTTTTCGTATGAAAGGTCTGGCGTTGGCGTATTCGATGATGTTGCCGTATCGCAAGAAGTTGCAAAAATGAGTAATCCGTACATTGAAAACTGTCGTAAAAACGTGTAGGGCATAAAATTTCTCCTTTTGGATAAAATACACCCTGCAAAAGATCTCAAAACAGTTCAAGATGATCCCGTTAAAAGTGAATCAGATATTCGAACGAACATCCAGCCACAATACCAGAACGATCATTGTCGCCAAAAAGTCCGGTGACGAAAGGACGAAGTCCCCATTCATTTTTACCGGAACCAATTTTTCGAACTGCGGTAACGCTCGCTGTTGGCCCAGCCGCCCAGAATGATTCGGAGTAGTTTTTGCGATCAGAATTGTAATCCGGCCCATAGTGAACCGATACTCCCGCGCCGGGCATAAGTGTCCATGAACTATCGGTTCCAAGGGGAAGGCGGAGATACATTTCTGGTTCAAACTGCACCATTTTGAACGCCAAACCAAATAGAATTGGTCTGAACAGTGGGATTTTTACCCCAGTGGTGATCTTTTCGCCGGGGAATGTAAGAATCAGGGCTGCATCTGCCATGGGCCCGCCTTTTGTTCCCGCCGGTGAAGCGACACACATGCGAAGATTGTCATAACGTGCACCACCCATAATTTCGATTCCCGGCTGAACCCCGGCAATGGTGAGTGATACGAAACAAACGAGCGCTGAAACTGTTTTTTTGAACATGGAGTTCTCCTTAGTAGAGTTCTATAAGAGTGGCTTTCAAAACTGTCACGAAAAGGAAGGACGTAACTATCCTTGCAAGCACTGTACCACACATATCTCTGGAATACCAACGAAATTAATTCGACTAAGCGGGTTTGTGCCGTTCAGATCGACTCTGAAGCCATGTTTTCCCCGAACCGCTGTTGCCGATTATAACGATCTTTTTTAAGTTCATCCCAACCTCTTATACATAAACACCATCCGGTCAGATTCACGACACCCCATTTTGCGGTAAAATTTCTCTTCCGCCGGAGTTCCCCGTTCCGTTTCGAGAATAATCCCGGTCACGCCGATCGGTTTGACCTGATCTTCGAGATAGTTCCACAGTTTTGAACCGATTCCCGTGCCGTGAAGTGCCGAATCAACGCACATTTCACGGATATAAAAATGGCGACTCTCCAGATAGGGCAGATGCTCTCCCAAAACAAATCCGACCAGCCGATTACTTTCAAAACAGCCATAGGCCAATGAATTTCTCCCCGTGAGAAACTGTGTCAGCCGTTCATGAACCACGGAAAGTTTCCACTGTTCGTTCCACGGTTCAGACGCAAACACTGATACATAGAGCTCTGCCATTTCGGGTAGATCGGTTTCGTTTAGTTGGCGAATCATTTTCAAAATTCCTTCACGTATGAGTTCACAAAAGCCTTGGTCATTTCAAGTGAAACAGATTCACCGGCAACACCAAAATCGTTCGGCAAGACCGGCTGAATAATGCTCCATATATTATTTCCCTGACACTGGCGACTCACGCTGTTTTCTTGTTCAAACAGAACCTTTATTTTCTGAAATAGCTCTTTTTTGACTGCTTCGGAATACGCGTCTGCAAAGATAGAAATCTTCACTACAATTTTTCCCGAATCCGATTGAACTCCTCCAACAAACATTTCACAAGAATCGGAAAAACTGATAAAGCAGATTGATCGACCATGTGGATTGTCCTCAAGCCCTTCTGCTTCCGGTAATAGAGGGGTGAGTTTGTCTGCAATTACCGCTTTTTCACTGGCAAGAATCATATTTCGTGATGAAAGTATTTCACAAACAGGCATTTTGAGGCTCCTTTTTTAAGTGTAGTTGAGTTCTTTTCAAGCATCCACAGCACGGGGCAACGCTTGCTACTTTCCGCTGTTCCGCTTTTCTTTTACGAACGAAACTGCGCGGTTCATCCACTGATTCGCTGGAAGTTGATGTGGTGAATCATAGAAGACGATCTCCTTGCGATCGGAGTTGATTTGTTCAAAGAACCACTGTACTTCACCGGATTCACAGTACTCGTCATTTGTTCCGCTTAGAATGAGAATATCTCTACCGATGAACGAAGCAAGATTGTTGTGGAATGATCGTTCATCATTTCTCGTTTTACGGGGAACTGGCGAAGAGAGAACGAACGTGACCGGTTTCAGATCCGTATGGGCGATAATATCCATTCCGTTTAAGCATCCCAGTGATACACCGGTAAAGTGAAGTGAATCCAGTGAAAGCCCATGGGTTTGTGCCACGGTGGTAATCACTTCGGAAATACCCAAACGGGTCTGTCGCATAAATTCCGGCCACTGGTCCTTTTTCAAATTCCATCCTTCAACGCCATCAACAAGCCACTCTCCATGACCATAGGCATCACAGGCGATGAATGGTGTGTTTGTCTCGATCGCGTATTTCAATAGAGGATTGTGCTCTTCATCGAGCCAAATATCCTTTGATCCGCCGCTGTAGTGAAGGCCAATAATGACCGATTTTGTATTCACCTTTTCCGGAATCCAGTAAAGTGTGGGAACCGTTCCAATGGATGTTTTCACCTTGGTCTGTGTAAGTTTTATTTGTTCAAAAGGAATGGTTACATCGGCACTGCATAGTGCGATGAGAGTGCCAATAATCGAGACTGCTTTCTTCATTTCTGCTCCTCTGTTTACTGTTGAATGTTAATTCCGTTTGTTCTTTAATGCAAAATTATTGAACAAATTCAGCTGTTGCTCAACCCTTTACGCTCTTTCCAATCTTCCACGGTCATGCCGTAATTGTCGATATCGATCAGATCGCCCGCTCTTCGTTTAAACCCACGACTGGTGCCTTCAAACTGGTAGCCACACTTTTCCGCCACCCGTTTGGAAGCGATATTCAGTGAATTACAACGAATTTCAAGTCGACAGATCTTTTTTGCCGTGAACAGATAGTCGGTGAAAAGGTTGACCGCTTCGGTGACGATTCCTTTTCCGCGTTGTGTTTCATCAAAGAGAATATAGCCAAGTTCCAGTGATTCAAAATAGGGAATCGCCTTGAAATAGTTGATATAGCCGAGCATTTCGTGTTCGTAATTGAAAATCAGCATCCGCCCGAAATCTTCATCCCACAAACCGGACAGGGTATACCAATTCTGAAACCCCTTGTGAGAATTGATCTCCATGGGATAAAAGTCGCCACGGTTTTGAATATCGTTGTTCAACTCCTGAAACGGCTCGATGTCTGAATCCTTGAAAGTTCGCAGATATATTTGGTTTCCTTTAAGCATTAAAAACTCCTTTTTCATTGAATTTACAGAATTTCGTGTTTCAATATCGAATACATTTTCGCATTTGCAGGTTTGCCGAACTTGAAAATCCGATTCCGCAAGACTCCTTCGAAAGTGAATCCGGCTTTTTCCATTACTTTTGCAGAACCAATATTCTGTTCAAAACAAGCCGCTTCGATTCGTTCCAAATCAAATGTTTCAAAACACCATTTCACAAATAGTTCTACCGCTGTGGATCCGATTCCTTTGCGCCAAAATGGTTCGCCGAGCCAGTATCCCAGTTCACCAGTTCTTTCGACTACATCATCGAAAATTTCAATCCCGATTCCACCAACGAGAACACCGTTGTCCGTGATCGCAAATGCTTTCGGAGTTAGATCATCCTGACACTTCTTTATCCACGATTCGCCGCATTCTCGTGTGTACGGCGAAGGAAAAACATAGCTCAACCAACGGCTTACTTCAGGATTATTGGCGATCGTGACCAATTGATCAAGATCAGTTTCTTCGTAGGGGCGGATTGTTACAGTTCCGTTGGTGAGTTTCATGAGTACGCTCCTTTTCTCACAACGATATTCAGATGTTCCGTGGCATCGCGAAACTGAGGATATTCGCAGACTTCGCACGCCATTTTCAGATAGAGTTCATATTTCTCCGGTTCGTTGTCATGCAGTGCCGAAAGATCAGTGCTCATGCCTGAAAGAAAACTCTCCGCTCCGGCATAGGAAATTAGCTCCAACGAAGCCTCCTCAATTTCCCGAATCGCATCTTCCGGTCTGACGAAACAGGTTGAGGTAAATGCCTCTTCGTGGGAGAGTTTCATTTTTCCTTTTGAAATCTGTTCAAAAAGATACCAGTCGTCGTTGCTAAAGGGGAACTCGGTAACACTGGATTTCAGTGCGCCAAAGTTATTGATAAACGCGATCAAGGCGGTTCCATGTGGTTTCAGCACACGCCGAGCTTCGCGCAAAACCTGAATCCGTTCATCTTCGCAGTGAATATGATACATTGGTCCCATCACAAGAACACCGTCAAATGAATTGTCTTCAAATGCAGAAAGATCGGATGCGCAGGTGCAGACAAATCCATCCGCTGCGAGCCCGCTTTCGGCAAAGTTTTTCTCTGCCAGATCGAGTTCATTCTGAGAAATATCCGCAAGAGTTACCTCAAAGCCCTTTTCCGCAAGAGCCAGTGAATATCTCCCCGGCCCCGATCCGACATCAAGGATCTTCCCTGTTTTTGGGAAATACTTTTC
>JAIFMU010000133.1 GCA_020048285.1 bacterium | reverse complement strand
CTTTGCTCACTTCCATAGATTGAATCATATCCGCAGGCACGAGGTCAAGCTGAACGGTACGATCTTCAGCTTCTGCCGAGGGGATACGTTCACCGTTTATTGTCACCGAATTATACTGAGGAGCTGTTCCGCGAATATTACCGAAACGCGCTTCACCCTGGTCGTACTGAACATTCACACCGGCGATGCGTTTCATCGCGTCGCCCACGTTGGCGTCTGGGAATTTCCCCACCTGATCCGAAGAGATCACGTTGGAGATATTGTTGTTGTTTTTCTGAGTGTTCAGCGCTTTGGTTTGGCCCTGAAGGAATCCCGTAACGGTCATCTTTGACATTTTGCTAATGCCAGCCTGTACTTTGAAATCAGCCGATGCGGTTTTATTGTCAACGACGGTTACTTCCGAAGAGGTGGTTTCGAATCCCATTCCCGATACAGTGACAGCGTGTGTTCCCGCAGGAACTCCCGTAAGCGTAAATGTTCCTCGGCTGTCAGAAATTGCCGTTCTTCCGGTGGTTCCTACACTAACAGTGGTTCCCGGCATAGGCTGATTGTTATTGTCCACAATCCGCCCTTTGATAATACCATCAGCCCACGCTTGTGTTGCTGACAAGGAAACCACCACAGCTAATGCATAGGCTGTCTTTCTCGTAATCTGCATTAAATCCTCCAAAACCAGGTTATTAATAGTTCGTTGGCCAAAAGATAGATACAAAGTGTAAGATTTGCATTATATTACCGTAAGTTTTATAGCAGCAGCAACTTGCGAAAAAACCTGAATAACAATCGATACAAAAACATCGCAAAACACTAACAATTATTAAACAGTGCAATACTATCTTACCGGACATTTTTAAGAAGGAGAATCGATGAAACAGCGACCGTCAATGAGCGTCATTACACGAATCATTTTTACCGTTGTGGCATTTGCCATTTCTGCGCCATCAATTGTATTTCCCACGGCAGAAACCTTTCCCGTAGGATCAAAAGCCGATGCCGCCGACGATCCGACGATCGTGGTTAATCCCCAAAATCCTGCGAACTCATTTATTGTAGGAACAAACAAAAATGCAATCAACGGCGGTCTTCAGGTTTATCGTCTCGATGGATCAATTGCTGACACGGTGGCAGATCCGGCGATCAATAATGTAGACTCTCGAGATAACTTTCCTTTCTCCACCGGATCGGGAGCCCTACTTGCCGGAAGTCGTCGTCCTGACAGTTCGATCGCGCTCTATACGATCGATCAAACCACGGGAAAACTGAAAAATGTTGAAGCAAAACGACTCAAAACAGTTGAGTGCTACGGCATGGCCATGGGATACAATCCTTCGACAAAAGAGTTTTTTGTCTATCTCAATGAAAAAAGCGGAACAATCGAACAGTGGCGGTTATTTCCCACAGAAAATGGTCTCGTCGATGGCGAAAAAGTTCGCACGCTAAAAGTTCCGACGCAACCCGAAGGGATGGTTGTTGACGATCAGTTCGGAACACTCTTTGTCGGTGAAGAGGATTCGGCGATCTGGAAATTCGACGCCTGGCCGGATCAAAACCGAACGGGTACAAAAATCGATTCAATCTTCAAGGGAAGCGTCTTAAAAGCTGACGTAGAAGGAATGAGTATCTACACAAAGGGCGACAGCGGCTATTTGGTTGTGTCAAATCAAGGTAATCACAGCTATGTGCTGTATGATCGCCGCCCGCCTCACGCCTTTGTCGGCGAATTTGTCGTGGAACTCCGCGGAACAATTGACGGTTCTGAAGAGACCGACGGTCTTCATGTTACCTCGATGCCAATGGGAACTATCTATCCCGAAGGTGCGTTGGTAGTTCAGGATGGATTCAACCGCAAACCACGAGCAAATCAGAATTTCAAGATTATCAACTGGAAAGAGATTCGCGAATCGATAAATCTACCAAAATGATATTCACCTTTCATCAACTCACACCTCATTTCTAAATCACTCAACTCCAACTGAATTTGCCACCGGATGTTACAGTTTTAAACACTTTTATTGCTTCACGTCTCAAATATGTCAGTTCGATTATTGGTCTTCGACAAGCTCAGACACCGTGATCGGTGAGCCTGTCGAACCGTAGTATCTGTGTTGTTCACGACATATTTGCCCCGCGGAGTAATAGCACAACCGTATAACACTCTAAGATGCGCCGTGACACTTTGAATCCCGCAACAGGAACTAACTCCTGCCGTTGCTTTCACTTTTTGCGCCGTGAACCACATCGTTTCTGGCGACGATGATAAAATGGCAATAGAATTCCTCAATATTTGACATAAAGCATCGTTAATAGTAGCATTGAACCGTACAAATCCACAAACAATTTCAAGCCTTGGTTGATTTGGAAAAGAGTACACAAAACAACGAATCAACGAAACAATAAACCACCAGTCAGCGGAGAACAGTTCAATGAAAACAGTAGAAGAACTTCACCTCGCCTTTGTACAATCATTTGAAGATCACGTGATGATCCGGGCCGAACGAAATGATCTCCACAAAATGCTTCTCGAAAGTCAACTCTCGGAAAATCAGAAAAGTGTACTTCGCAGCGGAATTTTCGATTTCCTGCGAACTCAAGCGAATTTAATACACTACGATGTGATGCTCAATTGGCTCGAAGAGGTAACAAAACTGCTCATTCGCGGAGATCATGAAGTAGAGACAGAACACTCGGCAGTCTATTTCAGCCCCGGAGAGTCGTGTCGAAATGCCATTGTCGCTCTCATTCGATCGGCGGAAAAAAGCGTGCGCATCTGTGTATTCACCATCAGCGACAACGCAATCACCGATGAAATCCTTGCAGCGCAGGATCGCGGCGTTACCGTCAAAGTAATAACCGATGATGAAAAACAGTATGACAATGGATCAGATATCCATATCATGAGGAAAAAAGGGATCGTTGTTCACTGTGACAATTCGCCTTCACACATGCATCACAAATTTGCCATTGCCGATGCCAAACGCATTCTATCGGGAAGTTACAACTGGACCCTCTCAGCGGCAAGTGCCAATCAGGAAAATGTTATCGTCACCGATGATCAAACAGTTATCGCAGCCTATACCACAGAATTTGATCGTTTGTGGCAGGCATTTTCACTCTGATCAGTTTCTTGTTACAGGTCTATGAAATTGTACAAGTATTTGTAATGAAACACAAAAGCCGTAGACTCTGCCCTCTATGTGGCCGACGGAAATCAGCATAATCAGTTGTTTATTCGTCAAAAAGATTCCCACATAGGGGCATATCTACAGAACATTTGTATTCTTGTATAACCTCGTCGGCCGCCCCTTACATCGAATTTTCCTTCGCGCCCAACCTCTGGCACCTGTCACGAGATGTGGTTACGGCTTTTTCAGCCTCAATTGATTCCCAAAAGCTATCTTATTCCCTTCGGAATAACATCTTCCGACAACTATATACAGTATCCTGACCAACCAAATAATTGAGGAGAGTTCATGGCACCACGGCCAAAATTCACAGCGCGTATCAAATACAAATTTGACAATTTCATGTCCAAAGGCGGCGGTTCGATCTTTATCGCACTACTCACCCTCTTTTTCTCTGCCTTTCTACTCATGTCAGCGGTGCGATTTGTAGCAAACTTTTTCCTTCCCGATGACACTATCGCATCGTTCACCGATCAACTCTGGCGAGTGTTCTTGCAGATTTCTGATGCTGGTGCCGTTGCGGAAGACGGTGACAGTTCCGCAATCAACAAGGTCGTGGGAATCGTGACAATCTTCCTCGGGCTCGTACTCTTTTCAAGCCTCGTCGCCTTTATTACCAGCCAGTTCGAACAGATGCTGGCGGAGCTGAAAAAGGGCAAAAGCCGAGTCATTGAAAAAAATCACACTCTGATTCTCGGATTTAGTGATCGCGTCCTTGAAATCATTCGCGAACTCATTCTTGCAAATAAATCACAACGCGATGCGGCGGTAGTGGTATTAGCCGCCGAAGAGAAAGATGTGATGGACGACTTTTTCCGCGAACACGTGGAACATTCCCGATCCACCAGGATCATCACTCGATCGGGAGTAACCTCCAGTATTCAGACCCTTGAAAAAATGAGCCTCACCGAAGCAAAAAGCATTGTCATTCTCAATGATGTCGAACCAGATGCAGAAGATTCAGCCAAAGAACTGGCCGATGCACGGGTAATAAAAACGATCATGGCCGTTGTTGCTTGTTCCCGAGGCGGCGAACTCGCTCCGATTGTGGCGGAAATTCACACGGAAAACAAACGGCGCCTAGCCCGTTCGATTTCCAACAAGATTTTTCTCATCGAGGAGCATTCGATTCTGGCAAAATTAATTGTGCAAACCTCGCTCATATCAGGACTCGCCCTTGTTTACGATTCTCTGGTCGGCTTTGACGGTTGCGAGTTTTATTTCTACGGGAATCCTTCGGGGTGGCGCGGCAAAACCTATGGCGAACTGCAACTTCACTTTACAGAGTGTTCTGTGCTCGGTCTGCGCACAGAAGACGGTACCGTACGCATGAATCCATCTCCCAACACGGTCGTGGCAGACACTTCGGAACTCCTTCTCATTGCAGAAGATGATTCGGTGATAAAGTTCAATAAAAAACCGTTTAAATCAACAAAAATTGCCATGGCCCCCGCAGCGCCACGGGAAAAAGTGGCGGAACAGCAACTCGTGGTGGGATGGAGTAAAAAAGCAGCCATTATTGTCGACGAATACGCAGAATATCTCGCTGAAGGTTCTCGAATTGACGTGCTGATCAGCGAACATTCCGATGCGATTGAAACTCAGTTTAATCACATAAAAGAGCAAAATCCGTCGATCCAAATGAACCTTCTTGTGCTCAATCCTCACGAACCGGGAGCTCTTTATGAAATCGCACCTGAAAGATATAACAACTTGATTATTCTCAAACAAGATGGTGGCGATCCGGAACTGCGCGATTCGGAGACAATCGCACTGCTCCTTCAGTTTAGAAACTATCTGAAAATGGCAGACAACAAAACGATTGAAACACAGTTGATCAGCGAAGTTGCCGATTCGGATAATCTCGAAGTGATTCTCGAAGTAGGAGTCAACGATTTCCTTATTTCCAACAAGTTCATATCGAAGCTCTACGCACAGGTTTCTGAAGATCCAGATGTTCTGAAAGTGTTCGAAGATCTATTCAACGAAGATGGTTCAGAAATCTATATCAAACCGCTGTCACTCTTTATGTGTTCGGCCCCGCTGAAAATCCGCTTTGGCGACCTCTGTCTTGCCGCTCAGATGCGCGGAGAATCCTGCTTTGGCGTGAGAATTCAGCAGGAACTGGAGAATCCCGAAACGAACTACGGTATTTATATCAATCCTCCGAAAGATCAGATTTTCAAGCTCACCCTCGAAGATTGCCTGCTTACTCTTGCTGAAAATGAGTGCTGAACCTAGATATTCTCACAAAAAACGAACGATGTAACAACTGGAGCTTTTCGTGAACTACACCCTTTGTAAAACCTGTGATCATCCGTCGGAGTGTTCAAACTGCTTATTTCATCTTGATCGACTCAGGGAGAGTATGATCCTTGCGGGAATTGGCGGCAGGATTGCCAATGAAGGGTATCTCAGCCCCGCCGATCTGGATGATGTGTTCAGCACTGCCGATGAGGTACTTTTACGACTCACCGGAAAAGACAAACCGGAACTTCCACCGGAAATTTCAAACTACTTTCAGTAGAGTTTATTCCACAATATTCAACTTTCAAGAGAGAGTTTTATGGCAAAAATTGTATACGGCGTTTCCGGCGAAGGTTCCGGGCATTCATCGCGAGCCGAAGTTGTAGTCACTTACCTCGAATCACAGGGGCACACGGTAAAAATCATCTCTTACGACCGCGGTTACCGCAATCTGAAAGACCGGTTCGATGTGACTGAAACCGAAGGACTTCACATCGCCAGTGCCGACAACAAAGTGGATATTATCGGTACATTTCAGGAAAATATTACCCGTCTTCCGCAAGGATTTGAAAAGGGACGACTCATTCGCCACGAATTGTTCAAGGATTTTAAGCCGGATCTAGTTATCACCGATTTCGAACCGCTCAGCGCCTACTTTGCAAACCACTACGATCTGCCGCTGATCACCATCGACAATCAACACCGCCTTCGCTATATGAAATACGACTGCCCACCGGAGTTTATCGCCGACAAAGAGATGACAAAAACGATCATTCGCTCGATGGTTCCCCGCCCCGATGTTTCACTGGTGACAACCTTCTACTATGGCGAACCGAAAAACGATCACACGTTCTTTTTTCCGCCGATCATCCGCGAAGATGTACGCTCCATTGAACCATCGACGGGGGATCACATTCTGGTCTATCTCACCAGCGGATTCGAAACATTCCTCGATTTACTTGGGGCTTTCAACCGCGAAACTTTTATCGTCTATGGTTACGACCGCGATGAAACTGTGGGGAATATTCGATTCAAGCCGTTCAGCAAAGAGGGATTCACTGCTGATTTCAGTTCCGCAAAAGGGATTATGGCGACGGCAGGATTTACTCTTCTCACGGAATCGCTCTATCTGAAAAAGCCCTACTTCGCCATGCCGATGACAGGTCAGTTCGAACAGGAAGTGAATGGTATTTTCCTCGAAAAATTAAACTACGGTAAAAACTGTCGCGACGTGAACCGCGAGGCAATTGCTTCGTTTCTCTATTTTTTACCCGAGTATCAATCGACACTCGAAAGCTACCGCACTGAGGATTGTTCTGCGCTCTTTGCAAAACTGGATGAACTGCTCGCCAACAAGTGCGCTGCAGCAAAGGCCTTTCACGAAAAACGCAAAAACATTCTGTAACTAACTGAATTTCAATTGACAAAGGCGAATCCTTTACGGACTCGCCTTTTCATATACCTGTTAAAATGAACTTTTCTGTTACAACTAAAAGGGAGATCATTTCTGATCTCCCTTAACTGGTGCGGTGGGGGGGACTTGAACCCCCACGGACTTGCGCCCACAAGATTCTGAGTCTTGCGGTATTAGCTCTGAGAACCGCTTAAACAGTGAATGTCTTGAAAAAGTGTGGGACTTTTTGTGGGACTGAGGTGGCTCACCACCCCTCTTCCCTACTCGTTTTACACAAAAATCCATTCACATATCGGTTAGCGAAAACCCTCGATATTCCACAGTGTAATTCGACCACTTTTGGACAATTTTCTCAGCTTTGCACTGAAGTATATTCAGGTTGACTTCGTTTCGATTTTAGTCCGCAGCGTTTTCAGGCACTGCTCTCGATTATTAAATCTCATCTACACCTCAAATTATAGTAATCCACATTACTGTAATGCACGTGGCTATAATTTGTTATTCCCACCCCTTTTCTGGTATTACTACTCTGAAGTGAAACTTAACCATTTTCAGAGGAGCCAGCCATGGCACAACTTGTCCGCATC
>JAIFMU010000220.1 GCA_020048285.1 bacterium | reverse complement strand
GAGGGACCAGAAGGGCGGCGAAGCCGGTGCGGTACTCCGCACGGAGGCTCTGCATTTCCTCGACAACGACGGAGTACCGTCTGTCTACGGGGCACCGACACGTCCAAAAACAACGGAGCAATTATCTCAAAGCTATCATCAAAACTCACTTCACCCGGCAGGTGAAAGGCAATAAGTGATATAACAAAATAAAAACTAGTGAAATACAGGGAAGAAAGATGTTCCCACTGCGGAATGTAGGTTAAAGGAGTAATCGATTAAACGTAATTCTCTTTTGTCGTAATGATCGGCGGCTCGCCACATCCCCACGGCGACCGGCGGCTCGCCACTACAATCGCACACGTGGTAGGAAATGTGACATGGCTGCGGCACGTAGCAATACAAAAAACGCCCGAGAACAGTTCGTTTCCGGGCGCAGGTTGAAAGAGTACCTGATCGATTATTGCGCAGCGGCGTTGTTTGGATTGGCATCGGCGGGGACAATGCCAATGAGTGTGCGGTCGGTTCCTTGGATATGATCAACAAGCCACGATTTGAGGAAATTGGCAAAGGCCCTGAGATATGCCGCGGCATTTTCTACGGACTGTTTTTGAATCAACTCCATAATTTCGCCAATAAATGTGGTGTGCTGATCCATGTGAAATGCTGTTTCCGGATAGTTGTACTGTTCCATAAGCGCTTCTTCGCAAGAGAAGTGATACTCGGTATAATCGATCAAATCGCTGATCACTGCTTTGGTATTTTGCTCGGATTCAATCAGTTCTACTAGGCGATTGTAGAGTGCGAAGAGCCGTTTGTGTTGTGAATCAACCACGGCGATTCCCGTGTCAAAATCGGTTGTCCAGAGAGCTTTATCTACTGATTCCATTGGGTTCTCCTTGTGGTACGTTATTTTTTACTGTTCAAAGCAGAGCGAACTGCCGCGAGTAAGTCGTTAAAGTGAAATGGCTTTTGGAGGAAATTGACATTTTCCGTCATTGCGTCGTGATCGCTGATCGTGTTGGCCGTGTAGCCGGACATAAAGAGAACTCGCACGTCTTCGGCAATGGCACGGATCTCCGCAGCCAACTCTTTGCCGCCCATTTCAGGCATTACCACGTCGGTGATAAGCAGATCGAGCGAGTCGGCATTTTCGGTGGCGTGGAGAATAGCCTCTTCTGGCGAACCGGTGCCGAAAACGGTATAGCCGTGGCGTTCGAGAATCTTTTTTGCGGTTCTCATGAGCATCTCTTCATCTTCAACAAGAAGAATATGTTCCGTTCCCCCCTGAGCAGCCTGATTTGTCACCTCTGTATCTGTTTTGGCTGCTCGCTCTTGCCGCGGAAGGTAGATCGTGAATGTACTTCCTCGGCCGATTTCGCTCTCCACGGTGATTGTTCCACCATTTTGCTTGACGATTCCAAATACCGTCGAGAGCCCCAATCCTGTTCCTTGCCCGAGTCCCTTAGTAGTGAAAAATGGATCGAAAATGCGCGCCTGTGTGGCCGAATCCATACCACTTCCGTTATCCGAAACGATCAGCGCCACATACTCACCGGGAAGTGTTCCGGGGTGAGCTTTGCAGAATGGTATGCCGAGCAGAACGATTTCAGTTTTGATCGTCAGGATTCCTTTGTTGTTCATGGCATCGCGAGCATTGACACAGAGATTGGCGAGGATTTGGTCGATCTGTCCGGGATCCATAAAGAGCGGCGTCGGCGATCCGGTGGGATCCCAATGCACATTGATATTTTCACCGATAAGGCGGCGAAGCATCTTGAGCATCCCTTCGATGGTATCGGTAAGATCGAGTGGTTTCGGTGTCATCGGCTGCTGACGAGAAAACGCAAGCAGCTGTCGCGTGAGTCCGGCAGAACGCTGGGCGGCCTTTTTGATCTCCATAATCGATTCGTAAATAGCCTCTTCTGGTGTGCAGTCGAATATGAGCTCTTCAGTCTGGCCAAGGATTACGCCGAGCATATTGTTAAAATCGTGGGCTACTCCTCCGGCGAGCTGACCAATCGCTTCGATTTTTTGCGACTGGTAGAGCTGTTCCTGCAACTCTTGCCGCTTCAGTTCTGCCGTGTGAAGGCGTGTTATGTCCTGAACCGTTCCCACCGATTTGAGCGCCACTCCGGCGGAATCAAAATCGGTTCGGCACTGTTCGTGAACAACTTTTATACGCCCGTCCGGCATGAGCAAACGGTGGGTTATTTCGTAGGGGTTCTTTGTTTTTAGCGAATTCTGATAGGCGTCGTTCACTGCGGTGCGGTCATCGGGATGAATAGTTTCCAAGAACGCTTCGTAGGTGGCGGGGAACTCAGTCTGATCGATTTCAAATATTTGGAAAATCTCATCGGACCAATGAAGTTGGTTGTTTGTTAGATTCAGTTCCCAGCTTCCCAAGTGAGCGATATGTTGCGCTTCCGAGAGTTGCAAATCCCGTTCGCGAAGATTCTTTTCGAACTGTTCCAATTCGGTAATATCCTGAGTTGTTCCGTGCACCATTTGCGGAGTAAGGTTGTCTAAGTAAGTGATTTTAAACTGTTGATGAACAATTTTCGTGGTGCCATCGGGGAGCAGTAGCCTATGGGTTTGAGAACTGCTCGATATGCCAGAACTGAGTATGTGAGTTGCATAGGCGTTTACCCGTTCGCGGTCTTCCGGATGGATGCGCGATTCATACCGCTCCTGCGAAGGGGTGTCTGTGGCGGGATCGTATCCAAATATCCGGAATGTCTCGTCTGACCAGTGCTGTTCTCCTGTGATGCAATCCAGTTTCCAATTTCCCACGTGAGCGAGCTTTTGTGCCTCGGCAAGTTCCGTTTCTCGTTCGCGCAGCGCTTGAGATGCCCGTTCTCGCTCGGTAATATCTTCGAAAATAATCACGATCCGTTCCAAATCTCCCGAAGCAGAAAATTTTGGAACTCCGTTTATCAGAACCCAGCGATACTCCTCTTTGATCGGGTTGAATACGCCCATGACTGCGTCACGAACCGGTTTTCCTGTGGTGCGAACAATTTCTGACGGATGGGTATCTCCGGGGTAGGGCGATCCATCCTGATGAATCGATTTCCAGCGAGGATCATGGGGTGTTTTTCCTTGAAGTTGATCGAGAGTAATTCCCAATATTTCCAGTCCCGCCGGATTTGTCTGCTCGATAGATCCATCTGGATAGTGGTACATAACTCCCTGTGGCATTGATTCAAAGAGGAAAAGGTGATTCTGTTCACTCACTTGAGCGCTCAGTTCGAGCAGTTTCTGTTCGGTGATATTGCGGATTGAACTCTGGAGTCGCACGATCTGGTCATTTTCAATAATGGGGACAGCCGTATGCGAAAGCCAAACAGTCTCGCCGGAATCGGTGAAAAAACGATATTGAAAATCCCGTTTTATCGCACCGTTCATCACCTGTGTCATCGCTTCGAAACAGGATTCGCGGTCATCTGGATGAAACAGAGTGGCGGTAAACCCGTGGCCGATTAGTATCTCCGGATTGTGACCAAGCACCTCTTCTGTTTGCGGACTGAGATAGAGAATTGTTCCATCTCCCGCCTGAATCATGGTCATGTTTGGACTATTTTCAACCATGTCGCGATAGGCTTTTTCACTCTTGGCAAGCTCTTTTTCCACCAGCTTGCGGTCGGAAATATCCTGAATTGTGCCAATGAGTGACACGGGGTTACCCGTTTCATCAAGGGATAGTTCTCCCGTTCCAAAGACCCAGCGAAGAGCACCCGTTCGGCGATTGACAATGCGGTATTCGTGAGCGAATGGTTGTCGTTTGCCGAGAACCTCATCGGTGAAATAGGTTAGGAGAGGGTCGCGATCCTCACCGTGGATCAGTTCTAACCACTCGGCAAAGGAGTAGGAATCATCGGTGTCAATTCCCATGATTTCTGCCAGTGCTGCCGAAGAGTTCCACTGATCGCGAGCTATATCGTAAAAATAGGAACCGATTTTTCCAATTCGCTGTGACTCTTCGAGGAGATAGGTTTTTTGTTCCAGCAAGAGAGCGGTCTCTTTTTCGCGGGTAACATCGGAGATAGCCACGAGAAGTGACGCGTTCGATTCGTAGATAATTGGTTCGGTCTTGATCTGAAACCAGCGAGTCACGGTAGTTCCCGCTATTTCGAGTGCGAGGGGAACCTCTTTCAGATCGAAGGGTTCATGTGCTTCAAAGGCGGAAATTATGCCGTGGCGAAGAGGACACTCTTCGCAGTGAGTACCAAATCCGCAACCTCGGGGATCATCGTTGGCGTGAGAACAACTGAGTGCACTTCCCGGGCGAAGGCCTACTATCTCGGCGGGGTTTTTCAGGACAATTAAACTATAGGCGTGGTTAGCTTTGCGGATCTCTCCTTCATTGGTGAGAATGAACATTCCCACTGGCGATGCATCAAATATTGCCTGAAATTGCCCCTGTTCCCGTTCGAGTTTGGTTTGGTAGGATTTGCGATCCGAAATATCTCGAATGACGACTACAAAGTGGTCATTGTCCAGTTGCACACTCACTTCGACGGCGTATGTTGAACCATCTTTGCGGCGATGGATAGTTTCAAATCGATCGAACCCCGTTGTCTTGATTTTTTCAATGTGCTGTTGTGTATCACGAAGGGATTCTTTGCTCTCAAAATCGTGGATTTTCATAGAGAGCAACTCTTCCCATGAGTAGCCACTCATGGCGATATAGGCATCGTTGGCATCGACAATATTTCCCGCCAGATCGCAGAGCCAAAAGCCGTCGAATGTGATCTTAATTAGCGCGGAATTGCGCTGTTGCAACGCCTTGTTTTTCGAGGCAATGGTGAGATGGGTTTGCACGCGGCACAGTATGTCTTCGCGGCGAAATGGCTTGTACAGAAAATCGACACCGCCCGCTTGGTAGGCCTGTTTTACGAGATGCGCATCGTCGGCCCCGCTGATAAAAATCACCGGTGTATCTGTAAGTATGCCGTACGCTTTGATCGTTCGGCAGAACTCAAGTCCATCCATCTCTTCCATGTTGATATCTAGAATCATCAGATCCGGCGTATTGGCGATGATCGACTGAAGGGCTAGGTCGGCCGAAGTAAAAGCTCGTGTTTCATAACCGCCCGATTTGAGAATATCCGCAACGAGTCGAACAATCGGTTCTGAATCGTCAACAACAACAATATTGGGTATTTTGGCTGAGTCCATAGAAATCTCTCTCTTCGCTAGAATGAGTTATTGCGAAATCTCGCGCAGACCGCACCGCTGCAGCAAGTGTTCCAGATGCTCGAGATCGAACGGTTTGACCAAATACCCGTTGCTTCCCTCTTTCGCGGTGCCGATCACTGACCCGCGTGAATGATCCCCGGTGATTATGAATACCGGCACCGGATGCTGTAGGCCGCGCATCCGTTCGGCGGAACGGATAAAGTGAAGGACATCTTGACCACTTCGACCGGGAAGTTTCAGGTCGAGACAGATCAGGCGATAGGGATCAGTACTGTTAAAGCTGTGGGCGATTGCATCCATCGCCTCTGTTCCGGTGACGGCAACTTCCACCGTTCCCAGATCGTGAAGCATGGCGGTGAGAATATTGCGACTGGTAAAATCATCATCTACAACAAGTACTCGCACCGCTTACTCCTGGTTGAGATTGTGTTTGGCAATCAGTTCTGCGAGGACGTTGAGATCCAGTGGTTTGGGAAGGTATTCGTCACAGTTCTCGCGAAAGGCGCTAAAAACATTTTTCGTATCTTTCGAACTGGAGGTAATAAACACTTTTACCCCTTTTCCCACGGGAATCCCTTTCAGTGCTTCGTAGTTGCGAAGGTGCGTGAGTACTTCGTGACCGCTGATCCCCGGCATGTTGATATCGAGACAGATCAAGTCGTAGTCGCTGATCATTATCATTCCCAATCCGCTGAAACCGTCCCGCGCCACATCGGTTTGGCCGTACAGCGAGAGTGCTCCTTCGAGAAAGGTGATGCTTGTGTGGTCATCTTCAATGATTAGTGTTTTCATACGTCTTCTCCTTAAGGTATTCGTTTTGTCTTTTCAAACCAGTCTCTTTAAATGCCGAAACAGCCGAAGAATAATCACTAGTGTTGCTAAAGAACCGGTGCTGAGTATCACAAGAAGCGGAAGCATTGCGCTCCATAGAGATTTTTGTGGAATTGTTCCCACCAGATACCAGTTCGAGTTTGACAACTGAATAGCTCGGCGACAGAATCCCGATTGTCGAACAAACTCCTGAGAAAGCTCTTTCGGCGAATAGTAGACCACTGAATCTGTTGGTCCCGTACGATCTCTTCCCGCTACAATCCACCCTTCGCTAGTCACCACCTGAAGAGATAGTCGATCATCGGCGACGGATTGCAAGAGCGAGTCGATCATCTGTAGTGCGTAATCGGTGCCGAATGCTCCCATAAAAGTGTTCCCGTTGTACACCGGTGCAAGCACTGATACGATTACACCTTTTCCGGCGATATCATTGTACGGTTTCGTCCAGACCATTTTTCGTTCGGGATTAGAAATGGGCCCTACAAGTGGAATGGGATTGGTTCCCCCTGCGTCAAATATTCGCGCTACGGTACTATCAGAATCGGTGGTTCCGGTAGTTTTCAACAGCTCCGCTTGAGATATAAAGGGGTAGACCGTGGTGAACTGTTCTTTGGCATCGTAGAAATAGGACCAAAGGAAGTGAGTGTTATTCGCGTGAACGGCGCTCATGGTTACCGCGTGAGAAGCTACTGCCATAACTGTCGAATCATAGGCTTTGTCTGAACGAATCGTGAGAGAACCGAACATTTTCTTGAACGCCGGTGAACCATTTTCAAAGGGCATTGATGGTATCGCTGGTCGGTGAGCGGCAATCTCTGGGCGAATCGCCGTAGGTGCTGATTGGTAGGCGGTCTGAAGTTGCGCCAAGTACGAGTAGGCTTCACCGGTGAGTGATGTAACGGCGGAACCGGTGTGATCCATCATGGCCGAAAGTTCTGTGTGAAGCTGCTTTTTGGTGGAGTTGTAGACAAAGATATTCAAGGCGATTGTACCCATAACAAAGAGCACGATAAAAAAGGTTCTGCTCTGATCCAACAGGGTCACCAGCGTCGAAGGTGTTTTGGTCGGTATTGGGGACATTGGTTCTCTCCTGATTTACATGAATCTCAATGATACCACGAGATACTCATAAATGCAATCAATGGAATATCTTTCTACTGAGTGCGCTTTCAACCAATGACGTGATAGCGTATGAACGGTATCGATGCGGTGTGAATTACAGGTACACATTCGGTTCCTGAGCTTGTCGAAGGATCCGTGGATGCGGTTCGACGATCTCACCGACCATATTGCAAGAGTTATCTCGTTTCACACCGCAGGATTAATCCCTTCTCCCGCTCGATTGAGAGGTTTGGAATGATTATTAAGAGGTTTATACTGATTATTAAGACTTTTCCCGCTCGATTAAGAGGTTTGGGGTGATTATTAAGACTTTTCCCGCTCGATTAAGAGGTTTGGGGTGATTATTAAGAGGTTTGGGGTGATTATTAAGAAATGAAACGG